>DASRDY010000068.1:0-20636 GCA_035652355.1 Blastocatellia bacterium
TCATTGCTAAATATTATTAGAGTGTTCCCTTTGTGGACAGAACGCCGGTAATGCGCTCGTTTATTTGAACGGCTTGCGAGAGAGCTTTGGATGAGGCTTTCCAGATACCTTCCAGAATATGATGCTGGTTTCGCCCGTATAACAATTCTATATGGAGGTTGCACTGCGCGGCTTGAGCAAATGAATGCCAAAAGTGCTCTGCCATTTCCACGTCGAAATTGCCAATTTTATCTCGTGTGTTTGTGACGTGATAAACCAGAAAAGCTCTGCCCGATAGATCACACACGGCTCGAACCAGAGTCTCATCCATCGGAACATAAGAAACTCCATACCGAACGATTCCGTGTTTATCGCCGAGAGCTTTCAGGAAGGCCTGACCGAACGTAATCGCGGTGTCTTCAACCGTGTGATGAGAGTCAATTTGCAAATCGCCTTTGCATTTAATGGTTAGATCAAACAGACCGTGTCTGGCAAACAGCGACAGCATATGATCCAGAAAAGGTATTCCCGTATCGATGCTCGACTTCCCGCTGCCATCAAGATTGATGCTGACGGCGATGTCCGTCTCTGATGTTGTTCTCTTAACTTCGGCCGCTCGCGCCAAATTAAATGCTCCTGCTTAGCTTCTCCAGCGAATTCTTAATGAAAAATAATAATCGATTGCGTAGAGCTCAACAAGAAAACAAATTGTGTCAATCACCTAACTCTTCGATCATATCAAGTGTACGGCCGAATTGCTGCCTGTCTTTTCTCACCGTTTCAAATTCACGCTCAACAACACCGCAGTCTTTTTCAACGTCGTAATCAACTACCATTACTTCGATACCCTCTGAATCGGAGACAACATCCTGAACCATTCCACCGCTGACATAGACGATGATTCTTTTCATTTTTCCTCCTGCCCATAGGAATATTGGGAACAATTTATACCAGATCTGCTAGAATCTTTGGCGTTCCCAAACAACTCACTCAAATCGATAATCAAGAATCTTCTGGAGGATGATGTCATGCGTCATTCAAACAAACGCTATCTAATCTTTGTGATCGTAACCCTGATCACTGCACTGTCGCTATTACCGGTAGGCTCATTTGGCAGGCAAACGGCAAAATCGGACTGGTCCACTTTCACGTTTGATGACATGCTTGACGTGTCCAACGTCAATGCTGCCAGCCTCAGCAATGATGGGCACTGGCTGGCTGCGACGACAGCCTCTCTTCACGACCGAATCGGAATCGATAATGCGCGATTTGGCGATCCCACCTATATAGCGCCTGCTGTCACCGACGTTCTGATTATCGATACGCAGACTGCAAAGACCCAAAAGCTCTTTCCACACAAAGAGCAGGTTCGCAATCTGAAATGGTCGCCTGACGGCAATCATTTAGCGATGATGGTACTCAAAGGTGATGTGTTCGAGCCGCGAATCTGGGACCGAGCAACGAATCAGTTTCGAACCATAGCTCTTCCCGACGGATGGTATGCTGCAGAGAACAGCGATATGGAATGGTCTGCTGATGGTTCGCAGATTTTTCTGACTCTGCATTCAACCGAATGGCGCAAGAAAGCCAAAGCTCAGTTCGATTACGAAACCAATGCCCGCATCGTCGTACATTCCAGCAAAGAGCCGTTTCTCGCCTGGGATGATTTAAGACGGCTATCATCGGTTCGATCTCTTGTTGCTTATGATGTAAAGAGCGGTCAGACACGTACCGTTTTGCCGGAAGATCGCATCAGTTCTTACAGTCTGGGTGAAGATGGTACATTCCTCGCTTTCAATCACGACATCACCAGAAAGACCGATTACGACGTCATTTCGGGCACTGAAAACGAAGTCGAGATTCTCCCTCTCGGCGGGCAGCCTAGAACAATTGTTAAATCGACCAAGGGCGTTAATCTGATCTGGTCTCGCGATGGTCGCCACTATGCGTATAGCAAAGGCGGGAACATCTTCGTCGCATCAATTGATGACAGGGAGCCCAGGCAGCTTACCGGCAAAAAAGGCTCGCAAACCAAAGATGACGCAAGCGGCGCTAAGCCAGATGCTGAAAAATCTGCCGACAAAGCTAAAGAGAGCTTCAGCGCTGTCCGCCTCAGCCATAAAGGTGATTGGCTTATCGCCTCAAACAAGGAAGGTCTCTGGTTAATAGACACGAATTCTGGAGCGAAAGAACTCTTCCTTAAAACGAACGAGGAAGATAAAGAGTCTCCAAGGTATCAGGTTCTGGAATGGACTCCGGATGCCAGCGGGATTTATCTTTCGTATGCCTCGCGAACTAAGTGGGAGCGTGGAATCTACCGTTACAACGTAAAGACGAAACAGATGGAAGAGTTGTTGAAGGATTCACAACTTCATTCCGGATTCCAGTTGTCGAAAGACGGCAGCACATTCGTATTCAATACTGCGGACGGTAATCATCCTGGTGATCTCTACGCGGCCGATGCCAATTTGAAGAATATTCACAAATTGACCGACGCGAATCCGCAATTGAAAGAGAAGAAACTCGGCAAAACTGATTTGATTTCTTATCTTGATGCCGATGGAAACAAACTTTATGGCGTTGTGTACTATCCGCCTGATTTTCAGACCGGCAAAAAGTATCCTACTGTCTTTAATCTCTACGAGCAGTTCTTTGACGATACCTACAATGGAACTCTCAACGTCTTGGCGGCAAACGGTTATGTAGTCGTTCAGCCATCGGTCAATCTGGAAATTGGTCATCCCGGTGAATCGTGGGTTAAAGGCGTCACTGCTGCCGCCAACAAATTGATCGAAATGGGAGTGACCGATCTGGAGAGGTTAGGCGTAATGGGGACGAGCTATGGCGGTTACGCAACAAATCTTTTGATCACTCAGACCAATCGTTTCAAGGCCGCTGTCAACATTTCCGGCAAAGTTGATATGATTAGTTTCTATACCGACAGTCCTCGTTTTGGCGTTCGCAACATCCACGCACCTGAAAAGAGTCAGGACCGCATCGGCGCAACGCTATGGCAAGCGCCGGAAAAATATATCCAGCATTCAGCGATCTTCTTTGCAGATCGAATCAAGACTCCCCTGTTGCTAATTTGCGGTGAAGAGGATTCAAACGTACCTCCGCGCCAGTTGATGGAGATGTATTACGCAATGCGCCGTCTGGATAAAGAAGTCGAATGGGTCAGCTACACTTACGGTGGACACGGAATGCCGACCAGCACAGTCGAAGAGGCAAAGGATTTCCATCAGCGCATAATCGGCTGGTTCGATGAACATCTGAAAGGCGACATAAAAAAGAAAGACGAGGCGAGTTCTCAATTCTGAATGCGTTATCGTAAAAATCGCAATTATTGCCTATAAATTACTGAATGGAAAAGGAAAAGTGTCTCTCATCCACGTAATTCCGCAAAACGAGTGGCTTGATTGAATGCTCTTTGTTAAATATTGGAATAAAAAGGCTTGCTGGCGATTTCGCGGACCGGCCACTTTTCCGTTGACAAACCCTGATCGTGCGTGGCACAGTCAACCTTCCTTTTGTTAATTGAACTGCTAAGCTATCATTGAATTTGGAATGAATTTGCATTATTGCTGTGACTGGAAATGGACAAGCCAGTCGAGCCGTTGTTATCGAGGAAAGGAGCTTTTTTAAGCGATGTCTACAGCTACTGCTATCAATTTGTCAGTTACAGAAGCCGCCGCGGCAGAAGTCAAAAAATTTATCGCGAATGAAGGAATATCCGAAGGCGCTGGTCTTCGAGTTCGCGTAGTGCCAGGTGGGTGCTCGGGATTTTCTTATTCGCTGAATATAGAAGAAGAATCGCAGACCGGCGACAACATCATTGAAGTTAACGGTCTGAGAGTTTTTGTTGATCCGCTCAGCGGTCAATATCTGAACGGCGTCGAAATCGATTACGTGAACAGCGTAATGGGTTCCGGTTTCACATTTAGCAATCCAAATGCAACCGGCAGTTGCGGCTGCGGCAGTTCGTTCAGCGTCTAGATCTTTTCAGTTTTCGCCCTTTGGCGACGATTTTATCTCGGGTATCGGTTTCCCAATGGCTGATGCCCGGGACGTGACTCCTGACCCCGAATTTCTCCGGCTAAGTTACCCCTTACTCAAACCATCGCCTCTGGCGATGGATTTCTTTATTCGGATAAAATATCGAGGAAGCGTCGACAGTGCGGTTCTTGTGTTCTTAGTGCCAGACTGCAGGATTCAGAACGTACCACGTGGCCCTCGCCTTGCCCTGTTTAGTTACATATCCGGAGTTAACTAGTTCTCTCAGACGTACCTTCAATGTGTTTTTGTTCGCGGCTGTCAATTTTTCAAGATCAGAAATAGATAAACGCTCGTGGTCTTTCAGCAATGAGATAATCATCATTGATAATTTCGGCAGCGCCTGGGCCAAAATCCGTTCGCGTTCAAGTTTGGCCGTAAGATTATCCTTTTGCTTTTTCAAACAGCGAAGAAAGAAGGTTATCCAGGAGTCCCAGTCAGTATAGTTATCTTTCAGTGTTCGTTGAGTTTTGCGTAAAGAGGCATAATAGAGGTCTTTATTCTCCTCGATAATGCTTTCAAGCGAGGCATAAATCACGTACGGATAGCCAGATCGCAAAAGCAGCAGGGTCGTTAGAATGCGCGAAACTCTTCCATTTCCATCCTGAAAAGGATGAATCTGTAAAAACCTGACAATGAATGCCGCGATCGTTAACAAACAATGAAAAGGTTTTTCGGTTAAAGCCTGGTTGGTCCAGTCAACCAGGCGCTGCATTTCGAATGGCGTTTGAAAAGGTGAAATAGTTTCGAATATAACGCCGATCTCTCTTCCTTCAGAATCATAAGCAACGACATTGTTGGCAAGCTTTTTGTATTCGCCTCTATGATGCTCATCTTTAAAACTGTATTTGAGCAAAATAGAATGAAGCTGTTTTATATGATTTTCCGTTAAAGAAAGAGACTCCCATGTTTCATAAATGAATTCCATTGCCTCAGCATATCCAGCAACTTCTTGTTCATCGCGAGAGTTATAGGAATATCTTTGCAGGTTTGCTAATAAGCTCTCTACCTGCTGGTCAGTTAACTTAACGCCTTCGATTCTGGTTGACGATCCTATGCTCTCGACTGTAGCCACATGGCGCAGAGCTAGCAATCTTTCAGGCGACAGCGTTTTCAGCAGCTCCCATTTTCCTTTGAATTCATCAATTTCTGAAATCAATTGCAGGGTTTCATAGGAAACCTTAATACCCAGGGGGTCGAATTTTTTGGATTTCATACCCGATATTATACCCGATTATACCCGATATCGTGCGGGGTTTGATGATGCTTGTGGCCAGATTTCGAAGACGCTGGAAATGTCAACCCGAACGCAATTGTTAATGGTTTGCTTGCTATTGATTTGCTGATTTACTGAAGGTAGCTAAATGGAGGCTTGTTTATGTCGATAAACTGGAATCAATGGGGGTCGGATGCGTTTAACCGCGCGTCAGCCGAGGATAAACCCATCCTGTTACGAATCACCGCTTCATGGTGTCACTGGTGCGACGTAATGGTTAACACCAGCGATGCTGATCCAGAAACCATTGGATTAATAAACAGCAATTTCATTCCGATACTGGTCGACAGTGACCTGCGTCCCGATATCAACGACCGTTACAACCTTGGCGGCTGGCCTACAACGGCATTTCTCGATTCCAAAGGGAATTTAATTACCGGCGGTACTTATCTTCCTCCTGATCAATTCAAAGAGGCTGTTCGGCAAATAGCCGACAGCTTGAAATCGGATCGCGAAAGGATCGAACAGGCAATTTCAACAAGGTCGTTGGAACGAAGAGACAACAGCAAAACAGAGCAATCGCCGACGGTTTCCAAAGCAATGATCGAGCTCGTAATCGATGCCGCGATCGCGTCCTATGATAAACGTCACGGAGGATTTGGAAGTGAGCCAAAATTCCTGTATCCCGCTACCTTGTCGCTTTTACTCGAGGAAGGGATCACTTCAGGTCGTCAGGAATTGGTTGATGCCGCCGTCGATAGTCTGCGGAAGATGCGGACTGCCGGGATTGCCGAGGGTCGCAGGTTCGGCATTTATGATCACGAAGCAGGCGGGTTCTTTCGTTATTCGGCAACTGAAGATTGGACTATCCCGCATTTCGAAAAAATGCTGGAAGAGAATGCCCGAATGCTGGACGTGTACGTGACGGCATACCAGATTACAGGTGACGAGTTATTTCTGGAGACAGCGCACGGCATAATGAATTTTTTTGACGAGTGGATGTACGATGAGGATCGCGGATTCTTTTACGCCAGTATGAGCCCCGATGGCGAAGATCGTTACTACAGCCTGTCCGCGAGTGAGCGAGCCCAGATGCCGCATCCGCCGGTTGATCACACTCTGTTCGTCAACTGGAACGCTCAGATGATCTCTGCGCATCTGAAAGCCGGTGCGGTGTTACGCGAGCCTTTTGTACTTGAGGCCGCACACCACGCTCTGGATTACCTGCTTACCAACTGCCGGGCTGCCGATTGCGGGATGAATCACCACCTGGACGGCGGAAAACAGGGTGAAGGTTTCCTGTCTGATCAAGTCTATATGACATCCGCGCTTCTTGACGCTTTCGAATTGTCTGGGGAGCGCAAATATCTTGATGAAGCCCAGAGTCTGATCTGCCACTGCAAAGAGTATTTTTTGAACGAAGGCGCCTTTATGGATCGAAAGAGCGATCGTGAGCCTCTGGGCCTTTTGAGGTTCGAGCTTTTTCCGTTACGGGAGAATGCAATAGCCGCGATTACTCTCACTCGTTTGTTCAATATTACGGAAAACAATCTGTATCGCGAACTGGCGATGAACATCCTACAGCATTTTACCGGCGAATTCGACAGGTATGGACTGCTTGCCAGTCCCTATGCCCTGGCGATAAAACGCGTGTTGTCTGAGCCGATTCGCGTACGAATCGTCGGTTCGCTTCAGGATGCCAGGACACGTGAGATGCACCAGACGGCGCTTACAACGTATTGCCCCGGCGCGACGGTTGAGGTCATCGATTCCATCCAGCATCAGGACCGATTATGTCAATTCGGCTATCCGTCCGATTCGCCGCGAGCCTATATCAGCAAAGGCGCAACTAATCTGCCTGCCATTGAAACAAAGGAAGAGATCGTTTCGAGGCTTAATGAATTTGCTCGGTCGTAATTTGTTATCAATATTGCGTCACCAGCTAAAAATTTGAGGCGTCCTTTATCGTAGTCTATTATTGTTGTAGTCGTTCGCACCCAGACGGGAAAGGATTGAGTAGTCATGCGAAACTTTCAAAATGAGAAACAGCAATCATCCGGATCAAGACTTGGCGGTTATAAGATCATAATGATCGCTTTGCTGGTAGGTCTGTTCGGGCTTCTTTTGGGCACTCTGACGCATCCTGCCGAAGCCTACCAGGCTTACGAGATAAGAATCAGCAATCTCGAGCGGAGAGTGGATCAGTTTCAATTTTCGCTGACCACTATGGATCGCCGTATATCCCAACTGGAAACGCGTGCATATACCGCACCAACGACAGGTACTTCCCAGTCCACGCAGAGCGAAAGTAATAATCTGGAAACTCAGAGACTATTGAGCAATCGAATCGACGAGTTGCAGACACAATTAGAGAACCAGCAGAAGATGATTACTGAGCTTCGCAAGATGATTGACGAGAAGGAAAAGCCGGCCGACGAAAAGAAGGGCACGACTAAAAAACCGGCCACTCCAAATCCTAAGCCGTAGCGCAGACTGTTAGCCTACCCGTGCCTCAGGTACTGACGACAGATAATCATAAGGACGACGACAGACACAGCCAACAGCAGTGGTGGGATTGGCGTGTTATTCAGTAGCATTATTTGACGGTCATAACAATTATGGCGTCTGTTCGCAACTCAATACATTGCGAACAGACGCAACAGTAAAGATCAGACTGGTAAGCAGGGTTACGACTGTTTGGCCATAGTCGGCTGAAGAGGTGCGGTGCCAAAGTTAACGCTAAATCGCTTGCACCAGATTGTAACTGCTCGATACCTGGTCAAATCGATGTCGCCCGGCAGGTCATAATTTTGATCGCCAATGTTGCCTTTCAACGCTCCCAGCTCAACAAACCCGGCCGATGTAACAGTCTGGCTGTCACTGGCATCGTTTGCTGCTACCAGATAAACACGAACGTCGGGACCATTCGATGTTTCAAAACCGGTGAAACGCAGCAAGCGCTTTCCATCAGCCAGTTGAAGAACAGTGGCAGTTCCCATACTGTTGTGAGCCACGCTATGGAAAGCGCCGGTATAAAGCGTCGTTGGATTCTGGATCGATGAAGGGTTGTTCGTTTGGGCCACCGGAAGCGCCTCATTGACTTTATTGTTGATAAACAATCTTTCCGGCCGGAACAGAGACCAACCACCTGCAATTACAACCAGGATTGCGATCACGACAAGCACGCGTATTTTCATTTTCCTCTCCTGCAAAACAATTTATTTTCACGATGCGAAGCCAGAGTTTTTGGCTCTGAGCTTTGAATAATCATTCACGCTGTGAATACTATTAGGCCGAATAAATATTCCGTTATTCGTAAAAAAGTTTGGCCAATGTTTGATCTTTATAATTTGGATGGATAATGTTCAGTTATGAAAGGACAGGTCTTTCTCGGCGGAGCCTGCGGCAATACAACCTGGCGGCAGGATATAGCCATTCCCGCGCTGGAAGCCGCGGGTATTACTTATTTCAATCCCCAACTAGGCGTCGGCGAATGGTCAGCCCACCGCGAGGCGGCTGATATGAGGGCGAAAGATGAAGCCGATGTTCTGCTTTTCGTTATCAGCGACCAAACACGAGCAGTCGCCAGCATCGCAGAGGTGGCATATTTGATTGGAACGCACAGATCGCTTGCGCTGGTCATCAATGACATTAATGACGACTGCATTGTCGATGGACAGATTGTCAGCCAGGAAGAGAGGGATGATTTGAACCGCGGCAGGTTATTCGTTCGCACAATGGCTAAAGAGCACGGTATCGCTGTTTATAAAGATGTAGAATCCGCCGTCCAGCATGCCGTTGATCTTGTGAAAGCATCGGAAACAAGCCTCAGTCTGAACGAGCTTCGCCGAATAATCTCCGATCTCTCTTTCAAACAGCATCAATTTGTGGTCGAGCCGACAGAAGATGGCTTTCATCTTCAGCTTCGTTGCCGAGAGGATGATGTAAATACCGGAGAGACTCGCATTCAGGAAGGGCGCAAGTGGCATATCAGTTACCACGCCACGAAAAGTGAGGTCGTTCAAACCGCGTTCAAGGCAGTTGTTACCTGGCAGGAACACGACACACGGGAACGCTTTCAATATTGCGGCGAACCTGTCTTCAGTCCGCATTCTGATGTTGACCGTCTGCTGGAATTGCGGAAATCACTTCAAGATAAAGAATAATGACCACCATCTCTCGAACCGGTAACCCCCAGCGATCAGCAGAGGATCGTGTGGTTGATGTTCTCGATGCCAGCATGCTGGACGGCAGTGCCACTGATCGGCACCGTTTCATAACAAGTTTAACGCGAGCGTGTGAGAACTCCGGAACTTTTTATGTTGTAAATCATTCGGTGCCAGCATCGCTGTGTGAAAGTGTGATCGAGGCGTCGCGCGCCTTCTTCGATCTGCCCGCCGACGCGAAGTCCGGCATCGACATCAAGCGGTCAGAACATTTTCGCGGCTATTCTGTGATGACGAATGATCGCGACTGGCGGGAGCAAGTTCATTTTGGGCGGGAGCAGTCACCGGTTGATCACGGTTCCGCAACGCCTGACTATTACCAACTACAGGGTCCGAATCTATGGCCGCAGCAATTGGGAGAAACATGGCGAAAGACAATGCTTTCCTATCTTGATGCGGTGATGAAATTTGGGTCACAAATTGCTAATGCTGTGGCCGAAGCGGCGGGACTAACCGACGATTATTTCGACAATCTCGGAAACAATTCTGCCTACATTTTGATGAAGCTGATTTGCTATTACCCGCAGGTGCGAAACCATAGAGCTCGGAATGGCGTTGCTACGCATTGCGACTGGAGCTTGCTGACGGTTTTGCTGCAGAGCGATGCGGGTCTACAAACACAATCGCGAAACGGCGAGTGGATCGATGTTCCGCCTGTTTCGGGCGCTTTAGTCATAAACCTTGGTGAGCTGATTGAAATAACCACCAGCGGCCGTTTCCGAGCGACTCCACACAGGGTGATTAATCAATCGTGGGATACTCCTCGCATTTCAATACCGGTATTTATTAATCCCAGTCTGGATGCCACAATCAATCCCGGCAGGAATCAGCAGGCTTCGGCTGAGCGAATATACTCACACACCCACCGAGTCATAAACCCGGATCACACAATCGAACCCTTCATTTTTGGGAAGAGAGAATGGAACAGGAAAGGTCTGGGACGGTGGTGCTATAGCGATAAATGCTACGATTACCAAAACTAGATTTGCTCAAGTCATTTGCATTCACTCGCCCTTACCTTTTCATTGAGCATGATGTGCTATCATTTACGTTTGATTTTTTCGCAATTATTTAAGGAGAAGCATGGGACTTTTCTGGAAACGCAAAGAGCCCGACATTATAAGCATTTTCAACGCGCCGGAGCCCGCACCCGAGGTTAAACCTGAACCCAAACCAGAGCCAACGACAGTTGTCGAGGAACAGGACATTGAGGCCGGTTTTTATCAGCGATTTAAGCGAGCGGTTTCCTCTACTCGGGAAAACCTGGCCGAGCGTATTGGAGATGTTGTCAAAGGCAAAAAGGTAATCGATGCGCAGACTCTGGACGAACTAGAAGAGATCCTGATCGGCGCTGACATCGGTGTCACCACCGTCATGGAGGTCATCGAAAAAGTTCGCAAGCAGGTTGACCGTTCCGCTATCCACGATATTGACGAGCTGAAAAGGAATATAAAACAGGAACTTCTGAATATCCTTCAGGTCTCTGTCCAAAAATCCGGCGCTGTGGCGTCGGAGACTACTGTTCCCGACAATATCAAGCCATACGTAATGATGGTTGTCGGCGTTAATGGTGTCGGCAAGACCACGACCATCGGAAAGCTTGCGCATCGCATTAAGCAGGATAATTACGATGTGCTGATCTGCGCCGCAGACACATTTCGCGCTGCTGCAGGCGAGCAGTTGGCAATATGGGCTGAGCGAACTGGTGTTCCTCTCATCCAACAAAAACCTGGCACAGATCCTTCAGCGGTGTTGTTCGACAGCCTTAAATCCGCGAAGTCGCGGAATGCGGATGTATTGATTGTCGATACTGCCGGCCGCTTGCACAACAAGAGCAATCTGATGCAGGAACTGGAAAAAATGCGTCGCGTCGCTTCGCGCGAGGTTGATGGTGCTCCGCATGAAGTTCTGCTGGTTATTGATGCGGTAACGGGACAGAACGGTCTAGAGCAGGCAAGACAGTTTGCTCGCGCCGTCCCGGTGACCGGAATTGCGCTGACGAAGCTGGATGGCACTGCTAAAGGCGGCATCGTCGTAGCGATTGCAAAGGAGTTGGGTTTGCCGATCCGTTACGTCGGTATCGGAGAACGAATGGATGATTTGATTCCGTTCGATGCCAATCAGTACGTCAACAGCATTTTCGAATAATGCGCAATGGATGATCGCGATTACATGGAACTGGCGTTATCGCTTGCCGCAAAAGGGCGCGGGCAGGTCAGTCCAAATCCGATGGTGGGCGCGGTAGTTGTTCGCGATCGCAAAATCGTCGGAAGCGGTTATCACACGCTTGCCGGAATTAAGCACGCAGAGGTGCTCGCGTTTGAGGAAGCAGGCGAACAGACGAGAGACGCGACGCTGTATGTGACGCTGGAACCTTGCAGTCATCAAGGCCGAACTCCGCCTTGCGCAGACGCAGTTATTGCGGCCGGAATTAAACGCGCGGTGGCAGCGATAGAGGATCCGAACCCGCTGGTAGCAGGTCGCGGATTTGAAAAGCTCCGCGCAGCAGGGATTGAAGTTGAGATCGGTCTTTGCGCGAGCGAAGCAGCCTACCTGAACGAAAAGTTCATCACATTTCAGCGCAACAGGCGACCATTTGTTCACCTGAAAGTTGCACAGTCTCTTGATGGCAGGATAGCCACGCGAACGAAAGCTTCCAAATGGATAACGGGATCGGAAGCGCGGCAGGCAGTTCAGGAACTGCGGTACGAATATGACGCTATTCTTGTAGGTATCGGAACAGTTCTCGCCGACAATCCTGATTTGACGATCCGGTTGGATAAGCCGCGGGCGAGACCTTTAACCCGAATTGTTATTGATGAGAGATTGCAGTTGCCGACAGACTCCAGACTCGCGCAATCGGCAAAGGAAACGCCCGTCATTGTTTTCACGCTCTCTGATTATACGAAGAAAACAGAAGAGCTGACCCGATCCGGAGTTGCGGTCATAAGAACCGTGGCAAAAGGCCAGAAGATCGATTTGCAGGCGGCGCTGGCAGAGCTAGCGAAACGCGAAATAACCTCCGTTATCGTCGAGGGTGGCAGCGAAACCAACGGGCGATTTGTGTCAGAACGGCTTGTTGATAAATACACGTTCTTCATTGCTCCGAAAGTCATTGGAGGACGCGAGGCGCCCGGTCCAATCGGTGGAGAAGGAATCGCTGTTCTGGATGAGGCGCTGCTATTCGAGAGCTTTAACTTTCGCGTCGTTGGTCAGGATATAGAAATAACCGCTTATCCGCTGCGCGAGAAAAAACTTGAGGAGTAAGAAATGGAAAAGCGTCAACTGGTTTATGGACTGCGATTATTCGATCCCGACGAAGTCAGTGATGTTATGCCCGCTCAGGTAATTCGTAAAGATGGCACGATGTCCAGCGTGACCATGCATATCCTGGAAGGCACAAAGGACGAAATACGCCAGCAGCTTTTGCGCAGCCTCGATGCTTTCTTTGAGCTGCACGACTAAACCCCGAAATGCTTTCAGTCGATCACGTTTCATTCAGTTACGACAAGGCAGTCTTGTGCGACATATCTTTCAACGTCCGTGCCGGAGAGTTGTTGGTCGTTCTTGGTCCAAACGGTTCGGGTAAATCTACTCTTCTTCATCTCTTGAACGGCGAGCTCAAGCCTGATCCGGGAACAGTCACATTCGAAGGGAAATCGCTGGATCAGTTTTCGCGCAGGGAAATCGCACAGCGGATCAGTTACGTTCCACAGGAATCGACAATTCGATTCCCTTTGACTGTGACGGAATTCATACTGCAGGGGAGATTTGCTCATATTCGAGGACTTGGTTTTGAAAGCGAAGGAGATTTGGAAGCCGGCCGCGAGGCTATGCGACTGACATCGACAGAAGATTTCGCCGACAGGCGAATAAATGAGATCAGCGGCGGCGAGCGCCAACGGGTTCTGCTCGCAAGAGCGCTAGCGCAAAATGCACGCTTGTTGTTGTTGGATGAATTAACGGCAAACCTTGATATTTCATTTCAGGTGAGCATGCTTGAAATGGTAAAACGCCTAACGAACTCACGGAAAATTGCAGCGGTTGTGGTTACACACGAATTAAACCTTGCGGCCGAATTCGCCGATTCGGTCTTGCTGCTGCAAAAAGGTGAGCTTGTCGGACTAGGTGAGCCCCGAGACGTTCTGACCGAACAGCGTCTTCAGTCGCTATTCCGAACAAAATTGATGGTTGATCAAAACCCCTTGAGCGGCGCTCCACGAATCACGTTTTCTGCGCAATAGCTGCGAGGTTATCACATTTATCAGTTTTCATTTTTGGGAAAGTCTTTTCCCAAATGCGGCCACTCCAGGAGTTCCACCAATGGTGCCGTTCTCACAATTTATCTATTTGCACGCACTTACGAATAGCCAGAACTGGCATAGATATTGGTTTGTCTTATTAACTGACCACCTGGCTGGATTAAGATTTCTGCTATTTACGGGAGAATTGGCTAAATGGAAACTCTTTGGCAAGACCTGCGTTTCGGAGTTCGTACGCTTTTGAAGGCTCCTGGGTTCACGGTTATTGCAGTACTGACACTGGCTCTTGGAATTGGTGCAAACGCAGCTATTTTCAGTGTGGTCAATGCCACGCTGCTCCGCCCTCTGCCTTATAAAAACCCTGATAAATTACTGGCGATTCGGCCGGACTTCCGTGGTGTAAAGAGGTTGCCAGGATTAGGCGGCGCGGAAGTTACCGACCTGCACGAACAGAGCCGTCTTCTCCAGGACATCGGCGTGATTTCTCCTGTCAATGCCAGCCTGACCGGAGAAAAGATGCAGCAGGTTCAGGCCGCCAGTATTACTGAGAGTTTCCTTCCGTTACTGGGCGTTTCGCCGCTGCTTGGCCGCAATATCTCTGTAAAGCTCGACTATGGTCCGGAATTCGTAAGCGGTGTGTTGATCAGTTATGATTTATGGAAGAATACTTTTAATGGCGATTCCGGCATTATTGGACGATCAATTGAAGTAAACAACTTCAACGCAGCCGTCGTTGGAGTAATGCCGCCCGGATTTAGACTTTATTTTGGCCCCGACACGAACGTTCCTTCAAAAATAGATCTCTTTTTTCCGGGTGATTTGGATCTGGGCCAAAGCCGAATACATCACGACATAGTTACTATAGCCCGGCTTAAAAAAGGCGCCACAATTGCGCAAGCCCAGCAAGAGGTCGACGCAATTGCCGGCCGTTTAATTCAGCAGTATCCGAAATCATATGAGAATTCCGGTCTGAAATTTAATCTAATCCCGCTGCAGAGCGAGGTAGTCCAGCAAATAAGATCATCCATTCTTGCCCTGCTTGGGGCAGTGGGTTTTGTGCTGCTGATTGCATGCAGCAATATTGCTAACATGCTGTTGGCGCGCGGGAAGGCCAGAGAGAAAGAACTGGTTATACGCGCAGCCTTGGGCGCGGGACGGCAACGGATTATCCGGCAATTGTTAACTGAGAGCTTTTTGCTCTCGGTGATTGGCGGTGGCGCAGGTCTATTACTGGCAACACGGGGAATACATTTCCTGCTTTATCTACGACCGGCTAAATTGCCGAGACAGGAAGATATTGCAATCGACGGAACGGTTCTCCTTTATACACTGGCAATTTCGGTGCTGGCCGGATTGATCTTTGGACTTGTTCCTGCATGGAAAACAACAAGATTTAATATTAATGACACCCTTAAAGAAGGTGTCCGATCGTCATCGGCCGCCGGAGGCGAACGACTGCGAAATGGGTTGGTAGTTGTTCAAGTCGCTTTATCATTGATCCTTTTTGTCGGCACTGGATTAATGATTCGAACATTTGCAAGGCTGCATCAGGTCAATCTGGGATTTAATTACGAGAATGTTCTAACTTTGCAAGCTAATCTGGTGCCAATGAAGATTAACCATGCAGACACGCGCGTTGCCTATTTCAGAACCGCGCTTGAGAAAATCAAGTCCCTGCCCGGCGTCCAATCGGTTGGCGGTATTTATCCGTTGCCACTCGGAGGACAACAATCACTTAACGCCTATGCCCTGGCTGAATCGCCGGAAAATATCAAGTCCGCTTCGTATTTCACAACAATGCCCGGTTATTTCGAAACAATGCAGATCAGGTTACTCTCCGGAAGATTTTTTAATGATCACGATAACGATGAATATAAAGCAATTGCGATTATCGATAAAAACTTTGCCGAATCAAATTGGCCCGGCCAGGATCCTATCGGCCGTAAAATAGTGCTCAGCGCGAATTCAAAACGTCCTCAAATAGCAAATGTTATGGGAGTCGTAGATCACGTTAAAATGGATGGCCTGCGGGAAGACAACAGACCGCAGATTTATGTGCCGTATATCAGCTCTGCGGGGGATGGGCTGACTTTGACCGTGCGCACAAAAGGAAATCCGCTTTCATTAACAAGCTTGGCCAAGAAAGAGATCGAAGGTATCCCCGACAGCAGAGCAGTCAGTGGGATTAAGACAATGGACGAATACGTTTCAGATGCAATGGCAGAAACCAGCTTTGCTCTTTTCCTCCTTGGGATACTCGCCCTTGTAGCACTGGTGCTCTGTTCTGTCGGACTTTATGGAGTTATCTCTTATTCGGTGAACCAAAGAGTCGCAGAAATCGGAATACGTATGTCATTGGGAGCGCAGCCATCTGACATATTGAAGATGGTCATTGGTAAAGGCTTGATCTTGACCCTGACAGGCGTAGCGATAGGGATTGCAGGATCATTTTTTGTCACCAGGTTTATGACGGGCATGCTGTTCCAGGTAAGGGCAACCGATCCGGTCACATTTATCGGAGTCTCGCTGGTGTTAATGATAATCGGATTGATAGCATGTTATATACCGGCTCGGCGCGCGACGAAGGTCGATCCTATGATGGCCCTGAAATAAAAATCATTAGATAGCGACTCTTCACAAACAACACTACAGCGATAATCGGACATGCTGTGCCAGGAATGATAATGCCACGGTCCGACCTGGAGGCCGTACGGCAGTCTGTTTGTGTGCACATTCCGATCGTCTTCTTTTCCGTAATTTGCGTTGAATCATAGAATCTGAGGGTTTTACCAGCCTTAAGAATTTGTATAGAATCAGGGCGAATCGACGAAAAGAGATCGGAGGCGAAAATGGATCTTGGAATCAGAGGCCGGGTTGCAATGATCGCTGCGGCCAGCAAGGGGCTGGGCAAAGCTTGCGCGATAGCGCTGGCGGCAGAAGGCTGCAATATCTCGATATGTGCGCGTACAGTCGAGGAGCTTGAGCGGACAGCAAAAGAGATTACCGCCGCTGGTGCTGGCGATAATGTTTTGACGGTTCGCGCAGATGTTTCCGTTGCTGAAGATCTGCAAAACTGGTTCGACTCCACAATTAAGCGGTTTGGACAAGTTGATATCTTGATAACAAATACCGGAGGACCACCAGCCGCAAAGTTCATGCAGCTCACTGACGAACAGTGGAAGGGCGGAGTAGACTCGACTTTGATGAATGTCGTTCGACTCTGTCGTCTGGTTATTCCAGGAATGCAGGAAAGAAAATGGGGAAGGATCGTTCATCTGACCTCGTTTGTCGCGAAGCAGCCGCTCGATGATTTGACAATATCGAGTACGATTCGCGCTGGACTGTCGGGATTGACAAAGACGATGGCTAATCAGGTTGGTCCGGATGGAATCACGGTTAACGCCCTTCTGACGGGACACGCGCTAACTGACCGGCAGTACCACTTAGCCGAAGTCCGGATGAAAACGCAGGGAATCACCCAGGACGAATATTTCAAACGCGCTGCCGAAGAGATTCCCTTGCGCAGGCTTGCCAGTCCAAAAGAGATGGCTGATGTGGTCACGTTCCTGGCTTCGGAGAGAGCAAGCTATGTATCCGGAGTATCGATTCAAGTTGACGGCGGATTAACTAAATCAACGTTCTGATCAACGTATATGGCTGCGAAGGTTTCAAAAACCAGGCAAGATGATCCGGAATCGTTGCGGCTTTATGCCCTGCGGCTGACTGAAGATCGCAAGGTAACAAACATCAATAAGGCCGCGTCGTTCGTGGCTGAAGTTGGCGTATCAAGGCTGCTGACGAATGGCTCTGACGGGTTCCCATCATTGTTCGCAGCGGTATGCGGCCGTCCCTGTCCCGCTATTCCAAAGCACTCGCATAAAGACGAAGAGATGAGTCTTGCCTGGCAATTGAAAGATAGCTTGATCGAAATGGGCGTTGTCTATTATTCAAAGCTGATCGCAGGGCAGCCGACCTTTGCGGCAATCGAGCTAATACCGTCGCTGGTGGGTCTATATGCAAAATCTGCGAAACTGGTTTCGGAACAGGCTCAGATCATCTACAAAGCTCTTTCGAAGCGGTCGCCGCAAACCACCAGGCAGCTTAAAGAATCTTCTGGTTTATGTAGCAGGCAATTGTTCGATGATGCAATTTCTGAGCTTCAAACAGCAATGCTGGTTGTCCCATACGAAGTTCAATACGAGCCTTCATTTACCTACATCTGGGGACTGGCAGTAGAACGCTTCCCACAAATTAAGGAAAAAACGAAGTCGGATCCGACAAAGGAACTTTTCAGGTATCACTTGCGCGCGGTGCGTACAGCGGATAACAAAGAATTGGTGAAACGATTCCGATTGCCGCTGGATAAGGTCAACAAGACTCTGCTTTCGCTCGAATCAGGCGGCGAGCTGACAATAGAGAATGACCGCTCAATTTTGCGAGCGACTGCTAATCCAATCACTCTTCCAGTACACAATGTCAAAGTCAAAACAGGATGGGACTAAACCCGAGCTTGAAGTTTCCGCAGACGAAGCAGGCGAGCGTTTAGACAAACTGCTGGCTGCCAAGCTGGGCTCGCGGTCAAAAGCAAAAACGGCGCTCGAGAAGGGAAGAGTGTTTCTCAACGACAAAGAAGCTTCGCTTACCGATGCTGGATACGCAATCAAGAAGGGTGATCGAATACGCCTGTGGCTTGATCGCCCCGGATCGGCGAAGATGACAACTAATCGCGGCCCGCATCGATCTGGCCTGTGGATTATCTATGAAGACGAAGATCTATTGGTAATCAATAAGCCTGCCGGGTTGCTGGTTCATCCGCTTGATGACGAAGAAGGCGGTTCGACTCTTGTTGATATGGTTGAAGATTACCTTCGACCGAAAGGGAAGCGGGAACCAAGGCTGGTTCACAGAATCGACAGAGACACGAGCGGACTGGTCGTTTTCGCCAAGAATGGGAAAACGCAAGAGCTTCTCAAAGATCAATTCAAGCAGCGCAAACCCGAACGTGTCTATTGGGCAGTAGTCCATGGAATCGTCAAGCCGACGGAAGGGACTTGGGAAGACTGGTTATCGGAAAATAAAAAATCAGTTAAACAGCAACTGGCGCGAGCGAAAGACAAGAACGCAAAGCAGGCAATATCGAAATATAAAGTACTCGAGCAGTTTCGTGACGCGGCTGTTCTTGAAGTCAGACTGGTAACGGGGAAACGCAACCAGATTCGCATTCAGGCGGGATCGCGCGGATACCCGCTGGTTGGAGAGCGGCAGTACGTATACGGCGAGGCTAAAGAATCGTCAGTGCCCGATTTTGAACGGCAGGCATTGCACGCACTACGGCTGGTTATTGAACATCCACGCAGCGGAAAGGCGCTTGCGTTTGAAGCGCCATTGCCGGAAGATATCAACGAACTGTTACAACGGCTGCGGCGAGATAATCGTCGGTAGCAATCGACTCTTGCGGATTTACTTACCAAGAGAAAACGTATTGGGGAGTTTCCGATGTCTTTCCTAAACACCAGGCCGCGACTCGGCGGCGATATCGAAGCGTATTGCACACGATGCAAAATGGATATGAATCACACGATTGAGGCTCTGGACGAAACCGGGCAGCCTGTTCGTGTCAGATGCAATTCCTGCAACAGCCAGCATAATTATCACGAGCCGAGAGCCGCAAAGTGGCGTCCACAATCGAATCCAACACCGCCGCGCGCAGTGAGCATAAACATGACTACATTAGAAGAAGCGACACCTGACGACCCCGAGCTTTCCCGCATTAAACGGGCAGTCCGCGAGGTTCTGTGGGAAGAAGGACTGACAGGATGGGTTGAGCTTGGCGACCGGTGGCACGGCGGAAAACTGATCATGCGACCGGGCAAAGAAGGTTTGCAGGAAAAGGAAGTTCCGATCGAAACTTTCTTTCACAAGATAGTGATGCTCCGCGACCGACTGCGCGTACTGGAACAGCGCGTCAATTCAAGCAAATTAACCGATGAAGAGAAGGTCGCAATCCAGCAATATATAACGGCGTGTTACGGATCATTGACCACGTTCAATATTCTGTTTAAGAACAAAGAAGATCAATTCAGCGGCGCGAAAGAGAATTAAGCAAACACAACGCGCTTCGATTCATAGTCAGTGATCGCTTCTTCTTGTTCGAGCGTCAATCCGATGTCATCTAGTCCCTTCAACAGGCAATGCTTGCGAAAGGGATCAACATCGAATCTGTAATCAAGCACGGATTCGTCCGAAACGGATTGTTGCTCAAGATCAATCGTCAATTTGTAGCCGTTATTAGCGTCGACTCGTCGAAACAATTCGTCAACCTGTTCTTCTGTAAGTCGAGCCGGTAACAATCCATTCTTAAAGCAATTGTTGTAAAAAATATCCGCAAATGACGGCGCAATTATTGCGCGAAAGCCATAATCGGAAAGAGCCCACGGTGCGTGCTCGCGCGAAGAACCGCAGCCAAAATTTGCTCGAGCCAGCAATATGGTGGCGCCGGCAAATCGCGGCTGGTTGAATTCAAAAGCAGGATCAGGCGAACCGTCTTCCCTAAACCGCCAATCGTAAAACAGGAATTGGCCGAATCCGGTGCGTTCAATCCGCTTCAAGAATTGCTTGGGTATGATCTGGTCCGTATCGACATTAACACGATCCAGACTCGCGACAAGGCCGTTATGTTTTATAAATGGATTCATAATTGATTTAATCATTCACCACAGAGACACAGAGGCACAGAGAAAGGAACTTTTATAACTCTGTGTTTCTGTGCCTCTGTGGTTGTTCTTATTCCCAATCTCGGACGTCCACAAAATGTCCTGCTATAGCGGCCGCGGCCGCCATTGCAGGGCTCACCAGATGAGTTCTTCCGCCGCGACCCTGTCGCCCTTCAAAGTTGCGATT
>DASRDY010000069.1:0-3692 GCA_035652355.1 Blastocatellia bacterium
ACCGGCATCCTGCACAACCTGATCGCCGCGATACTCCATCGTGAGTTTGTACTCTTTGCCCGCTACCGTAGGCTCAGGAAGTATCACATAAAAAGTGCCGTCGCGCTTTCGGTCTTCCTGAATAAAATCGGTTTCTGTGTCGTCTCCGAAAACGACGCGCGAAACGCGCAACCGGGGCAGCAATCCGAACCGCAAAACACGATCGCCGTCCATCAGTGCTTTGAACTTCAGATCGCAAGTTGCGGTGAGATGCGAGCCTTTATCAATTACTGTTTCGATCTTGTAGTGTTCCGTATGGATTATGTGCTTGTCTTCGAGCGAGCTGGCCGTGCCATCTTTATATTCGCTTTCCCGATGAGCCAGATACCATATTCCGGCGTTGGGATCGTTAATATCCAGATCGAGCAAAGCTACCTCTTCCGGAGATTCAAAGTTCTCCTTCGAGACTCCCCACGGACGTAGATGGAAACGGAAATCGTGATGTTTTTGGCCGTTGATATAGGCGTTGAAGGCTCCTGCGCGTCTGGGATTGTATAAATCGATCAGCATTTCGCCATCAATATTCTCCAAGCTTTCCAGGTTATAGCGAACACGCTTGTTAAAATCGTTGATAACGTCAGTCATTCCCGCGTCGGTGCCGCCGGGTTGGGCCTTGCTCTTAACTTCATCGTAGGTTGCATCGCTGAAGTAGAACACAACTTTGGTGAACGATTCGGTAGCGGAATCGCTATTGGTTATCTGGCGCATATGATTGCGTTCGACTTGAGTAGCAGGAGTTAGACTAAACTCGCCTTCCCCTACAAAGACGGCTTTTGCTACTTTATTCAAAACGGGCGGAAGGAATCCGATCGATCCCTTATGAAAAGTTAGTGTCCCCACATCGCGCTTGAGCACCAGTTCTGAGACAGAGTACGTTTCAAATTTGTCAGCTTGAGATTGTCCAAAAGCACCGCCTGCTCCAGGGGCACCGGCTCCGGCGGCTCCTGCATTATCGGAACTTCTTGACCTTGAATTTGTACCTTCTTCTCGTAATCGACGATAGTTCGGGTCGCTGTTCGCGCTCTTACTCACCTTACCACCGGCGACGTTGACCTCGGCCTTCGTTGCTTCGAGCTCGAGCTTCACATCAGCGGTCGCGGTCTTGCCGTCGACAACCGCGATGCTCACAGAAAATTGTTTAAAGCCATTTTGTTTTACCGTCACCAGATAATTGCCTGGAGCAAGATTGTCGATTTTGTACCGACCGGCCTTATCTGTAGTAGCGTTGCCGGATTCATTGGTGGTCGCATTGGTAACTGTTACTTGTGCACCGACAACGACGGCCCCGTTCGGATCGCGAACAGTACCGGAAATGCTGCCGCCAGCAGCGCTCACCATGACCTGTGCGGCAAATACCAGCCCGATAAATACAAAAATGATAAGAGCCTTTGATTTATTCAAGTAATTCCTCCACGGCGATGGTTGTCAGTTAGATTAATGACCAGAACCAGCAGCTTTGGTAAAAAACCTCTTTGAGCTGAGTAGTCGGATTTTCCCAGCTAGCGCCCGGAGATTTAGAATAATAGCAGTTGGTCGGCCACTCAAGATTTTTTATTCGTCGCTGGTTCCTGGCAGGTCGGGGGTATTGTCGTCCATGAATTGATAAATCAAAACCCAGGAACTGTGACACCCTTTTACAAGAAATACCGTTCGAGACACTCAGGTGTCACAGCTTTATTCCCAGGAACAAAAGACTTATCGTGCTGTGACAGGTGTGACAGCAGTTGGCCAAACTCCCTCCACGGTAGCACAATATGGCGCAAAGTGGCATATCCTGTCACAGGTAAGCCTAAAGGCTACGCTCCAGTTTCCCTATTTCGTCATTCCAGCGCCACGTCGCCTCTGTCCCGTTTTGATAAACTCCACCGAACCAGCGGTCAATTCCGTTCAGTTTGACCCAATCCTCGGTTCCTGCCAGAACTTTTAAACCTGGGTTCGTAATTCGTACTTCTCCTTCGGGTAGACGCCCCTCCCGTTCAGTAATGTCCAATTCGACCAGTGGATGCGGACCTGATGACAATACTTTTACTCTCGACCAAAATGTCGTATCGCCCATAAAAACTCGCTCTTCCAGAGGGTACGTGGCGCGGAAGAGAGCGGCTGGACTTTTCGGACCATCTTCCAATAATGAAAGGATTTGCATCTCAGTCCGCCCCAACCCATTACGAGTCGACGGATATTCCTGCAGAAAGCGCTTAAGCGCATCTGCAAGGAACGGCAAAGCTGAAGTGTCGGTCTGAATGATCTTCTCTATTTCTGTTGGATCTGGTGAAGTGAACGCATGCCACGCTTCGCGACCAAGTTTTAGATGCGCTTCCGTTATGTTTTGGCGGGTAACAAGTAAAGACGCCAGTTGATCCGCGTATAATTGACCAATGCCAATAAACGGCTCGACTCCGGGGAATTCGCCGATGCAGATCAGGCTCAGTTTCGTCTTGCCAAGACTTTGCCGCGCATAATAATCGAGCAGATGAATGAGAATTAACTGGTCAAACAGATCATGCTCGAACCATAAAATAACTTCGTCATATTCGGCGAAAGCCACCAATTTATCGTCCCATCGCTTCTGCATTTCATAGGCGCGTTCATAGCTGAACCCATAGTTCTGGCCGGCATGAAAACGCGACCTGACTTCACGAAACTCTTCGACTGATAATCCCGCCGGCACAGGACCTTCGTGCAGGACATCTGCCCAGACACTGAAGTCACCCGCAGCGCCGGATTCTTCCAGAGTCCCGCGCGCAGAGTCACCGTTGAAAATATGCAGGATACGCGCCCGGGTTGACTGCTCCTGGAAAACTTCGTCGGCATCTCTATTCATAACTAAAACCTCTTTGGCATATTCCTCAAGGATAGGAACCAGTTTCTGTCGTGCACGAGTGACCAGCGAGCGAACGGTTCCGACCGGAATATTCAGCGCCTTCGCGACTTTTTCATGACTGAGCCCGTCGATATGATACATAGTCAGCGGAACCCGATAACGTTGCGGAAGATTGGAAAGCGCGTTGAGAACCCGATTGGACAATTCCAACTTTTCCAATTGTTCGAGCGGAGATGGCGCGTTACTTTTCATGAACTCTTCTTTCTCTTCGAGAACGTCGCCAGACCGATAGAGCTCTGGACGAAAAGCCCGCAACCAATCGATGCAAACTCCGAAAGTTATTCGGCGAAGCCATGGGACGAATTTTTCGGGATCTACCAGCAAGTCCAGATTGCGGAACGCCCGAATGAAAGCTTCCTGAGTCAGGTCTTCAGCCTCAGCCGGATCGTTAATCACTGAAAGCGCAATCGCAAAGGACTGTCTTTGGTGTTTACGGACCAGCTCGCCAAAAGCAACCGCTTCGCCGCTTCGCGCTGCCACTACCAGGTCAGAATCCGTCCGGTTTTGTATTTGTTGTGAACGCTTCATACACAGCTCGCGTCAAACGCCTGTATATAGTAGTCGAATGTCGGCAGGAAAACGCTGCAAGTTCCCTGCAGAATTGCGATGAATGTACGGCATTAATGGCGAGAACATTAAAATACGTCGCGATTAGATTATCAGCCGAGCCATTTCGCCAAGCTTGCCGGACGAGGAGCACCCAGCAATTGAATCGGCGGTTGCGGCATGCAGCATACCTTCGTCAAACGCTGACGGTCGCGTTGCATTTCGC
>DASRDY010000070.1:0-50026 GCA_035652355.1 Blastocatellia bacterium
TAGCAAACAATCATCTGTTCATTTATTGTTGCCATGCAGGTCGTTCTCCAGATGTATGTTTGCGGACTTCACATTTGCATTCTATACATCTTTAGAACGACCTTAAATCCAAATTTCCAACCCAAGACTGGGGTTAACTAAAAAACGAAGATCCATACTGAGGGGTGAGTCTTTGGAAGCCGAGAAACGTCACAAAGTCCTCTTTGTCGAGGACCACGGCGATAGCCGAGAGTTAATATCAATTCTCCTCGCGTCACTCGGAGTAGATGTAATTACTGCCGGGAGTATTGCTGAGGCTGTACCACTGATGACTAATGAAAAGTACGATCTTTATTTGCTGGACAGTCAGCTTCCTGACGGGTCGGGTTTAGATCTGTGCAAACAGATCCGCGCGAATGATGCGAAGGTTCCGATAGTCTTCTACTCTGCATTGGGCTATCCCGCGGATATTAAGGAAGGGCTGGAAGCGGGCGCCCAGGAGTACATCGTCAAGCCTGATGGAATCGACAGGTTGGAAACAACTATCAATTCGTTGATCAAAGGTCCAGCCAGTCGAAGCGCGGCTCCGTAAATCAGATCCCGAATCTCGCGGCGCGCACAGTTCAAGCGCTTTACCGGATTTTCTGACATTCAGCATTCAATGCGCGGATCAGGTTTCCGGGGAAGAAATAGTCACGTCACACCTGAGGTAATGTAAAGCGTCCACCTTCGATTTCTATTACTGCATTGCACTCAGGGCATTCTGTTTGTCGAAGATGTCTTGGTACAGCGATCATCTTTCCGCAGTGCGGACATCGACCACGGACGTTTTTCGCTTCAGGCGAGACCCCCATCATAAGCAGCGGGATGGCAATCCCCACCACGATTATGGGAATGCCAAACAGAAACCCGATTACTGTGCTGATACCGAAGAAAAAGCTTATAAATAAGCCAACAATGACCAGTACTATACCGATGACGATGCTCAAGGCTACGTTGGTGCCTCGTTTAGCGCTCACTATTCTGGCATCAGGAGGTACAGCTGGTTGCGTCCCTTCATTTTTGACGACGCTATATGACGGAACGGGTTGCGATCGATCAATCGAAAGAGGACTGACCGGAGCATTGCGGTTACGCGCCGGGTCGCTATAGTTTTCTACTGCCATAAACTTCCTCCACCAAACTGGAGAGTACGTCATCGAAATAGATTGCAAGGAATATGCCGTTAGTGAAGAGGAAGAGATCTACTGGATCGTCGGCCTTGACGATTCTCGATTGTTGCTCGCTTGTCGAATAGAAGTGGTATCGATCTTTGACAGCTTATCGGCGGGAGGATTAGCTTTACGCTCAGCTTTATTTTTTCGCGTTGCCATCGACGCAGCGTGCAGCAATTCATCGATGGCCTGACCGTCAGTCTGATATTCGGCTATACCAAAACTCAATCCTACTTCAGCGTATTGACCTATTCGTACTTCCAGTCGGAAGCGGTCGACTTCGGATTGAGCGCGTTCGCCCAAAAGCTCGGCGCTTGATCGTTTGCTTGATTCAAGCAGGCAAATAAACTCATCGCCAGCTATTCGGCAAAGAAGCCTGTCGTCGCCGATGGATTCTTTTATGATCTTCGCAACTTCGATCAGTACACGGTCGCCGACGCGGTATCCGTACGTATCATTGACGGTTCGCAGTCCGTCAAGGTTGAAAGAGAGAACAGTCAGAGGCGTTCCGTGCTCTTTTGCTTCAGCCAGCAGTTGATCGAAATGCGCGTAGAGCGCTCGACCATTTGGCAGTCCAGTCAGGACGTCTTTCTGCGCGCTGGATTTCGTCTCTTCATAAAGTAATGCATGCTGAAGTGCAGTCGAGACGAGCCTTGCCACCGATTCCAGCAAGTGCAACTGGTCGGTGCTATAACTGTTTTGAGTGTGTGAATAGAGTGCCAGTGCGCCGATCGCTTCTTCACCTTTTGTCAGTGGGAAGACAGCAGATGTTCGGTAACCGAGCTCGTTCGATTCCAGGAATTCATTCAGATCCAGCATCGGATCGGTATTGCTCATCGAACGGCCGTTGATCACGACCCAACCGGCAATACCATGACCGGCCTTCAGGCTTCGCCCGCGAATCTTGTCGGCGTTTTCGCCGAACACGTGTGCGGCCGCTGCGGATTCATCTCCAGCATTTCTGAGATAGACAACGCAGGTGCTGAAAGGAATCATTCGTTCCAGTCGGTTCACGGTAAATGACATGACGTCGCGAACTTCGAGACTGGTGCTGAATGTCTGCGCCATTTCATACAGGGCGGCGACTTCACTGTGCGCCGCGTTTATCTGTTTGACATATTCCGGCACTTCAGGTGCAGCGGCGGCCAAACCTGCAGCAGGCGCGGCATTCATCGCGCTTTCGGACAATCCCGCTTGTGTTGTCGGTGTCAGAATCTGCGGCAGACTTGCTTTGTGAGCTGAAATCTCAGCCTCATATATTGGGAGATTTTCCAGAAACGCGCTGACGACCGCAGGGTCGTAGGTGAGCCCCGCGCCATCGCGGAGCAATTGACAAGCTTCCTCGCGAGTCATCGCTTTGCGATATTGACGATCTTCACGAACTGCGTCGAAACAGTCCGCTACGGTCAATATCCGAGCAGTCATCGGGATGTTATCGGCCTTCAAACCGTCAGGGTAGCCTTTGCCATCCCATCGCTCGTGATGATGGCGAACGATCGGAACTACGGGATAAGGGAAGTTGACTCGCTCGAGAATCTGTGCGCCCACAATGGTGTGCTGCTTCATCTTCTCGAACTCGGCGGCAGTAAGCTTGCCTGGCTTATTTAGAATGTAGTCTGGGACGGCGATCTTTCCGACGTCGTGAAGCAGCGCCCCGGCTTTCAGCGCTTCGATTTCCATGTCGGTAAGGCCGAAATGCCGTGCCAGACCGCAGGCGTAAACCTGTACCCGATAAACGTGATCGTGAGTTATTTCATCTTTGGCGTCTATCGCAGTAGCCAGGGCTTCGACGGTAGCAAGGTGGAGACGGCTGATCTTTTCTGTCGCCTGAGTGCGCTCGTTGGCGGCTTTGGTGTGTTCCTCAGCTTGTTTGAAATAGAAATGACCGGCGGCGAATATTATTGCAATCAACGGAGCAGTCGCCAGCAGCGAACCGATGCCGTAATATCGGATTGCTAGAAATACGAGTCCGGCCGCAGAAGCGCTGGCAGTATATGTGATGCTGACCCAGGAATAATTTGGCCACCAGACTTTGAACAGGTTTGCGCTTTTCTTAATTGTGAAATGAGACGACAGCAGGAAAGTGTGAATAAAAAAATGGGCCGTCGCAAAACACAACAAAGTCGCAAACAGAGCTGCGTTGTTGAGAAGTTTGATTTCTCTGAGATAAGCGATTGCCGATTGAAACAGCGTTCCGGATACGAAGATCGAGATTGCCGCCAGCGCCGGGCTGCATAGTCGACTTGTCCATCTTTTGGATGTTCGAATCGATGCCGCCATCGCATCGGGAACTGTTACCAGGATGGCTGCCGGCGTGCCCCAGAACAGCGCGGCCAAAAATATAAAGATATCGCCAGGAGTGAATGACGTAAGAGTGCCGGGCACGCGAATTGGGCGCAACCCGGCAAGGACAACAACAAGGACAAATGCAGCCAGCTTCAGTCCGTCTGTGCGATTCAGGTGCGAGCATTGGATCAGCGAATAGCTGAATATCAATCCGCCCGCAACGGTCGTAGCCCACCAAAAGATGCGCATCTTACGGTTGTAATCTGACATATCCAGAAAGCGCATCTAACTGTCCCCTCATCAATCAGAGCTGCAATCAGTGATTTACAATCAATCACCGATAGCCAGGCCTTCGCTCAAAGCAAGACCTTCGCTGAGAGCCAGCCCGTCGGCTAAGGCGAGTCCTTCGCTTAGAGCCAAGCCTTCACTTAAAGCCAGCCCGTCTGCCAGCACCAATCCATCAGCCAGGACTAATCCTTCGCTGAGTGCGAGTCCTTCACTGAGAGCCAGTCCCTGACCCGCCGCTATCCCGCCGCTGATATCTGAGCCAAGTACCAGCGGACCGCTGCTTCCCGCAATAATATCGGCGTTAATGACGTTTGATGTTATAAGCTGAAGATTATTTACCGGGATTTCATTGACAGTTACGCTGTTGCGTACCCAGATCACCGATGGGTTGTAAATTGCCTGATAATGTTTAAACAACTCATCGCCAGCCAGAACGTGCGAGCCACCGGCAAATACGTAGCCGCCCCAGTTTACTCGCTGACCGGAATAGGTTGAGTATTCCGTCGGCATTGTCTTTCCGCTTGCCAGCAGTGAATCACCGACTTTGATCGAGCCAGCGGCGACAGCTTTCGATACATCTGTGCGTAAGACGCCTGCCAATCGTACCGCGCCTTCGATGTTCAGCAATCCCGCGCCCTGCTGTAACAGGTTCGCATTCGGCGCCTGCTGCGCGGTGAACTGCAGGATAGCTTTCACCAATGGCGGAGTGAGTCCGGGATTTCTCTGCAGCAGAAGAGCAACCGAGCCTGCGACCACCGGCGACGCAATCGAAGTTCCGCTCAGCTGCATGAACGCATACTGGTTACTGCCCGTGTAATGGAGCTGAGGATAAGTTTTGATCAACCACGAGCTGGTCGCTTCGGCTGAGATAATCTTGTTGCCAGGAGCAATCAAATCCGGTTTCAGCAAATTATCATATTGTTTGTTGCCGTTTGCATCGATCGTATACCCGCGCGTCGGACCGCGAGAGCTGAAATGCGTGACTGAGTCATCATTTCGGGCATCAGTCTGGTAGGTGTTTGCAGCGCCGACCGTAATGACGGACGGATCGTCGCCGGGCGAACCGATCGCACCGTAAATTTCGTGTCCATTTGAATCAACGCCGAAGTTACCGCCCGCTGCTACCACAACGATACCGTTGGCGACGGCCTTTCGCGCCGCTCGACAGAGAGGATCTGTTACATATGTTTCAGTCGACGCAGCCGCGAGACTGAGGTTCATTACACGGATGT
Source organism: Blastocatellia bacterium (assembly GCA_035652355.1). Taxonomy (GTDB): domain Bacteria; phylum Acidobacteriota; class Blastocatellia; order DASRDY01; family DASRDY01; genus DASRDY01. The sequence continues at coordinate 5,000 of DASRDY010000070.1, forward strand.
TGTTCGATTGCCGGTGAGAAATTACCCAATCAATACCTGCCAGCACATCGCTGACCTGACCATATCCCAGATTGTCCAAAACTCTGACATCGATCAGGCTCGCTCCAGGGGCAATGCCTTGAAAACCTCTCGCACCGTTAATGTCAGATGAGCGACCCGCAGCCGCGCCTGCTACGTGCGACCCGTGACCGTATCCGTCGGTGTCTGGAACGCCACCCAGTAGCCCTCCCAGCCCCAGAAGGTTTACGACAGCTCCGACAACATTCAGAAGTCCGAGCTTCAACTCATATTGAGACAGATTAGTGTTTGATGACACAATATCGGTCGAAGCGACAACTCTTGAGCTGGTGCCCAGCAACCCAGCGCCCGAGAAGTCGTTATGACCTGCCATAATTCCTGAATCGAGAATCGCTATACCAATTCCGCTGCCATCCAGACCCGCGCTCAGACCCAGCAGCCCACTCGGCTTTCTTACCTGATCCGCACCGGTTGCAACTTCGAGGTGACTGGAGCTTTGTACCGCCAGATGATCGGGGCTGAGGCGCTCGACATCGCTTCGTGCTGCTATGTCAAGCACGTGGCTCTTGGGAACCTCTGCCAGAACGCAATTGATTGAAGCGAACTGTCGAACCACTGTTCCACCGTACGATTTAATGGCGCTAAGCAAATTGGAGCTGACCGTGCTGTAGGTTTGAATCAGCACTCGGACGGTCTTTTTTGAAGGATCCGACCAGATCAACGTATCAGTGCCATTTATTTCCTGAGCCAGCCCTGGTGCCAGTTTGGTTAATCCGTTTGTTGGAGACGTCTGAGCCAGCAGACCTGAAAACGGTACCAACGACAGCAGAAGAGAGAACAGAAGACTAATTGACAGCACGCGTTTCTTGACTGAACGTCGTGACGAAACGATGCCCGGGGAGAAAAGCATTCCGGTTGTCCTCCGATTAACGATTAAGTTTTTCTCTAAAACGAGAGAGCCGTTACTGTCCGGGCTCTCTTCTACAAGAGGCGTGCCAATACACAGGATTATCGTGTCAGTATTGATATTAAAGGACTTGCGGGTTGGTGAACTTTTTCAAATGAATGTTGTATTTGTGGCTTCGGTCACAATCACAGTCACTATGACCGAATGCTGTAGGGCCGCTCAAAAACCGGGGATGTCGGCCGGCCTCGGCCGATATTTGCTTCTTTCAGGTTTTCGGCACCTCGATCCGATTCTTTACCAATGCATTCTCTCGCGCAGCGTGGTGATATGGGCAACGTGATGTCGGCCATGCCACGCGTAGATGGCAATATTCGTGTCCAGCGAAACAGCCCCACGGGCAGGATGATTGAATGTCTTTGAAAAATCATTTGGGTTGAGCGAATTGAATAAGAAGATCCACCGGCCATGCAGCGACTCAATCAAATTCAGCGAAAGATCGATTGGCGCTTTCTGCGCATCGCTTAAGGATCCCCATTGATTCTCATCATAATCTGTCACATTTGGGCGATCTTCGGTCAGAGCAAGCTTAACCCGGATATAGCTGTTCATGTGACTGTCAGCAACATGGTGAATGACCTGCCTGACCGTCCAGCCTTCCGGTCTGTACGGCGTATCAAGCTGCTCTTGCGACAAGCCTTCGACGGCGGCGCGGAGATTCGCAGGCGTTTCCGCAATCTGGTCAATGAATCGACGACGTGTTTGCTCCGTGATTTCTTCTTCCAGTTTAAATGGTCCAATTGGATACCTAAGATCCATGATATTCTCCTTGGCGAGATGTTATTGGAAATTCATGCGGCCATTTGTGGTAAAATGAATCATAGTTATAACGTCTGGAAATGCAAATCTGGACTCCCCTTCGGTATTGCGAAAATCGGTACTTTTTGAGATCAGAGCTTAAAGGGAATTCATTTGGAACAATTCTATTTTCAATATGAATGGGACCCTTCCCTCCGACGTCAAACAAGGGTCGAAATCCAAAAGCGCGAATATCAGCAGAATATCCAATTACTCAGATCGCGAATTGCTGTTGATTCGATGATTATCGGATTTGCCGCGCCATATAGTTTCATAGTTTGGTTAATGAATGCGAGACTGGTAATCGTGGGAATTTCCTTGTTTTATGACTCGCTATTTCTGAGTTTGTTTCTGATCGCGATATTAGCAACCATATCTCGTCTGAAGCGACGCTATCGCCAATCTTTAATTGAAGTTTCCAAACGAAGCGGTAAGGATTGGATATTTATTCTGAGTATCGTATTTATACCGTCGTTTATATTATTCGTCGTTTTCTTTTCACCTTTCGAATTCGCTATGCTGTGCCTTCTTTCAATAATATTGCATGGATCATTTGCACTGATTTGCGACTGCGGCCAGAAAAGGGTCTTAAAGAGACAGTTAATGACTGAAATGGCAGGCAGCAATACGTAACAACTCAAAATCCAGTACTCGAAACGAGAGGATCGACGATGCTCAATTATCGTGCAGTGTCATACGCGATTTTCAGAATAACGGTTGGGGTGATGTTCCTTGTGTATGGGATCGAAAAATTTCAAGGAGGAATTGCCGCAACCGCCGAAGGGATGACTAAACAGTTCGGCAGCAAACTGCCGTCGGTGCTGGTCAGTCCTTTTGCCCACGTTCTGCCGTTTGCTGAAGTTGGCATCGGAGTCCTGTTGATCCTCGGATTGATCACGGAACTTGGACTTGTTCTTGCCGGACTGCTTATGCTCGCCCTTACATTTGGTGCGTTGATCGGTGTGCCTGCCGCGGTCGGTAATAACATCATGTATTCATTCGTAATCTTCGTTTTGATGTGGGGATTGGATAACAACAGGTATTCTGTCGATGGCTTGATACGCCGCAAACGATAATCATTTCTATTAAAACTTTAATATTTTACTCAAACTGGTCTATACTTTCGTTTCGGGATTGCTGATCTGACACCAAGGCCTGATTTCCGTCACATACTCTTAAGGGAGACAGCCTGCGCCGCGCAATTCTGGATGCGTCGGCTCGGCAATTTATAAACCTTATTAAAGAAGGAAGGCCGATCCGTGACTGAAACAAGCATTATCACCTATCTGATCCATCCTGTAGAGAGTTCAAGGGTTTCACTCGCATTGATAAAAACGGGAGTTATGGCTGGAAAAAAGCATAACTTTAATTTCAGCAGCTATCGAGGTCAGATCGATGTCGACCCGAGCAATAGAGAGAATTCAACCGTCACCTTCACAGTCGAAAGCGACAGCATAGTTTGCCAGGATAAATGGATCGGAGACGGCGATAAGAAGAAGCTGCTGGGGTACATTTTCACCGAAGGCTTACAGGTTGAGAAGCATCCTGAAATCTCCTTCATTTCAACAAAGGTGAAACAAAAATCCGATACGACCTATGATGTGTTTGGTAAGCTTGTAGTGCGGGGTATTGAGAAGCAGATTACGACCGAACTCAGCATTCAGCCGGGATCGACAAAGCTTCTGGAGATGATGGGCATAAGCAGCTTTAAGCTGAGCGATTTTGGAATAAAGCCTCCGCCGACAAAATATGGACTGGCGGGCACAAAAGATGAAATAGTTGTGGACTTTGAATTGGTAGCTTCTCCGAAATCGTGATATACGATGCAATCATCTTTAAGCTCGCGGGGATGAGGTATGAGGAAGCGCTTAATTACAGTCAGCCAGAATCATCGCGAGCCTGACCAGAAATGGCTGGATCTGGATAAAATCGCAACGATAGAGTTAACGTCCGAAGCTACGGCCTATCCAATCGAGGAAGCATTGTTGCCTGGAGGCGATTCGGGCTGGCGCGCGGATAGTCCTGGCGAACAGGTAATCAGAATAGTCTTTGACCATCCCCAATCCATCAGTCGCATCTGGCTTTCTTTCAAGGAGCCTGATATCGAAAGAACGCAGGAATTCGTCTTACGGTGGTCATCGGATCACGGAAAAACGTACAGAGAGATAGTTCGCCAGCAGTGGAACTTCAGCCGATCAGGAGCCATCAGGGAAGTAGAGGATTATCGAGTCAATTTGACGGATGTAACAACGATTGAATTGCACATAGTCCCCAGTACCGAAGGCGGCGACGCCCATGCGTCGTTATCTCAGTTGCGGCTGGCATAGATAAATCCCGCATCGAATTTCGTTAGTGAAAATTTCGGGATTTTGATGGGCTCGTCGACATAAGCGGAGTCACTTTGGCCGCTTTGACAGAGACCGTATTGTCGTAATTCTGCAATATACCTTCGACAATCAGATAAGGATAACCGACCAGGTCCTGATGGTTCTGTCGAAAGAAATCCGGAGTCACAATCACATTCATCACGCCGAACTCATCTTCCATGCTTATGAAGACGAAACCCTTTGCTGTTCCCGGTCTTTGCCTGACGATTACTGCTCCTGCAATTTTGACTTTTTCATTATTTCGCACAAACTGCAATTCGGTAGAGCGCGTGACACCTAATGAATCCACATACTCTCTCAAATAAGACATAGGATGTTTGCCAATATTAATTCCAGTGTTTCTGAGATCAGCACTTAGCCGTTCTTCAGGCGTCATAGTTGGCAATGGGCAATTATCACCCTCAATATCGATTTCTTTGAAGAGATTGCCTGGCGAACGCAGTGCTGCTTCGACCTGCCACAGGGCAGTTCGTCTGTGCTCAACTTTCTCAATAGAATTCAAAGCGCCAATTGCAGCCAGCGTCCTAACCTCAGTCTTTCGCAATTCAGGAACCCGTAGACACAAGTCATCGACGCTGTGAAAAGGTCTCCTGTTACGCTCTTCTGCAATCGCCAGTCCTGCTATTTTTCGTAATCCGCTGACATAGCGCAAACCCAGTCGCAGCCATTTACGATCATTCTCCTTTTCGATTGTGCAGAGCAGCTCTGACTTGTTTACGTCGATAGGCTTGAAATGAAGACCGTGCCTTTGCGCATCTTTGATCAGAGTCGCGGGACTGTAAAAACCTAACGGATAATTATTCAGCATCGCCGCAATAAACGCGGCCAGATAACGACATTTCAAATAAGCCGATGCATACGCGAGCAGAGCAAAACTAGCAGCATGGGATTCAGGAAAACCAAATTTGGCGAATGATTTAACCGAAAGGACTATCTTGTCCTGGATTGGTTCCGCGATGCCTTTCTTGTTCATTCCTTCGCGAAGTTTTTTCTCTATCTTAGACATCAAGGCTTCCGACCGTTTAAACCCAAGCGCTCGCCGTAATTCTTCAGCTTCACCGCCGGTAAACCCTGCGCAGGTCATTGCCATTCTCAGTAACTGTTCCTGGAACAGAGGTACTCCGAGAGTTCTTTCCAGCACAGGTTTGAGATCGGGGTGCATATATTCTGGTTGTTCGCGTCCCTGTCTTCGCCTGATGTAAGGATTGACCATCTTGCCAGTAATAGGACCGGGGCGGATTATCGCTACCTGCACAACGATGTCATAAAATTTTTCCGGGCGCACCCGTGGCAGGGAAGCCATCTGCGCGCGACTCTCTACCTGAAACATTCCGATAGTATCAGCTTGCTGGAGAGCTGAATAAACTTCAGGATCGTTCTGTGGTAAATGGGCTATATCGAAGTTTTCGTTGTAGGCCTCTTTTATTAAACCGATAGAATCCTGAAGAACGGCCATCATCCCCAATCCCAGCAAATCTATTTTTATGATGCCCATATTGGCGCAATCGTCTTTGTCCCATTGAACGACATAACGACCGGGCATGGATGCGGGTTCGATTGGTACAACTGAATCCAGGCTTCCTTCGCAAACGATCATGCCTCCGGAGTGCTGACCCAAATGCCGTGGTTGATCTTTTATCGAAGTGTAAAGCTCCATGAATTTTTGTACTTTGAGATCTTGCAAACTCAGGTCGGCTTTAACGACTCGACTTTCAGTGGTATCTAGAGGATCGTGCCAGGCGCCAATATCCGTGAGCTTCGATAATCGACTCAATGTTGCGGCGTCATAGCCGAGGACTTTGCCAACTTCTCTGAATGCTGATTTGTCGCGATATGTGATGACATTTGCGGTCATTGCCGCGCCGTGTTTACCATAACGTTCGTAAACATACTGGATGACATTTTCGCGCCGGTCGCCGCTGGGAAGATCCAGGTCGATATCGGGCCATTCGTGACGTTCTTCGGAAAGAAACCTTTCAAATAGAAGCTTCATCCCGATTGGGTCGACGGCTGTAATCTGAAGCGAATAACAAACAGCACTGTTTGCGGCAGAACCTCGTCCCTGCACAAGTATTCCCTGGTTTTTTGAGTACTGTACGATGTCCCAAACAATCAGGAAGTATCCGGCCAATCCTAGTTTTTTTATCAATTTTAATTCGTGTTCGATTTGTGTGGATGCTTGTTCAAGAGTCGGTGAATTAACACCTGTATAGCGTAGCTTTGCTCCTTCATACGTTAGCTTGTGCAGATAAGAGTCCATCGTTTCGCCGTCTGGGACAGGATATTGTGGAAATTGATAGCCTAAATCATTAAGAGTGAATTCAAGTCGTGATGAAAGCTCGATCGTGTTGTGAATAGCTTCAGGCAGGTCAACGAAAAGATCATTCATTGCCCGAGATGATTTTAAATACCTTTCGGAATTTCTCGCCAGCAATTTGCCCGCATTTGCCAGAGTAACTTTTTCTCGTATGCACGTAAGGACATCATATAGCTCACGTCTGGCTGGTGTGTCATAGCATGCGCCATTTGTTGCCAGAATCGGCAGTCGAATTCTGCGCGCTGCTTCAAGTAATATTTTATTCCGAGCTTCCTGATTTCGGTCGTAATGTCGTTGCAATTCGACGTAAATATTCTCTTTACCGTAGATGTCGATTAGCCACAAGAGACGCTTTTGAATCTCTTTATCCGCAGTATTATTTTGGAATGAATGTGAAAGAATTCCATCATCTGCTCCGGCCAGACAGACTAAGCCTTCAGAAAATTCAGCAAGCTCATTTGGCATAGCTGCGCCTTCACCTTTTGGTGATCGCATTTTTATCCTGGTAATCAGTCGACAAAGATTTTGATATCCGGTCCTGCTTTTCACCAGCAAAGGCAAAATCGAGCCATCAGACATTGTTATCTCTGTGCCAATATGAGCTTGGATACCTTCTTCTTTAGCGGCGAAATGAAATCGTGGAGCGCCATAAACACCATCGCGATCAAGAACAGCCATCGCCTTTTGTCCTAGCGATGAACATGCAGCTACAAGATCCTCCGGCAGAGAAGCTCCTCTCAGGAAATTGAAAGATGATCGTGCATGCATCTCGACGTAATCAGTCATATACGCCCTCGATAAACCACGAGTTGCTTCGTAAATCACGATAGATTTTGTACAGACTGCCATCACCGAGCGCGATGTCCCATTCATCGCGTTCCCAAACGGTCGAACCCCACCACTCGCCTGAAGTCCGCCACGGACCTGAAAAGTTGACGATGCTTCCGCGAACACCCTGCTGCATTTCAACGGTCTTTGCGCTTACTGCCGTGGGACAGCCTGATATCTCGCGAACATTCGCGGGAAGAGCAGGCCGAAACATCCTCAGTGCAATTCTTGGATTTGAGGGCTTGGGCTTTTCTGCAATTAATTTTCCGCGACTTGATGATCCAGATCGTGTGCTTCTGATAACCTCGAATTTTTTCAGAGCGATTCCGTCTGGTCGGTAAGTATCCAGGATTGTCGGTGATCCGATATTATCTGCTCCAACGAGCCGTTCGATCTTTGACAGGGTCAACTGCAGCTTTTCTGGTTCAGGCGCTCCCTTTTCAAAAAGACCCGGCTGAGCTGTCCTTGGTTTAACAGGATCGGCGCTTAACGCGAGTGAAATAATCGGAGACAGGGGAGGATCGGATTTGATCACCAGCATCAGATGGCTGAGCAGCGAACGCTCATCTAATGTAGGAAAGGGCAGTCGCAACATCCGTTCGCATTCTGTTTTGTCTTCGAGAAATAATTTCAGTTGTAGTTCCTGAACCGCTAACCCTGACGATTTTGCTTCACTGCAAAGCTGATTTATTAAACGATGCAGGACGAACGAAAATGGCTCCAGAGAATCAATAGGAAAGTCCAAATCCATCGACTGATCTAATTCAGCCGATTTATTTTTGATGTTGAGCGGCCGGTCGATAATTCCTTTTGCATAACGATGGAGCTTTAATCCAAAAGGCCCAAGCCGCGCAGAGACACTCGATTCCGAAAGCCGGGTAAAGTCTTTGAACGTGACTATTCCCCAGCGCAATAGAGTGTCAATCACATCGGCAAACTGTTCAGCTTCTCTCTCGGCGAATGCTTTCTGTTTGTTGTGAGATGAATTCAGGCAGGAAGACAGCGCCTCAATCGGCAGACTGGATAAATGTTGAGCCTCTCTTCCAGGAAGAATGATTGTTATCCCTGACATGAACTGCGCCGCAAGCAATGCCGTATCGGGTCTTCGCGCAATCGCAATATTTACGACAATGTCATACTCGGTGGCAGTGGCCGCAATTGCTTTCGCAACATCGCGACAAGTCCCGATAAGCATCGATGTGCCTTCGATATCGAAAACAACTGTCTGATCGTTTATCTCTTCTATCAGTGGCGAAAACTGGCAAGCAATTTTATGAAGGGTATTTTTCCCTGCCGCTTCGCTGGTAAAGATTGATGCGTACATTACGCCATCCCGAAGATCCAAGCGGCAGTTTTGAATCTTCTTATATTAAGGCTTTAAGCTGATTAAAAGTCAGCGATAAGGAATCGATGCATAAAAATCTGCTTTAGCGTTAAACGCAAATGGTCTGCTCTGTCCTGTTCGGAGCTGTAACCCCTGCAACAAATTCGCGAAAGGCGGATTATTCTTTTTATTCTGCCCGCCATTTAACGAAAAGACTGTTTTTTCCTTGTTCATCTCCAGGACCAAACCGGCAAAAGACTGCGCGCATGATTGCTGTGCGATGACAAGAAGCGCATTGCTTGTATTCTCGAGTCCACGACGAAACCGCAGCCAGGTTGCTGACTCGATCCTCTTGATGTATTTGATGGGAACATTGCCAAGATCGAGAACTACGAGAGAGAACAACCCGCCACGCAGCAAAAGCTCAGTAACTTTTATCGCCTTGTCGATATCCGATTTGCAGCGCACCCATAACAGATTATTGAAAACAACACCGGCGTCGTCGGCCGAAATCACGTCAAAGGAATCGCTCGCATCCACAAGAGCGCACAAATCAGAACGTGTCGCAGTCTCAAGCACTGAAAGCATAAAAGTAGTTTTACCTGATGAAGCCGGACCAACGATTTCGGTGATTGCGCCACCAGGCAATCCGCCAGTCATCAGATCTATTGCAGAAATACCGACGGGTAGCTTTGGGCTCGGGGCCAGATCTGCCTGTGCGCCATAAGACTGGCGCAAAAGGCTGGCGGTTTCCGCTCTGGCTTTTAAAGACGATTCGCTCATCTTAAATCACATATATTTGCGGATGACCGCTTTGACGACTCCCTGTACAGCCACACGTTTTGCCGGGCTGACGATAATCGGTTTATATTTTGGATTACCAGCTTCCAATCTGATCTGACTGGGTTCGGGATAAAATCTCTTTACCGTGGCGTCATTTCCATCAATCAGAGCCACGACTGTTTCGCCAGTTTCGGCAGTTTGTCGTGATTCGACAATGATTATGTCACCATCCAGAATTCCATCGTTGATCATGGAATCGCCGCGGACCTTCAACGCAAAAGATCTGTTACGACTAATCATATCTTTTGGAAGAAGAACCGTTTCGTGGCTGAGAATAGCCTCGATAGGATTGCCCGCGGCGACTGTTCCGAGGAGCGGCACTTCGTAATCTGTGCTCGGCCGATCATTTTCTATAATCTCGATCCCTCGGCCGGCATTGGGGATTCGGCTGATTTTTCCTTCTCGCTCAAGAGCCGTTAACAGAACGTGAGCTGTGCTCGTAGATTTCCATCCGAAATGTTTTTGAATTTCGGCAATTTTAGGTGCGTAACCGTTAGTCGCAATATAGCGCGATATAAAATCGAGCAGTTCTTGTTGCCGTGGCGTAATTGCCATTTTTGCTCCATTGGAAATATTTTCTATAATGATGGAAAAGAATAGAAAATCTGTCAAGGCCGAAATCGTGGCGTGGACTTCAGTCCGCGCAAGATAGCAACCTGCGAAGATTGGATTAAGCGAAGACTAAACTATTGACTTCTTTGAAGTTAGAAGTTTTATGATTTGCGCGGACTGGAGTCCGCGCCACGATTAAAAGCTAAATCTTCTTCCAATTATCATCTTCGCCAGCAGGTGATCCGTTCCGTGAGTTACACCCACGCCAACGCCGAAATTGAATTCCCATTCCGGCGATAGATTCAGATCCACGGCAGGAACGATCTGCTGCTCCTGGTCTTTGAATGGGTCAAAACCAGTTATCTGTCCGAGCGAGCCATAATATTCAATACCCGCATTAATCTTCTTTGTGAAATCGTAACCGACTTTGAAATTAGGCGAGAATGAAAAACCTTTGTGAGCGTTAGGTCCTTTAAAGGATTTATCTACCGTTGGGTTGAATGACAGATACCAGCGATCGATCTGCTTGTCGATAATCGGCCTGATCTCCATCGTCCAGGTGTCTTCAGAAAAAATAGGTCGCTGGTATCCGATCTCCACGGAAAGACTGACGCCGACCGGCCATTTCCAGCTTTCCGGCACGCGAACACGAGGGCGAATGTGATCGCCCACCCATTTAACGCCGTTGCCGTTGCGAGAGCTGGTGAAGATATAAAAACCAGTCTCGAACCACGAATTCCATCCGTGAGTTATCTCTATCGTCTCGTGCAAAGCGTGGTTAGTCGGCAGCACGCCATTGACGCTATCCTTTGAGCCCTCGAATGTAAAATTGCTGTGCAGCTCGACCATTGTGTGATGAGGCTCAACTGTGTCCGAACCATAAACTTGAATTTCGTAATTATCCTGCGCGTACCCCGTCAGACTGAAAACAGCCATCAATATTAGCCAGAGCAGAGCCTTGCCCGGCAAAAAGACTTTCAACTGTTTCATTTATTTCCTTTTTGAGCTTTTATGATTAATCAAGAGAGAGTTACCCAACCGGCCGCCGAAGTGCGCGTCTCGCAGGCAAAAGACGGTTACCGCAGCCGCGGCATTATATATCATTCTCATCAAAGGCTTAAGTACGTTTCAGAGTGACTGTTAAAATTCAGAGGTTTATTTGGCGGTATTCTTAAGAACATTCGCGACTGACTCGACGACGTAATCAACCTGGAATGGCTTTGGCAAGACCAGATCAACCCCAAGCTCGTGACCCTGTTGCTCGATCTCTGGTCCCCAGCCGCTTACCATAATTACGGGTGTGCTCGGATAACGTTGTTTGACTGCACGAGCGACTTCCCAACCGTTTAGGATTGGCATACCAAGATCAGTGATTACGAGATTAAACTGTTTTCTATCAAGCTGTGCAATTGCTTCCGGTCCGCTGCCAACTGCAGTAACGTCGTATCCTGCCATATCAAGAATATCTTTCAACAGCTCGCGCATTTCGATTTCATCATCAACGACAAGAATGCTCTTCTTTGCCGTTGTCGGTGTTTTTAGCGTTGCCTGCTGGAAGGTTCGATGTACAGGTGGCGAATCCGCTTGTTTGAATTGATCCAGGCCGCTTTGAGCCAGGTTCGCGAGCTTATCAAGTTCTGAACTCAATGCAGTCGCTGGCGCTATGCGAGCCTGATCGATGGTCTGTAGAATCGACTTTAATAGAGCCTCAGTCTTGTTACCGGACTTAAGGCCGGAATGCGTACCATTCTCTGATTTTCGCGTAGCGAAGTGTCCGATATATCCTGTTATCGCTCCCGAATCGTTTACCACGGGCGCAAGAATAAGACGCATAGGCTGGTTGTCGACTGTGGCATAAAGTTCGTGCTTGCGGTTTGGCGCCGGAGCGAATCCGCCAAAGATTCTGCGCAGGTCATCGGCGAATTCAGGCAGTAACTCGCTCAATCGTTTCCCGACCGCAGAATCTGCATGTCTTGTAAAGAGACTCATTGCCCTTTTGTTTGCTTTGACCAGTCGTTCCTGAGTGCTCAGAACAACCACAGGCTCGCCGATAACGTCGAATAATGCGCTCCATTCGGTTGATTCCAGTTTTAACTGGCCAATTAGAACAGCGCTCTGCCATGCGACAGCAACGTGTGCCGCGAAAAGCTCAAGTAAGGCTGCATCGCTTCTGAAAAGTCTTCTGTTTGAATGGCGATTTGTCGCATTCAAAACGCCAAGAACTTGGCCGTGGTAATGCAAAGGGATAGAAATTATCGATCTTCCTTCGTAACTATCGCGCCAAGGAAAATCTAAACCTGATTCCTGGCGGGAATCTTCGATGAACAATACTCTGCCGGTCTGCGCAACTTTGCCGGATATTCGGGTTCCTAATTTCACGTTTGTGTGTCGAAATTCGTCAGGTAGACCGGATGCGGCCGCGACTTTCAGGGACTGTGTTCTGTGATCAACCAGCATCACGGAGCAACTATCCACTTCGAGCAAAGATCGAATATCGCCAATGACAGTTTCAAGTAGCGTTGCGGGATCGGTAATGGTAGAGCGTTCAGGCAACAACTCCAGAAATCGCTTTGCTCGTTTCTGCCATTCCTCCAGATTTTGCTGTTCCAGAGCCAGGGACGTATAACTGGAAAGGGTCTCTATCAACTCAATAGTCGATGGAGTTATCTGATCAACATTAATATCAAGCGCCAGATCAACCAGAGCATAATTTCCGGATTTCGAAACTACAGGAATCAGAATAAAACAGCCTTGAGGCGCGGGGACAACCTGCAGCTTTCGTGATTCGTTGACCCATCCGGCTAAGCCGTCTTTATAATGACGTTCAAATTCCGGGCGATAACGATCCGCATCGCCGAAAATTTGAGGATCGAATAATGATCGTTCATCAACAATCCAGACACAGCCAGCTCGATAATCGATCAATTGGGAAAGAAGCGAAATCAGGGTATTTACCAGTTTGGTCTTGCTGGAATTAAGGATTGAGCGAGGGAACAGAATCGATTCTGAAAGGACGGATTGGTGTGCTTCTTCTAACCGCTGGATCGCACTTCGAAAGCCGCCTTGTTTTTTATCATCCGACATTATTCAGAACAGTCCTCGCCTGAGCTTTTAAAACGCACCTGTCCCGGTGCTTCCACTCTCTGTGGGTCATATCGGCACTCATTAGTAAATATCTGAGCAATAATGCGGAAAGGTGTGAAAAAGACAGCAGAGAAATAGACCGCGGATGACGCGAATCAAGCCGATTGACGCAGATCTGATCCGAGAAAACCCTTTGAATCCGCGTCATCCGCGGTCTATTTCTCTTTTTCTCTTTTGTGTGCGGCGTGACAAAGAAAAGACTGGAACCTTTTGATTTATTGGGTTATTATCTGATCCTCCCTTTTTGACATAGTGAGAGTGTGAGAAATACGGACGGATCAGCCATTGGTCAAATCAAGGGGACCTGTTGGAACCAGCCTGCCTTTCTGGGACATAGCCGGAAATCAGGTGCGGCATCATAATAAATATCAAACGATTTTGCTGCTTGCGGATTCTGTGATCAGAGCAACGGATTCAACCCAAATCTGCGATTTGCTATCGGATTCGGGCCTTCTTTTCGTATATGGAAATCCTGATCAGTTGCCGGCCATCGCCCTCGCGCTGGAATCTCAATTAACATTCAAATATTGGATCGCATTACGAACTATTTCTGAAGGCAAACGAGGTCCCGGTCACAAGGGACTTCTGTTATTCAGCAAAGGCGATAAATTCCCGATCACCAAAGTCAGGGTTCCGCATCCACGATGTCGTGCATGCGGCAAGACTTTGCGTGATTGGGGTGGCAAAAGCCATTTGATGCATCCAGATGGAGCTGCTCTGTCGGATGTCTGGGATGATCTGGCAGTTGATCCGGGCGAAACTTTACCGGTGAAGGTTTTAAAGAGAGTCGCCAGTCTTGCAGGACTCAGCAAAAAACAGCGAGGTTTGATATTTAGTCGCAAAGTAACCGAAACCAAACCGCATCGTCCGGCAAGCTATGGCTATTCAGCGTGTACGAAGAAGCTGCCGGAATCGAATATGGTCTATCAAGGCGACTGCATCGAGATCATGCGCAATTTCCGCAGCGAGTCGGTCGATCTGGCCTTTGCCGATCCGCCATATAATCTGGCGAAGAATTACCAGGTCATTTCTGACGATCAATCTGACTCTGATTACATCGACTGGTGCAATTCGTGGCTGACGGAATACGTCCGCGTGTTGAAACCCGGCGGAGCTTTGTTTGTTTTGAATCTGCCGAAATGGGCAAATCATCATTTCATGTTTCTGAACCGGATTGCGCGGTTTCACCGGTGGATCGTGTGGGATGCGTTGTCAGAGCCTCGCGGAAAACTGATGCCTGCGCATTACGCCCTTCTTCAATTTGTCAAAGCGGGCGGTCCGATTGTCGAGAATTCAACATTGCGAGCGGGCTCGCCGGAATTCTGCGTTCGCGCGAGCTGCATCAATCACAGAAGAGCCGCTGATATTGAGGATACTGAACAGCTTGGCGACGTTTGGTCCGATGTTTTTCGTTTAAAGCATAAGAGCTCCAGAGATTCACATCCCTGCCAACTGCCTGAAAAGCTGATGGAGCGTATAATCAACCTGTCCACTAAATCCGGCGACATTGTTCTGGATGCTTTTTGTGGGGCTGGTACAACTGCAGTGACCGCTGCCAGGCTTGGACGTCGATACATTACTATCGATATAAATCCGGATTACGTCGCAATGGCCAAGCAAAAGCTAAACGCAGTGGGATCCGGAGCGGAGATTCGTCGATCAGTTGCCCCGAGACCGAAACCTGTCTACTCGAAAAAAGAATTGCAGTTGGATTTACAGCGAATCGCATTAAAACTGGGGCGTCTGCCGAAGGAAGGCGAGATCGACAGGCTCAGCAATTATCCGCTCGCCGCTTATAAAGAACAGTTCCCGACATTGAGCAAGGCTCTGAAGGCCGCAAAGCTGGTGACCTAAACGAATGGATTATTCTTTTGCAACCAGATTTAGGCTCAAGCGTTAGTGAATTTAGCTGGAACAGCTACTTGACGGCAGGCGGTCCAAATGGCATTCTGATTGTGTCCGCTTAAAGGCGAGGACCGTTTCTCGAATAGAAACTGGGCGTGATTTCTGTCGATCTGCCAATAAACTGGATAGCTGGAATTCCTAACTAGAGAGTTGATGAAATATGCATAAACGCACAAAGACTGAAAAAGCACAAAGCGGTTTTACGCTCATCGAATTGCTGATCGTGATCGCCATTATTGGAATCATTGCGGCAGTTGCGGTTCCAAACTATATGAAGCGTATCAGGCAGGCTAATGCATCGACCGCAGTTGAGACGCTGAGAAACGTTGCCCAGGCCGAAGCCAGCGCTCACATGTCGGGCTCCGGTTATCAGAATTTCGCCGGACTGGTTGCACAGCAGGAACTTCAGCCGGAATGGCACAACGGAGTCATTCGCTCTTCGTATATCTACAAAGAAGTCGGAACATTTGACACCTCCACATTTGAATTCTCAGCGGAACCTGACGGGAGGGGAAGCGGAGACTTTGCCTTCAATGTCATCGAGGATTTCACAGTCAGGCAGCAGCCTGGACAAACCGCGCCGACCAGAAATAATGGCACTCCGATTGGAACAGCCAGCGGTACTCCTGGCGGTGGCGGCGGTGCAGCTCAGCCACAGCAATAGGAATTAAAAAAGTTTCCAGATGAAAAAAAGTCTTTGCCGGGCTGATTGGCAGAGACTTTTTTTGTTGGTGTGGGAACTAGGCCAGCTTTCGATTGCCAGAGTTTTTCGCCACGATAAAATAGATAATCAAGGCGGGAATTGAAAGCAGCAATCCTTCGCCAATTGCTATGAACGTGAGGTGCACCAGCACGTGTCGCCAGCTCAGTGTCTCCGAAGAACCATTAAAGTAATTTGCCGCGCCTGTGACTGACGCCAGAATGCCTTCGATCGCGACAACCACCACCTGCGCCAGCAAACTAATTAGAACCATCGTCGGAACGACACCCCAGGCGCGGTCCAGTCCTCGACGATGGGCCACCAGTCCGACATAGACACTGGAAAGGATAACGGCAATGCCCACGCTGAATATGCGAGGAATCGGATCGGGAAGTTTTATAGCCTCTGCGACAAATCGCAATCCAGCAAGTATGACGAACAAAATTGCTGGTGGGATTGCCAGGATCAGGGCTTTTCGGATCAAACTCATTGTCTGATCCCCGTCAGGAATTGATCGACTTTAGTTACGTAAGCATCTGGCTCAACTTCAAAAGCGTGGCCGTGCGTGGCTTTCTCATTCGGGTCTTCGCCTTTGCTGGTTACCATCCAAAACTGTTTGTGAATATTGGATTCTTCGCGGAACAGCCTTCGGCTTATTTCGGGCGGCATGCGATCGTCGTCGCTGCCCGTTATGAAAAATATAGGCACCTCGATCTTCTGGACCGCCGCTTCTATATCAAAGTTCTTTGCGTCAAACCCGCCACGCCGCTGCGCTAAAAACATGAATTCCTCTTTGATTGGAACGCGAAGAGGTTTCAAAACTCTTAGCCACCATGGGAACCGGTCGAAAAGAATCTCCGCATGATGATTGACGACGTCGGTGAAATTCAAAAATGTACTGTCGGCGACGACGCCAATCACGTGATCCGATTCTGCTGCGGCCAGAAGCGAGGCCGCCGCGCTCATTGATACACCCATAAACGCAATCTGGGCATTCGGATCGTGCTCTTGAAGAAACTTCAAGCCGCCTTCGAAATCATATCTCTCGAAATAACCCATACTCGAGATTTGACCACCGCTTTTGCCATGATGACGCATATCCATCAGCAAAACGCCGTATCCCAGTTTCCACAGCCGAACTCCGCGGTCAACTGTCTCTTGTCGGGATCGGAACAGTCCGTGACCAATCACAATATCTATTCCTTTAGCCTTGGACGTGTCTGCTGGCAAGTACCACGCAGCAATGGGTACGCCATCCGCGGCAGGAAATGTTACGTCCTGAAAAATGGAGCACCCGAACGTTCCAGGTGTGTTTGTCGCGACCCTGTCGGACGGACGCGATGAGGCGTGAATAATTACGCTGGAGAGAAAATAAGGGACGACGCCAAATATAAAGAAAATCAGCAGAAGAACTACAATCAGCATCAGCCACTTTAATACGCGCCGCGCTCTTGATCTTTTGCGAGGCGTAACACTTCGAACATTAGCAGCCATCCTGGGCAGGCTCCTTTACTAGGAATACGGGCAGGCAGGCCGCCAGCGTCATTGCGCCGCAGAATAATGCGACCAACTCAAACCCTCCGCTTCTATTATATAGACTTCCGCCAATTAAAGCGCCGGAAGCGATCCCCAACTGCGAGCAGACGTTCCGAATCGCTACCAACAGCCCGCGTCGTCGGCGACCGATTACCGCAGTTGAATATGCCTGAAACGGTCCCTGTCGCAAGGCGGCGGCGAGGCTGGCAAGACCGAAGATTATAAACAGAACGACTCCCCACTGCATTCGCGGAATCAAAATAAATAAAGCCGCCATCGCTAAATTCCCACCGATTATCATCGGGCGTTTGCCAATCGCGTCGGCTATTCGTCCTGCTATCGGTGCGGCGATTACGGCAGTTCCACCGCCGATTAGAAATACCAGAGCGATCTGGCTGGTCGTTTTTTGGAAAGTTTCGCTGAGATACGACCCGATATAGACCAGAAATGTAGTCAGACCACCCGAGACGAAAAACGCCAGAATAAACATTGCGATGACTGACGGCCGAAAAACCACTCCTGATTGCTCAGAAGTTTCGACTTGCTCTTCCACGCTGGCATTTGGCATTAACGTCATCAGCAGAATGAAAGCGACAAAAGCAGTTCCTGCCAGCACCTCGTAACCTGCCGGCCATCCGGCTCGGTCCGCAATCTTAGCTAAGCCCACCACCCCTATAGTCGCGGCCGCAAAATAAGAGGCCATTATGATGCCCATCGCTTTGCCGCGAGCTTTGTACGGGAAATAATCGGCGGCATAAGAAATTGTGCACGCGGATATCACACCGGCAGAGAGACCAGTGACACCCCGCAGCACGATGAACATTGTGACTGATGAAGAATAAGCCGTCGCTAACTCCGAGGCAGTGAAAAGTCCAAGAGCGGCCTTCAGAAACAGTCCGTGACCGCGAACGTCAGATGCGACTCCTGCCATCAGGGCCGCTGCGGCCGCGCAAACTGAATAGATGGCAACGACTCGACCGAATACTCCCGGAGTTGTATCGAAGGTTTTTGCCAGTAATGGCAGATAGGGACTGAAAATCTGAGTATCGGCCGTACCGACGAACAGGGCAAGGAACAGAATCAGCAGGACAGCACGTTCGTTTCCTGGGAGCGCAGGCACCCCTGCCTGCATTCGTTTGGCAGAGTACATTTTCATTTATCATGCAGACGTCTATTATGCAGACATCTTACGGACGCCATACAGGCAAGATGCCCGCGCTTCCGGGGCTACTTTATCGCCTGCCAGGCAAATGGAAACGAATGATCCACAACCGTCAAAGTGTATTCCCATCCGTGAGCTCCAGGGAATAGATGGAATTCGTGTGGTATTTGCACGCTGGTTAAGGCGGCGTCAAGAGCTTTAGCACCATTGAAGAACTGGAATGAATCTTCGGTGCCACAATCAAAATATATCTTGAGTCCGCTTTTCTTGATGGCAGCGGCGTTTTTCTTCGCCAGAACAGCCGGGTCGTTGTTGTCCCACATTTCTTTGTTGTATGGCTCACCAAAGACCTGACTGAAAATTCCGTAATAGGACCTCGGATTTGGCGTGCTGGGCTTTGGCGGATAATCAGGAAGAAGTGCCGCGCAATGTGTTATTACGGCACCAAACATTTCTGGATGGCGAAAAGCGATCTTAAGCGCGCCCCACCCACCCAGCGAGATCCCTCCAATCGCGCGATGGGCTGCGCCAGGCATCGTTCTGTAAGTTTGATCTATATGTTTGACCAGGTCGACGGTGATCGCTTGCTCCCAAAGATTCTTGCCATCAGACGAGTCGGTGTACAAACCAAGACCACGATCGGCGCTTGGGATAACGATTATCATCTCGCCGATTTTGCCTTCACTCCTCAATGCATCGATCTTGACATCCGCGCCGTGTCGATTCCACCGTCCAGCGTCTTCAAACAAACCGTGAAGAAAGATCAGAACCGGGTACCTCTTCTGTGATGTTGCATACGACGGCGGTAATTGAACCGCGTATTGCACATCCCGACCGAGCTTGTCTGAATGAAAAGACTTGTACTGCACCAGCGCTGTATCCGTAAGCTGTTGCTGCGGAGGTCTATTGGGCGTCTGGTTCGGATTACCCTGTCCACAAGAGATAACGCTGAATATGACCAGGGTCGACAATAAAAGGACAGCACCGATTACTGGTGCTTTCGCAGTATTGCGAAACCGATTAACAAATTTAGAAGATATTAAGTTTGAAAAGGAGTCGGGGGCAATTCTGAAATTCGGCATTCATCAGTCTCCGCTGGGTTGTCCGTTGCTGCTTTCAGATGACACTGGTTGACCGTTGGTCGGGAAAAACTCGAGTCCAAGGTGCTCAGCTGCCATATCGGTCAGATCGATCACGGCGGCGGCGTTGATACTCATGGCGGTTACGATTGTTTCGCTGATCTCTTCTCTGGTCGCGCCCAGCTTCAGTGCTTTACGGATGTGACCTTGCAGACAGCCCTGGCATTTTGCGGTCAGCGACGCGGCAATTGAGATCAGTTCCTTTGTCTTTCGGTCGATGACGCCCGGGCGATAGATTTCCTGGTAAAACTCGAAATACTTTTTGCGAAATCGCGGCTCTACCATCGTGTAAGAGCTGGTAGCCCTCTTCTGTTTCCTGGCAGGCACCACCTTTTCCGTGGCGGTGGCAGTTGCTTTCTTCATCGGACGATATGCTCCTTTCGCGGTTCGGAACGGCCCTACTCAACGTGCGATTAACCGACGAATATCAATTTTCGCAGTCCGGGTTCTTCAGCCGGAAGACTCTCGAAACGATCCGTTCTTGAATTAATACGTAAAACGACGCCATAGTGTATCAGCAATTTAACTTTTCGTCCCATCTTCTTATTCCTTGCACATGTGATTTATTGTGAAATCCTGGTCTCTAATTGTAACCAATGTATCCATAAATCAACGCGGCTCAGCGGATGACAGTGACTCAGATTAATTTTCATTGAAATAACTCTAATCATTTCAATAGCTTCTATTATTAAGAACCGATGGCTGCAGGTATGCAAAGGACAGTAGTGCAGCAAACGGACTCTGAACCGGTTTCCACTGTAGAATTACGGCCAAACTGGCAAGAGGACTGCTGATCTCAGATTACGAAGGAGACCCCCCGATGTTCTATTGCGAACAGTGTCAGCAACAGGTCAAACTGGTCACCATCAATCAGGCAAGCCTCTTGTTAATGGTAACCAGGAGAACTATTTACAATTACATTTCGGCAAATAGAGTTCACATCTATAAGACAGCCAGCGGCCGTTTCAGGATCTGTATGCGGTCACTGGTCGGACCGGAAGGTGAACATAAGAGCGTTGCCACCACCCCGATGGTCGCCTGAAATGTTCCCTGCCGATTGTCCGTCGAAAACCCCGTTTGTATTGTAAAGGCCGCAATTCGTGAAACCTTCCGACTTGCCGGCCTTTACCTAAACATTTCCCGCAATATCCTCATCAATAAAGAGATTTCATAGATATTTACCCGGCAAAACTCTCACTGAAAATCATTTCCCTCGTCGTTACTCTTGGTAACAAAGGAAGTTGAAGTGCGACGAAAAAGTTCAGGTCGGTCTGCGAAAAGTGCGACATAACTCCTTTCATAATAATATTTACCGATAGTGGATTATTCTGGCGCTGAATGTGCACTTTACCGTTGCGTTCGGCTTCGGCTTAACAGCGTGTTGCATTCCCCCTGAAGCTAACGCGCACTACGCAATTGGAGCAGATCATGAGAGATTCAAAAGGCTTTTCCTTATTTGAAGTGGCCGCTGTGGCGGCCGTAGTTCTGGCGTTAAGTGCTATTACGGTTCCAGGAATGTACAGCGTTTACAATTCCTACAGGCTGTCATCAACTACACAGGCAGTTTCGGCGACGCTTCAGAGCGCCCGCGCCCGCGCGATGCGTGACAACAAGCCTGTCACAGTGATTTTCAATGCTTCGATCCATCAGTTCGGAATCGACGAAAATGACAATGGGCGGCTCGAACCGGAAGAATCGTTTGTTGTACCCGAGGGAATCTCATTTAAACCTTATGCCAGTATTACCTTTATGCCCAATGGAGAGCTGCCGCCGGGGGTTACGGCAATGGCAGTTACTATCAGCAACAACAGCGAATCGCGCAGCATAAACGTGCTGCCTGACGGTCAGACCGAGATAAGTTAATCCCGAGCTCCTCGTAAAAACTCGACAGTTATGATAAGAACCGCTCCCATTGGCAAACGGCACAAATCACCAACCGTTCAACACCGATTGGTGATTGTGCTGTTCGGTATGGCGACCATGATTTTGGTCGGCTTTGTAATTATTGCCTGTTCTTTCCTTTTCCCATTCCACTATTTTAGAGCTTCATAGCCGCTCTTAACCCGGCCTGACTCCCCGCAACTATTGTCAATAAAAGTCGTTTTGGCACTGCTGGTTTGCCGCAAATTACCGATAATGAATGTGAAGAAGTGTAGGGTAAGGCTGGGAGCCAGAAACCTCCCGACTGGTTCGGGCCTCTTCTTCTGATTTTTCTAGAGCAGGTAAGTCTATGAGTTTTAAACAAATCTGCGTTTGGTTATTTGCATTTGCGGTTTTTCTGCTGCCTTCAGTTTCGGCGCAGCAGTCGAACAGTCAACAAAAGAAAAAGCCGACTCCGACGCTGGAAACCGATGACGTAATCCCGGTCACTACCAAGACCGAGCCTCCACCGGTAACGAAACCGGCTGAGAAAAAGGAAGACGGGAAACCTGACGGCAAGACGGAAGAAAAGAAGGACGATTCAACCAAGTCTGATAAGGCGGGCGCACAGGAAGATGCCAAGGAAGAGAAAAAGGACGATCCGGCCGAGCAGGATTGGCGACAACGAATCAGGGCGGCCCGTGAAACAGTCAAGGCGCTCCGACGACAAACACAAGAGGCCGAGCTGCAAATGACGGCGCTTCGCAATACGACCAGTGCTGTTAACAACACCCCTGATAGCCTCAACGCACGTTCGAACGCCTTAAACGCGAATGGTCAGCAGATTGCCGCGTTGCGCGAGCAATTGGCACAGGCTTCCGATCAGTTGAACCAATTGTCGCAGGAGGGCATCACCAATAAATACCATGAAGTGTCGTTGAAGCCGACCAATGATAAAGGTGAGCCAAACGAAGATTACTACAAATCGCGCTATGCGGATTTACTGGACGACGTCAACGATGCGGAACGTCGCGTCAGATTGCAGGAATATCAGATCAATGATCTGAAAACTCAATTAATGGCGACCGGTGGACAAAAAGGCAAAAAAGGCGGTGGCGACAATTTCGCGGGTCTGAAAATTCAAAGTCAGATCGACCAGGCGCAAATTGAGCTTGATCTGGCCAGAGCCGATTATATGAAAGCTAGACAGGCAGTAGAACAACTGGTCGAAGAAGCCCGCCAGGCAGGATTGCCGGCCGGAATATTTAGAGAGTAACTAAATTAAACAACCAGAATTCGTAGATCAATGAGAGAGATTAACCACAGAGGGTACGGAGAAGAATTGAAGCGGGGACACGGAGACGCGGGGACGCGGAGATTCTCCGTGACTCCGTGTCTCCGCTTCCCCGCGTCTTCTTCTCTGTGAGAATTGATATGGCAGATATTCTTCTAGTCGAAGACAAAGACACTTTGCGTCGAATGCTCCGCCTGACGCTGGAGACGGCTGGTCATTCAGTCGAAGAAGCGATCGACGGCGCGGATGCTCGGCGCAAGCTGGAAACGGGCCGTTATCGTTTGGTGCTGACTGATTTGAAAATGCCGCGTATCGATGGCCTGGGCGTTTTGCAAAACGCAGTTTCAGTCGATCCGGAAATGCCGGTTATCGTTATGACCGCTTATGGCTCGATTGACGATGCAGTGCAGGCGATGAAGGACGGCGCATACGATTTCATTCAGAAACCGGTTGATTCACGTCATCTATTGATGCTGATACAAAGAGCCATGGATCAACAGCAGCTTCGACAGGAAAACATCCTGCTCAGAGAAGAGTACGCGAAACGATACGGGTTCCCTCGCATCATTGGCGATTCCGAAGAGATGGCCCGAGTGGGCAAAGAGATTCAGCAAGTCGCTCAAACCAGCACCAGCGTTCTTTTGCTGGGTGAATCAGGAACGGGAAAAGAACTGTTCGCCCGGGCAATTCATCATTTATCACCGCGAAAGAGCGGTCCGTTCATTGCGCTGAATTGCGCTGCTATACCGGAGACATTGATCGAAAACGAGCTGTTCGGTCACGAAAAAGGCGCATACACAGGCGCGGATGCTCGTCGAGTTGGGAAATTCGAGCTCGCAAACCACGGCACAGTCTTCCTTGATGAAATTGGCGAGCTGGCTCTGGCAGTGCAGTCAAAAATCCTGCGTGTTCTTGAAGAGCGCGTAATCACCAGGGTCGGTGGAACCGCCGACATCAGCATCGACGTTCGCGTTATTGCCGCGACAAATCGGGATTTACAGGAAGCAGTTAACAACAAGACTTTCCGTGATGATCTTTATTTCCGTCTAGCAGTCTTCCCGGTGAACATTCCACCTTTGCGAGAGCGAAAAGGCGACATCGTTCAGCTGGCCGAAACGTTTGCAAAGAAGTACGGCAGGGAATTGCGAAAAGCGAGTATCAGCATTTCGCCTGAAGCAATGCAGGCGATGACAGGTTACAAATGGCCGGGCAACGTGCGCGAGCTCGAAAACTGCATTGAGCGCGCATGTATACTCTGTGACGGTCGCATAATAAAACCTGCGGATTTGAACCTGACGCCCTTGCACTCAAACGGAAATGGTAATGGCAACGGCAATGGAAACGGGAAACACGAAGCGATGTTTCTGGAAGGCTTCGACATGACGGGATCTTTGCAGGATGTTGCCGGCCGTGCGGCTCGGATTGTCGAGAAGAAAAAGATTGAAACGACGCTGAAAGAATGCGGATATAACAAGACTCGCGCCGCGGACGTTCTGGCGGTAAGTTACAAAACACTGCTAACCAGAATCAAAGACCTCGGTCTCGAATAATGTGGCGTATTCGTCCCGATTGCGTCGGGTCGTAAACAGTCAAACTGGTTGGCGGCGAGCGCAATCGGAACGAATGCGCTACAACCGGACGGCGTATTCGAGATCAAATTCTCTTCGATAGGCCTCAAGTTTTTGTTTCTTCGCTTCTTCGTTCCAGCCTAATTCGCTTCCCATAATCTGGGCAACCGACTCGGCCTGATCGAGCGATTGTTTCCCATCAATCAAGGCAGAACGCCGTCGCCTGCAAAGCACATCCGCCACGGTCAATGCCATCTCAAACCTGACAGCCTGAATCACCTCTTCATCTAAAGACGGCTGTTTATGATTTGTTTCGCCAATCATTATTTCTGAAGTTCCGGATTCCGGAATGGTAGCGTATCCAAACTTCTCCGTTAATTTTCGTGCGGCCAGATCGATTGTCCGTTTTGCTATCGAGCGATAAGTTGTCAGCTTCCCCCCGGCAATCGAGATCAACCCATTTTGGTCTTCGTAAATCTCTTCGCTTCGAGAAACATCTTTGCTGGCTTTTTGATTGTGGCTATTGATTAGTGGCCGCAATCCCGCGAACGCTGATATGATGTCAGAGGGCAACAATTTCAGCGAAGGAAAGAAAGCATTGATTGCATCCAGAATCTCTTTTACTTCGTCATTGTTAGCGCGCGGCGCTTCGATATTTCCTGAATAATCTGTGTCTGTCGTTCCGATCACAACCGCACCCTGCCACGGCACAACGAAATAGAATCGATGCTCACGCAGCGATGGAATCAACAAAGCGCACGAAACTTTCAACCGCTCAGAACCGACCACCAAATGAATTCCTTTGGATGGTCGGATGCGTTTATTTTGATCTGCCCTTGTTGCCAGATTCGCGACATTATCGAGCCAGACACCCGTGGCGTTGATTGATATGTGAGCTTTGATATCGAATTCGCCGCCTGTGATTTCGTCTCGAAGGTGGGCTCCGGTCAGCGTTCCAGACTCGTTGGTATGGAATCCACCTACTCGTGTGTAATTAGCGATTGCCGCGCCGTGTTCATTCGCGGTTTTCATTATCTCAATTACCAATCGCGAATCGTTTGTCACACCGTCATAATAAACAAAACCTCCTGTCAACCCTGATTCATCCAGTTGCGGCGCAAATCGTAGCGTTTCTTCGCGAGAGATTCGTTTGTGCTTTCCCAGATTCCTGGTCCCCGCAAGAAGATCATACAACCAGAGTCCCGCTCTGATTTTTAGCGGACGGTCGTAGTTTTTTCGTTTGTCCGAATAGATTGGAATCAGAAAAGAGAGCGATTCAACTAAATGCGGTGCCAGTTTCAAAAGGATAGCTCGTTCACGCAAAGCCTCGCGAACCAGCTTGAAATCGAAATGCTCAAGATAGCGCAATCCGCCATGGATGAGCTTTGTTGATCTGCTTGACGTTCCCGATGCGAAATCACGTTTCTCAACCAGTGCAACCTTCAACCCGCGACTAGCCGCATCCAGCGCCAATCCGGCTCCCGTTATCCCACCGCCAATAATGAGAAGATCGAATTGTTCCCGCGCCATTCGCGCAAGCGACTGTTGTCTGGTTCGCCAGGAAAATTCCTTCACAATAATCGGTGGCCAGGGGTCGGTGGTCAGTGATCAGTTGAGAATCTCTTTCCCCGACCCCTGATCCCTGACCACCGACCCCCGCCATTATAGTGGAATGTTGCCGTGTTTCTTTGGTGGATTGGTGTCGCGTTTTGTGTCGATCAATTCCAGGGCGCGGATCAGTTTTCGTCGTGTGAATTTTGGTTCTATAACTTCATCGATGAAGCCGCGTTCGGCTGCAATATACGGTGAAGCGAACTTGTCGTTATAATCGTCGATCAGTTTCTTTCGCGCAGCTTCTTTATCATCGGCCTGCGAGAGTTCTCGACGGTAAAGGATCTCGACTGCTCCCTGCGCGCCCATCACGGCAATTTCAGCAGTCGGATAAGCGAAATTGATATCGGTGCGGATGTGCTTTGACGCCATGACGCAATAAGCGCCGCCATAAGATTTGCGCGTGATTACAGTAATCTTCGGCACGGTGGCTTCGGCAAATGCGTAGAGGAGTTTCGCTCCATGACGGATAATGCCGTTGTGTTCCTGGTTAACACCGGGCAGGAAACCGGGAACGTCTTCGAACGTGATCAATGGAATGTTAAAGCAATCGCAGAATCGAACGAACCTTGCGGCTTTGTCAGAGGCATCGATATCTAAAACACCCGCAAGGAACGCCGGCTGATTCGCAACGATTCCAATTGGTCTTCCGTCCAACCGAGCAAATCCGATCACCATATTCCTGGCGAAATGTTCCTGAACTTCGAAAAAGTATCCGTCATCGACGACAGGATGAATAATGTCGCGAATGTCGTAAGGAATATTCGACTCTGTAGGAACGATTGAATTCAGTCTTTCGTCAGCGCGATCGATCGGATCAGTACATCGTTGCTTTGGCGGATCCTCCATATTGTTCGGAGGCATGAAAGAATAAAGCTCGCGAACAATGCGCAGGCAATCTTCTTCATTTTCGGCCGCAAAGTGAGCAACGCCCGAAACCGAGTTCTGCGTCATCGCGCCGCCCAGTTGCTCTTTTGTTACTTCTTCGTGCGTGACAGTTTTGATTACGTCCGGACCGGTGATGAACATATAGCTGGTGTTTTTCACCATAATAATGAAATCTGTAATCGCCGGAGAATAGACCGCTCCGCCCGCGCAGGGACCCATAATCGCCGATATCTGTGGGACGACTCCCGAAGCAAGCGTGTTTCTCAGAAAAATGTCTGCATAGCCGCCGAGACTGACGACTCCTTCCTGAATTCTTGCCCCGCCTGAATCGTTTAATCCGATCACCGGAGCACCGACCTTCATTGCCAGATCCATTATCTTACAAATCTTTTCGGCATACGTTTCTGACAGCGATCCGCCAAAGACGGTGAAATCCTGGGCAAAGACAAAAACCGGTCTTCCATCGATCTTGCCGTGACCGGTAACGACGCCATCGCCGGGATACTGCTGATTCTCCATGCCGAAATCGTGAGACCGATGCACGACAAATTTGTCGAACTCTTCAAACGACCCTTCGTCAAGGAGAAAGTCGATTCTTTCACGCGCAGTCAGTTTTCCGCCCTGATGCTGCTTTTCGATTCGATCCGCGCCTCCGCCAAGCTCGGCTGCGGCATTTCTTTTCTGCAGCAATTCCAGTTTGTCATCAATCATTTTAGTGTCCGTCTTGATTCCTTTTTTTGCGGTCGTCATTATTGCCTTTCAAAAACCAAAGCAGTAATCCTATCATGTATCGCTCAATTTAATTGCAATCGTGGCGTGGACTTTAGTCCGCGTAAAGTATAAAGCAATCATGTTCAGATGTAATAGTCGGGATCTTTTGAGATCCAAAATCGCAGGAAAGTTGATTGGTTTTATCAACGTTGGCAGATAAGCATCTTGCGCGGACTAAAGTCCACGCCACGATATCTCCCGGAGTCTAATCAATGTCAGGTAAGCGCGCCGCGAAGGCCATTGTTTTTTTGGTGGTATTGATAGTGCTGGGTGGAGCGGGACTTTTTGTTTATGAACTGCTGAACGAAAAACCGAAGCCTACAGACGCTCAGTGGGAAGCGATAGCCTCGACACTTGCTGGAGATGGCTCGCTCGGGTTTAACAATGGAAAGAATACCGACGCGCGTTTTGCCGATCCGTTTGGAATCGCAATCGACAGCAAAGGAAATATTTTCGTCGCCGACGCTGGCAATAACAATTTGATTCGAAAGATCGCTGCTGATGGCCAGGTTTCCACCTTTGCGGGCGGCGGTGAAGGATTCAAAGATGGTCAGGGGGCCAACGCCTCATTCAACACTCCTTCGGCATTGGCAATAGATTCCAAAGACAATCTCTATGTAGCCGACACCGGAAACAATGCGATCAGAAAAATCAGCCCGACGGGAGTTGTTGAGACTCTCGCGGGCGACGGCAATGTCGGATATAAGGACGGTCAAGGCAAATCGGCTGAATTCAACGCTCCGGTTGGAATCGCTGTCGATAGAGAAGGCAATGTTTATGTCGCTGATTCCTACAACGATCGCATTCGTGAAATCTCAATCGACGGGGCGGTGAAAACGATTGCTGGTGGCTCAACTACGGGCAATTCTGATGGACCAGGAAGTTCTGCCCTGTTTGACACTCCCTGTGGAATAACGGTAGGTCAGAATGATGACTTATTTGTCGCAGATACCGGAAACAGTTTAATCAGAAAAATAACCAGGGAAGGGGTGGTAAGCACATTTACCGGGCAATCGCCCGACGGTTCTGCACCCCCGATTCCAGATCCACTCGGTATCATCTCCACGTTTGACGGATTCCTTTACGTAACGACGGGTGATCGCGACAGAGTTTTTCAAATCTCACCAGACGGAAGATCGAGATTAGTCAGTGGCAGCGGCGCTGGCTTCGGGAATGGTGCAAAGGCCCGCTTCAACAATCCAACCGGAATCGCAGTGGATCGTCGCGGTGATCTATACGTCAGCGATTCGAACAATTACTTGATTCGAAAGCTCTCTCATTCTGAAGACCAGAAGAACGTCGTTAAGGCGGAAACGCAAGAGGTGCTACCTCGCCTCACGCCCGAGAATTTGCAGATCACCCGTTTCCCGTGGCCAGTTGCACCCCAGCGCGAGTGGCACGAAGTCGCCGGAACGATGGGCGAAGTCAGAGGCAGTTTCGACGGCGAAAGCCGAGACCATTTTCACAGCGGAATGGATGTTCAGGGCAACATGGGGACTCCTGTATTATCTGTTTATGATGAAAAGGTTGTCAGTCCACTAGCGAGTTTCGGCCTGGAAGGATTAAACGAAGGTTTTCGGGTCGGGATGATGACGTACGTTCATTTGCGAGTAGGCAGGAACGAGAGAGACGAACCGCTAAAGGATAATCGCTTCACCGTTGTTAGAGATGACCAAGGGAAAATTGCGAGAGTCCGCATCAGACGCGGTGCTCGGTTTCACGTCGGCGATACCCTCGGCACGATCAATCGGATGTATCACGTCCATTTGAATTTTGGACCCTGGGGAGCGGAGATAAACCCGTTCAATCTGCCGTTCATTGGTTTCAGCGACAAAGTTCCTCCGACAATCGAACGAGACGGCATCCATCTGTTTGATGCCTCCGGCCAACGCCTCAAACAAATGCGAAACGGCCGCCTATTGGTCGCTGGCGACGTCAGTATCGTTGTCGATGCATACGATCAGGTTGATGGTAATCAGGCAAGACGCAGACTAGGGCTATATCGGCTCGGTTATCAGATATTGAAAACGGATGGATCACCCGCGCCAGGTTTTGAAGAGCCGAAAATCACAATGGAATTCAATCGACTGCCTCCCGATCGCGAGGCTGTCAAGATAGCTTATGCCGACAGCAGCGGAATAACTGTTTATGGCAGTCCAGTTACCAAATTCTTTTATGTTGTGACCAACACGATTCGCGACGGCAAAGCTGAACCTGGAATCTGGCACGCTTCAGCGCTGCCAAAAGGCGATTACATCCTGCGAATTCATGCTTATGACTTCTCCGGAAACGAAGCCACGACCGGGCGCGACCTGTCGATCACGATTCAATGAGTCCGTGAATAATTCTTTACGTTTGCTGGCGGTTCAAGTCCGGGGTTAAGCTTCGGGTCGTTAACAGGCTCAGAGGGTGTCAACGATAACGGCAATACGCCAGCCCATATCGGCAAGCTGTAATCGTCCTCATCGTCAATCGGCGGACCCGTCCGGATTTTCGCCGATACTTCTTCCATAGGCAGACACAAAACCAAGGTGGCCTTCATTTCCGCCTCGGTTGGGATTCGTACCTGTTGCCATCGACCGGGCATTACGTGATCCGTGAACGTGTGAAGCGCCGTCATCTTTTCGGCTGAATCGTCAACGGCATGCGCTGTTCCAAGGACAACAACAGATCGATAGTTAAATGAATGATGAAAAGCAGATCGTGCCAGCACCAGCCCATCGATCAGAGTAATTGTCACGCATACGTTGATTCCGTCCTCGATGGAGCGCAGCATCCGACTCGCAGCCGAACCGTGTATGTAGAGTTTGTCGTCTATCCGTCCAAAGCCGGTCGGTATTACATAAGGTTGGCCGTCAACGCTGAAGCCGACGTGGCAAACGACCGCTTCATCGAGGATCTTATAAACCGTCTCCCGATCATAAGTGCCCCTCGCCGGCAACCTTTTCAATGTTGTGCGATCAGTTTGAGCGAAACTGGACATTAAACCTTTCTCTCCTTGCCTCGTATTTATCCGTTGTCGGTTTAAACGATATGCTTTAAAGTGGACCTGCACAAGAGCCAATTCCCGGCAAAGACAGCAGTCCACTTGTTTGAGGTCGCTATGGATTTTGCAATCAATCTGCATTCGAACAACGGCAGCCCTCTGCACCGCCAGCTTTATGATGAGCTTCGCAAAGCCATTCTCACCGGTCGTCTGATCACGGGCGAACGCCTGCCGTCCACGCGAGAGATGGCGCAGATACTTGGCGTTTCGCGATCGACTGTCAGTCACGGATACGAGCAGCTATTGAGTGAAGGCTATCTGGAAACGGCCATAGGATCAGGAACGTTCGTCTGTCGCCAATTGCCGGATGACCTTGCGAAACCCGCCTCGGTAAAAACATCGTTGTCGCAGAACGCAAGCGCGCCAAAGGTTGTGTTCTCGGAATTGGGCAACTTTCTCACCGAACATGATCTATTCGAGCCGCCCGAACCTGATCTGCTGATAAATTTCCGTTACGGCCGCCCGAGCTTTAACGATTTTCCATGGGAACAGTGGCGACGATTGCTCGCACGATACTGCCGTTCTGGGCAAAACGAAATCCTGGATTATGCGCCGAATCCTCTCGGTCATCTGGCGTTACGCGAAGCGATTGTCAAATACCTTGCGCGCTCACGCGCGGTTAGATGCGATGCCAGTCAGGTAATAATTGTTTATGGTTCACAACAAGCTCTTGATCTGATTTCGCGAATTCTTGTCAATCGTGGAGATACAGTGGCGATGGAAGACCCCGGGTATCTCGGCACCCGGCGAGCTCTTGAAGGACAAGGCGCAAAAGTGCTGCCAGTTCCTGTCGATGAATTCGGTTTACGAACGGACTATCTTGCGAGGCAAAAGACGCTGAAATGCAAATTCGTTTACATTACTCCGTCTCACGAGTTTCCGATGGGTGTCGCGTTGTCGTTGCCTCGAAGACTTGAGTTGCTGGCATGGGCTCAGACGAATTCAACTATGATTGTGGAAGACGATTACGACAGTGAGTTCCGCTATGCCGGTCGTCCCGTGCCAGCGCTGCAGGGTCTCGACCAGACAGGATCAGTGATTTACGTCGGGACGTTTTCGAAAGTCCTTTACCCGTCTTTGCGGCTCGGTTATCTTGTAGTGCCACCCCATCTGACGAACATATTCGCGCAGGCAAAATGGCTGGCGGATCGCCATTCGCCGTTGCTTGAGCAATATGCTCTGGCAGATTTCATCAATGAAGGTCACCTGGAACGCCACATTCGTCGGATGCGCACGATCTACAATCGCCGCCGTAACAAACTGGTCGAAGCTCTAACCAACCATTTTGACAACCGCGTCGAAATTGTGGGTGAGAACGCCGGAATGCATCTTGTTGCACGACTGAAAACGAGATTCAGAGATGAAGAGATAGTGAAACGCTCAGCCGAAGCCAGTGTTCGCGTATTCAGCACATCCATCTATTATGCCGGAGCTGCTCCTAAAGGAGAATTCATTTTCGGATTTGCTAATCTTAGTGAACGAAAGATTCAGGATGGAATTCGCCGTTTGGCAAAAGCATTGGATTGATTTTTAAGAGGTATTTCATGAGGAAAGTCGGGCTCTCACTATTACTTATTCTATGTTTTGCTGGCGTGTCATTTTGTCAGGTAACTGCGTCGGCTCAAACCTTCCGCCCCGATTCTGAAATGCGCGCCGATCCAAAGGACATACGGGAGATCTTCCTGACGGTGCCTTGGCCAACCGGTGTCGCCGATTCTCTCGCCGGAATGACAGCCCAAAAAGCTGGAGATATCAACCAACGAAAGAGACTTCTTTATTCGATGGCAAGGGCGGAAGGTGAAAACGTTTTGGACGTTGCGAATGGCTATTTAAAATTGAATTTAGGCGAAGGCGATTTCGTTGTTACCACCTACTTTCAAAAAGCGAATGGCGATCGTCTCGTCGTGCTTCAGGTTGGCGATTCGAACGTTCCCGACGATTTGCCGCTGACCGAAGACTATTTTTTCACTTTGTCCCATGGCTCATACAACGCTGAATCGTCATCCAATCTTTTACCTGCGATTAAATTTGATGATTTCTGGGGCAGTCAGCCGCTGCCGAAATTGTCTGTTAAAAATATGATTGCGCCGGATCCGTGCTACAGAATCGAATGGCCGCGGAAAGGTACTATCGCAAAAGCAACTTACATAGAACCGTATTTTGATACCGAAGGAAAGGAAGAGTTAGCTGCCGAAAAAGTCGCGAACAAACGACAATTCGATGAAATCGATTTCGTTTGGGATAAGCAGAAAGGCAGCTTCACAAAAGGACAATACAAAAGACACAAACCCAGATAGAGAATCTTCGCCTGTTACATCTCTTCTAAAAATGCGCTCTGCGTATCTTAATGGTACATTCGAGAGGGTCTTGTGTGGTCAAATTTCTTGACAGCGCATCATGTAATGTTAAAATTATGATGGGACAGAGTATAGCCGCTCCGAGTTTTGTTCATTCCCTGATGATTTCGTCGATTCGATTCCGGATTCCTCTGCAATTAATCCGACGAAGCATTGGGCGATAGAGGTAGTGTAAGATGATACGAGTTTCGAGGGTGTGGTATCTCAGCGCAGCGACTGCGTTGATGCTCTTCGTTACCGGCGCCGCTCAGGCCGCAGTATCAGGTACTTTCTCCGGTACAGTTAAGGACAACGCGGGAACGCCACTGGTTGGCGCCACCGTGACGATGCTTGCCGATGGCAATCCAGGCAGCGATTCTTCTGCCTCAAAGCAGTATGTTACCGACAAAAAAGGCCATTTCATGGCGACCGGGCTCAATCCAGGCCATTATGCGGTTCGTGTAACTGCGCTCGGATATGTTCAATCCCGCAGCACTCTTGATATAGCTCCTGGCGCAAAGATCAATCTCGACTTTCTGCTTCATCGCGAAGACCGTCTCGTGGACGCTCAAGCCAAGGACGATTATCAATACAAAGTACGGGCGGCCCGCCACCACACGATGAATGTCGACGGCAAAGAAGGCGACGGCTTTGAAGAAATAGTTGCCGCGAACAGCGCCGCCGATACTACTCAGCCAGACAAGAAGATTCTCGAACATGGATTCCTGCAGTTCTACACTGAAGGAACTCCCAGCGCAGCTTCGTTAGGCTCGCCAACCGTCGGTGCCAACTTCGCCCTTTCGCATACTTTTAATCAGGAAGTTCAGAGCGTATTCTTTGGCCAGCTTGGACAGGACGGACGGACTCGAAGAATTGAATCATTGACTACGGTTCAGGCGGGCGATAACCACAAGCTCGATTTCGATTTGGGTTATGCGCAGCTTCCGGTAACAGTTTCCACCTTGGGTGGTCACGAACAGAGCCTTGATCAAATGGCGCTTCGAGTCACAGATTCGTGGAAGATAAAAGGACCGGCGATTCTGATCTTTGGTTTTGATTACGCCCATTTCAATAATGGCGGCGGAAACGTGATTTTGCCGCGGCTCGGCTTCCAGTTTAATGCTTCACCGACCACCAGATTGGTCGCGGAAATGACGCCGGGCTCAACCAGCGACATTCAACAGGTTGCAGCGTTCGAAGGCCAGCAGATTGTTTTTGCCGATCCACAGCAAACGCAGGTCATCAACAATCATATGGTTGCCGATCGCAGTCGGCG
This sequence comes from Blastocatellia bacterium, assembly GCA_035652355.1. Taxonomy (GTDB): domain Bacteria; phylum Acidobacteriota; class Blastocatellia; order DASRDY01; family DASRDY01; genus DASRDY01. The sequence continues at coordinate 39,267 of DASRDY010000070.1, forward strand.
TATTCAATTCAGTGTTGAGCATATGCTCACCAAAGATTCCAGCGTCGAAGCTACCGTCTTTTACGACACTGTGTCCGGACACGGTGTAGGTCTTCTGGCGATCCCTGCTGATTCATCTATCGAAGCAGCGACACCGGAAGTTGTTTCGCAATATGGCACGGCCCGGGGAACTCGCGTTGTCTATACTCGCCGATTCGGCAAATGCGTTACTGGTTCGGTCGGATATGCATTTGGTCAGGGTCAAAAAGTTTCGGCGGATGGGATCACCGACCCGGCACATCTTTTCCAGAACGACATCTTCCAGGTAGCGGTGGCGAAAGTCGACGTCGATCTGCATACCGGCACGACCGTTTCGACGGTATTTAGATTTTCGCCGGGCGATGTTGTTTTCGCTATCGATCCTTTTCAGGGCAGGACGACTGCTTATGATCCGAACATCAATATTTTTGTGACACAGCAGTTGCCGAACTGGAGTGTTTTACCGGGCCGATGGGAGGCCACTGTTACAGTTTTGAATCTTCTGGACCAGCAGACAGAAGTGGAAAACGATATAAGCAAACTGCTGATCGGTCGTTCACAAAGAACAGTTCGCGGGGGCATTGCGGTTCGTTTTTAGACGAAGTCTGGGTTGTCGCCTGATTCCGGACTTCAATCACGGCTCGATTCGGGTTTGGTTACGTTTTGAGGCACGGCTTAAGGCACAGTTGGGAGAGACGCAAATGGCCTTCGCGGTTTCATCGAAACCGGCGGAGGCAGTTTTTTGTGGAAAGTTAAGTTGAATTAAGGGTGTTTTGCAAAGGCCAGATTTCGATGGGTTTAGGTGGATTATTCAAGAAATTGGATGTAATCCGAAAATATGAATAGATCCAATCGGGCCATTCAGATGAAAGCGACTAAAGTTAATCAGGTAAATAGTTAACGCATCGTAACAGATGGAATAAGAGTTGCTCGAAATGACGATGGCGTAGTGCATTTATTCGCATTCAGGCTTGCTTTTGATGAGTTGAGATGAGAACACCAGCGATCACAATCAGGACCTCTTTGGTTCTAGCAGTGACGTTCCTGCTGGTCGTGCTGGGCGCGTTGAATCTGCGCGATCGCGTTCAACCGCATCTCTATCCCGACGATGGGGTGGTCTGGGTAAACGGAAGACGCGGAGTCACCGCCTCGACAGTGCATCCCGGTAGTCCGGCCTATAAAGTCGGTATAGTTCACGGGCACGTTTTGCGCGCCGTCATGTCATCATCGATTGCGGGTGACGGTGTTTTCTGGGAAGACACTCCGCAAGGAGTCAGGGCCAAAGAAGTAATTCCGAACAGTCCAGCGGCAAAGGCCGGTATTGAACAAGGTCAGATTCTGATCGGCATCTCTCGTAATTTGCCCGGCAATCGCGGCGACAAAGGCTTTGACAAGATAAACAACAGCAAAGAGGTCGGATTTTACCTTGATCGGGCCGGTATCGATCAGCCGCTGACCTACATGATGCAGGAGGCTGATAACTCCTCGCGATTTACGGTCGACCTGAAGACCGCTGCAACATACCGTCCTGTCAGCGATCCATCGGATGTAACCCGATTCCTGGACAACCAAGTTGGTATGTACGGCAATGTCACCTATGCCGTGGAAAGTTTTAATCAGTTTGGCATCAGCAAAGGCATACTGGACGCTGACTTGGTGAACGTGGGTCCGCCACCAACACACAATTGGCGTGACGCTTACCTGTCGCTGGTGGGAATGGTCTTCCTTTTTATCGGCCTTTACGTACTCCTGCGACAATCGAGGACCCCTTACACTTTCCATTTCTATACAATCTGTCTGGTAGCCTTTATCGTCTTCTTTTATAAGAGCACCGGAGATTATGTCGGTGTAGATAAAGCCATCTACATAGCAAAGAACCTGGGACTGATTTTCCTTGCGCCTTTGCTCCTGCATTTTTGCGCGATATTTCCGACAAGGCGAGGACCGCTTTACGACAGACCGTGGATCAGACCACTCATCTACGTGCCTGGAGTTATTCTGGCTATCGGCGAGATTGCTTTCACTGTTGCTTACTCGACCAATTTCCCCTGGCTGCGACACGTTCTTTCGCAGATGTCGGCCGATTTTCGCGGTCGGCTCGATTGGCTTATCGTCTTTCAATTCGTCGCCTTCTTATTGATAGGTACCGGACTCTTGATCCGAACCTATCTACAGGCTGTTTGGTCACGCGAAGCGGAATTACGCCGCCAGATGAAGATCATCATTTGGGGCATGGGTGTTGGATCGCTGCCTTACGCGATAATCACCAGTCTTACTTATCTGCGCCAGGTTGATATGAGCGAAAACCTTGAGGCGCTTGCAGTAGGACCGCTGATCCTGATCCCGGTTTCGCTCGCCTATGCCGTACGACGTTATCGTCTGATGGACGTTGACGTATTGGTCCGTCGCAGCATGGTCTATGCGTTGTCGACGCTTTCCGTTGCGGCGATGCTGATGCTGGCGGTTGTTTCGGCTGGCGAGGCGATCCGCAATTATGCTCCTGGCGTGACGACCATATTCCAGGTCGCGATCATGACTTTGATGGCAATGCTCTATACGCCAATCAAGAATTGGCTGCAGGTTCGAATAGACAAGATTTTTTACGGCGAGACCTACGACTTGCGAACCGGCTTGACGGATTTTGGTCGGGCCTTGTCCAGTACTACGGCGCTCGAATCATTATTGAGCACCCTCTCACACCGATTGTCGGTGATGCTGTCTGTCAATGACGTCGCGATCTTTATCGAAGATCCAGCTTCGTCGTCCGGCTTCCGCGCTGCATACTCCGAATCAAGTTTGCAGCTTATTCGATTGCCGGAAGACTTCAAACAGACTCTGAGGGCGGCCACTGCAACTCGCGGCTATATGATGGCGGAAGATTTCTCGAAGGCGGTAGAGCCTGCCGAGAGCCGCAAGCTCCATTACTTCGTCCCGTGCGTGGTTCGCGACAGATTGATTGCCGTGATTGCCGTCGGACGAACCAAAGACGGCGATCTGCTCTCATCTGAAGACACTGACATCCTGCGTGGTCTGTCAGGCTATGTTGCGGCGGCAATCGAGAACAGCCTTCTGTATCGATCTGAAAAAGAACGCGCTGAAGAGCTGACGCGACTGAAAGATTTCAACGAAAACATCATCGAAAGCATCAGCGTTGGTATCCTGACTGTCAAACCGGACGGAACGATTACCAACCTCAACAGCACCTTCGAGAGATTGCTGGGAATCGAACGCAACAAAGCTGTCGGCCGCAATCTTACCGAAGTCTTTGACGAAGATACGTTGGCTACAATCCGCGATGTAGTCGGCGAGCGCGGCTGGGAACTGGAAGAATCGCGCAGCGTCTACAAATTCGCTTTGAAGGGGCCAGATGGCAACGACCTGATTGTCAATTTCACTGTCGCTCCGCTTGAGTCCAAGAATGGAACCGTGACGGGTGGCGTCATTACCATTGAAGACGTGACTGCAAGAGTACGATTGGAAGAGCAACTCCAGCAGAGCGACAAGCTAAGCTCGATCGGACTGCTTGCCGCCGGTGTTGCGCACGAAGTCAACACTCCGCTGACGGGCATATCCAGTTACACACAGATGCTGATGTCGCAGATCTCCGACACGAATCCGCAACATCGGATATTGGAGAAGATTCACGCGCAGACACTAAGGGCGTCCGGGATAGTCAACAACCTGTTGAATTTTTCGCGCACTGCCGGTACCGACTTTGGCGATGTGAATTTGAATCAGGTTCTGGACGACACAATTCAATTGCTGGAACATCAGCTTCGACATTCGAATGTAACCATTACTCGCCATTATGAAACCGATCTGCCGTATACGATTGGCAGTGCTTCAAGACTTCAACAGGTCTTTATGAACCTGATTATCAACGCGCGTGACGCTATGCCTTCTGGAGGCAAACTGGATATCAGCACTTTTACGATGGATGGCGCGACGTATGTCGAGTTTACCGACGAAGGAGTTGGAATCGCTCCTGAAAATATAACCAGAATTTACGACCCGTTCTTTACGACGAAAGAGATCGGCAAAGGCACCGGTCTCGGCCTGGCGATCAGCTATGGCATTATTCAGGAGCACGGTGGTCGTATATTCGTTACCTCCAAACCGGGCGACGGCACAACATTCCGAATCAAACTACCTGCTGTGTCCGCGCGTATGCAAGTTGCCTCCGACTAGTTAACGCTTGCGGATGGCAGTGGATGCCGCTCTAAAACTTGTTGTAATTAAGGAATAAGGTAGCCGGCCCTACCAGGTGTGCGTTGAAGTTTTGCGGAGAGCAGCAGAAAGAAGAGCAAAGGACGCAGATGACGCGGATCAGGCGGATTTTCACGGATTCAGATCCGCGTAAATCTGCTCAATCCGCATCATCAGCGTCCTTTGCTCTTTGCCTCTGATTGGTTACACAAAAAACTGACAATTGGCACTACTGACTGATTTGCACTTTTACTTTATCATTAATTTATATGGCAAAAAGAGGAAACATTCTCGTCATTGACGATGAAGAGATAATGCGCGACGTGCTGGAAAGCCTTCTTTCGGCGGACGGCTATCGCGTTGAATTGGCAAAGACTGGTGAAGAAGGAATCGACAAATTCCAGCAGCGACCGCAGGATGTCGTGCTGCTGGATGTCTCTATGCCCGGAATCGGCGGACTAAGGACTCTGCAGGAGATCCTGAAGATCGATCCGGAAGTCGTCGTCCTGATGATTACAGCCTACGCGACATTCGAGACTGCAGTTTCAGCCTGGGAACTCGGCGCGTATAGCTGCATTCGCAAGCCCTTCGAGAACGAGCATATCCTGAAAGTAGTCGCAGCCGCGCTCAAACGACGCCGCAAGGACGAAGAGCGCCAGGTCCTGAAACGGGCTCTGAAGAAAAGCAGCCAGACAAATCAAATTATTGCTCGCAGTCCCAAGATGCAGGCTGTTCTGGATTTGATCGAACAAGTAGCGCCGGCACGATCTACCGTGCTTGTGCAGGGCGAGAGCGGTACTGGGAAAGAATTGGTAGCCAGAGCAATTCATTTTTCCAGTCCGCGCGCAGACACAGGACAATTCGTCACAGTCAACAGCGGGAATATTCCGACAGAACTTCTCGAATCCGAATTATTCGGACACAATCGTGGCGCATTTACCGGTGCAGTCGCCGCGAAAAAGGGTCTGTTCGAAGTTGCCGATAACGGAACGATCTTTCTGGACGAGATCGGAAACATCGGACTGGAGACACAGTCGAAACTTCTCCGAGTCATTCAGGAGCGCGAGTTTCTGCCTCTCGGCGACACCGTTCCAAAGAAAGTCGATGTCCGAATCATCGCGGCAACGAACGTCGATCTTCGCGAAGCCGTTGCTGAAGGCAGGTTCAGAGAAGACCTCTTTTACAGACTAAACGTTATTTCAATAGACATTCCGCCATTGCGCGAACGCCGTGAAGATATTCTGCCGATAACTCAGCATTTCATCGGGAAATATTCTGAAGAGAGCGGCAAGATGATATCCCGAGACGTGAACTCTGACGTCCTTGCGTTGCTGGAGGCCTATCATTGGCCAGGAAACGTACGTGAGCTTGAGAATGCAATTGAGCGCGCGGTGATTATTTCCAAATCCGGTACGATAGAGCGCGAATACCTGCGCGAAGAAATTTTGAATCCGGGGATGTACTCGACGGTTCGCGGTGGAACGCCGAAATTCGCCACGCAGTTTGATTTCTCACACGGCGGCATACAATTTTATGAAGAGGTACAGCGTTTTGAGATCGAGCTGATCAAACAGGCATTAGAGCAGACCGGTGGCCATCAAAGCCGAGCGGCAAAGCTGCTGGGGCTGAACACGACGACGCTGAACAGCAAAATCAAATCTTACAATATTAGGATTTGAAAAATGCAGAGCATCTGAGCGATAATCTAATTTCAAACCAAACAACGGCAGGCAATTTCCTGGAGCGCATGCATCCTGAGTCCCCTTTCTCTTTACGCGTGTGCTACAGGTTCGCGAGGCGCTAATGAAAAGCGAACATTTTTGTCCTGTCGATTCTGTAATCGAGTTGATCGGTAACCGCAGCACTCTTTTAATCCTTCGAGAATTATTTGGCGGAGCGAAACGTACTGGTGATCTGCTTGCGGCCATTGGAATCAGTTCCGCGACTCTGCTCGAACACTTGCGCTTACTGGAAGGATATGAAGTAGTCCAGCGCGTGACTTATCCGGAATCTCCGCCGAGGGTAGAATACCAGTTGACCGACAAAGGTTGGGATTTGCAGCCGGTGATGACGGCGTTACGTGATATTGGTTCGAGGTGGAATAGCCAGAACTGTTACGATGCCGAAAACGAGCACGAAGAAACGTGTACGCCGTGCCATTTGAACCGATCTCGAAGCGGGGGCGATTTCCGGCCTTCGCCATCGATCAACCAACCGGTCCAGATCAAGCGCAATGATGTTTTCATGCTCTAATTGGTAGCAATGTAGGGGCAGGGCTTGTCCCTGCCCGGATCGTGCGAAGCACGATGAAATGTTTGTTAATGATCGTTTGATTGCCTCCGGCAATCCGGGTAGAGAGCCCTGCCCCTACATTGTTCCTGATTAAGGATTGGCATTTGGAAACAATAGAAAGAGTATTCCTAGGGCTCGGGTCGAACATTGGCGATCGACTCGATAACCTAAAGCAAGCTGCTGATCTCATTGCGACCCGCTGCGGCAAGGTCGTTCAACGATCTTCGATCTACGAAACGGATCCTGTCGAATTTCTGGACCAGCCGTCATTTCTTAACGCAGTTCTGGAGATCAACACTGCGCTTCAGCCTGTTACCTTAATGAAAGAATGTCTGGCGATAGAGGCCGCCCTAGGTCGGAAACGTACAATCTCCAAAGGCCCCAGGACAATCGACATTGACCTCCTGGTGTATGGCGAGCGAATTATCGACGTCTCAGAGCCGATCCGCTTGGTCGTACCGCATCCGGCTATGCACTTGAGACGATTTGTATTGGAGCCTCTGGCAGAAATCGCCGCTGATATAATCCACCCTGTTTTTCACCAGTCTATCGAAAACCTGCTAAGCGATCTTTCAGACTCAGCAAAGGTCTCAAAAACAAGCCAGGAATGGCGCTAAGCCGAAGCCAGCGGGAATTTTGCAAAATGGTGTCACGCCTGTCACAGTAGAGCTAAGTTCTTTGGATTCTTTAAGTAGCGCCGTGACACCCTTTGTGTCACGGGCAGCAATTGCGGCCGACTGGCGTCGCCGGACAGCCAGTTAGGTGTTACCCATTGACCCAACCCCGGGGATAACATTCGACTGATTGTAAAGAATAGCCTATAATTCGCGGTGTAAATGGGCAGACAGGCCGGGGATGGATCAATGAGTCACACGTCTTCAGAGAGTCTTGGCAGGATAACCACCGAAACAATCCGACAACGAAAAGGGCAAGGGGAACGAATCTCCTGTTTGACCGCTTACGATTATCCGACAGCACGGATCATCGATGAGGCAGACATCGACGTGATTTTGGTTGGCGACAGCCTTGCCAACACGGTGCTTGGCTACGAACACACGTTGCCGGTAACCCTGGAAGAGATGATTCACCACGCAAAAGCGGTTCGACGAGCAGTGAAACACGCTCTGTTAGTCGGTGATATGCCATTTGGTTCTTACCACACTTCGCTTGATCAGGGTCGTGAATCTGCCATCAGATACGTTAAGGAAGCCGGAGTCGAGGCGGTAAAAGTTGAAGGTGGCGTTAAGCGAGCCGATTTAGTCAGGGCCCTGGTCGACATTGAAATTCCTGTGCTCGGTCACATTGGCTTGACGCCACAGTCTTATTTGCAGATGGGTGGTTATAAAGTTCAGGGGAAAACCGTCGGAGCAGCACAGGCTCTAATAGCAGATGCCATGGCGCTGGAATCGGCAGGAGCGTTCGCGATTGTTCTGGAAGGGATTCCGTTAGAGATCGCGCGGCTGATCACAGAAAAGGTTGGCATTCCCACCATCGGCATCGGAGCTGGGGTAGGTTGCGACGGTCAGATCCTGGTCGTGAATGATTTGTTGGGATTAAGTTTTGGCAAGCGCGCAAAGTTTGTTCGCGAATACGTCGATTTGAAATCTGTGATGACATCGGCAGTCAAACAATACAAAACCGATGTAGAAAACGGCGACTTTCCGAACGATAGTGAGTCATATCATCTTTCCGATGAGATCGCCAGCAAGCTGCGAAAAGCCCGAATGGGACGGATTGCCTGATTTCGCACGGAGATTTGTATTAATCAGAAAAAACGACACGGAGACACGGTGATGCGGAGAAACGGCGAATCTCCGCGTCACCGTGTCTCCGTGTCCCCGCTTCGGTTTTTCTTTTTATGGAAATAGTTACCCGCTCGTCGCGAATGCGCTCCATCTGCCACAAACTCCGCGCAGATGGTCAGCGAATCGGATTTGTCCCAACGATGGGAGCTCTGCACGAAGGTCACCTCAGCCTGATCCGCGAAGCTCGAAAGATGGCCGACAAAGTGATCGTTTCCATATTCGTCAATCCTACTCAGTTTGGTCCGCAGGAAGATTACATGCAGTACCCCCGCGATCTTGCGCGCGATGCGGATCTGGCGGCGACAGTGGGCATCGATTACATCTTTGCGCCGACCGTCGAAGACGTTTATCCTCCGGGTTTCAGCACCTACGTTCACGTCGAAGGTTTGAGTGATAAGCTCTGCGGCAAAAGCAGACCTGGCCATTTCCGCGGTGTAGCCACAGTAGTTTCGATACTGCTGAATGTGGTTCGGCCGCACTTTGCGTTCTTTGGACAAAAGGATGCTCAGCAAACTGTAGTCATTAAAAGAGTCGTTCGTGATCTGAAAATCGATGTTGAGATTGTTGTCAGCCCGACCGTCAGGGAAGCGGATGGACTTGCGCTCTCTTCCAGAAACGCATATCTGACGCCTCATGAACGCGAAATCGCTCCGACAATTTATAAGGCGCTGCAAAAAGTAAAATCGATGGTTGATCAGGGAAATACTGACGTGAGCCAGCTCTTGACTGCATTGGGTGACACAATCACAAATTATCCGGAGATACGCGTGGACTACGCTGCCATAGTTGACTCAGAGACTCTGGAGTCGGTCACTGAAATAGGAAAACGTCCCGTTATAGTTGCAGTCGCCGCTTACATTGGCAAAACACGTCTGATAGATAACATCATTTTAAGCGCACCAGAATAAAATCCTCTGATATTATCAAATGATATTATCGAAAAGCTAAGACCTCAACATTTCAGTTCGTGTCGGTTTATCTGTGCTGATAATGGATAATCTGGTTTTGGTCAAAGGAGCAGGAGAGATGGCTTCCGGCGCCGCGCGCCGATTGCGTTTGGCAGGGTTTTCGGTTGTTATGACAGAGCTCGCGGAGCCACTATGCGTACGTCGGGCAGTCTCTTTCGCCGAATGCGTATACAACGCGGAGACAATCGTTGAAGGAGTAAAGGCAAAGTACGCTGCCGACTCAGGTGAAATTACCTCCATTCTTGATCAGGGCGATATCGCGGTATATGTCGATCCTGAATGCGACCTTCTGAGCAAATGGAAACCTTCAATCGTCGTCGATGCGAGACTTGCAAAACGGAACCTCGGAACCAAATCTAACGAAGCCAAAATCGTAATCGGACTTGGACCAGGCTTTGTTGTTGGCGCTGATGTTCACGCTGTGGTTGAAACCAACCGTGGACATAATCTCGGTCGTGTCTATTATTCCGGCTCCGCAGAGCCCAACACGGGAACGCCAGCTCCCGTCTGCGGAATAACAGACAAACGCGTCCTGCGAGCACCGATCGATGGAATCTGGCAATCTGATTTATCAATCGGCAGCAACATCGAAACGGGTCAGATTGTTGGTTATATTGGTGGAAACGAAGTCCGGGCCGAAACATCAGGTATCGTTCGCGGACTGATTCACAATGCAACAAAAGTTTCCCGAGGAATGAAGACCGGCGACATCGATCCCAGAAACCAAATCGAACACTGCTTCACCGTTTCAGACAAAGCCAACGCAATCGCAGGCGGAGTGATGGAGGCCATCATGACCCTGAAATTGCGAAGAACGACATAGCAAAAAAAGATAACCGTCGAATCCTTCATCTATTTTGATGCGGCCTTATCCCGCTCTGCCGGAAAATAATAAACCCTGACGATCCCTTTATCTCCGAATTCATACACCGAAAGACTTGCTTGCGACAGCGGTCCGTTTTTGCCGGTCCACGATGCCCGCTCCATTGCCGTCACGCGACTGCCTGCGCTCTGTACCCACTCCAAAGTTGAGTGACAAGATGGACATGACTGGAAGTAGGAAGTCATGCTTGCTCTTAGCGAGGCTTTACCGTCAGTCTCTATGGTTATCTTTGCCCCGTCAATGTTCAGCCATTGTATTTTGTCATCGACTGAATCGAGCATCTTGTCGATGTCTCTGGCATTGAAAGCCGCAACGAAATCGCGCACTTGCTGTTCGCGCATCGCATTCGCTGTGTATGTTCGGTAGCGAGCACCGACTCCTGCAACGAGGCCCATTAGGACAGCGGCGACAATTAACAGGTTTCGACGCACAGTAAAATTTCTAATGAGGTTTGCCACGGACGTTCTCCCGATCCTGATCTTTATCGCCGTTAAGAATAGGCCGGACCTTGCAGTCGCTGCAAGCGGATCAGTTTCACCTTCGTGCAACCCGACTTTAAATCTGTATAATGGGCTCTTTATTAAAACC
>DASRDY010000071.1:0-1053 GCA_035652355.1 Blastocatellia bacterium
GTTCAAAGATCCGGCGACTAACAAACGTCTGCGAAGTACCGATGCCAAGCTTGACCTAGCCGAGGTTCCTTTTGTCCCTCTTCGGTATCTGTTTAAGCGCGAGTTAGAAAAATCACCAGGCAGCTATCTCCAGCTGATCCAGCAACTGCGGGCCCGTGCGATCAATCTGGAGCATGAATTATCCATTCGCGTCGACACCAATCTTTCAGAGGTTGTTATCAATGATAAGACGATCAGACTGAGCCCTAACGAATTTCTTTTTTACCTTTGCTTTGCCAAACGCGCCAAAGATCGAAAGAAACCGATTGACTCTTTGATTGCGATTGAAACCGATCTGATCCGTCTAAAAACATCTTACGAACGTGAGAGCGACCTTGGTCACTGGGCAAGCAGAGCCCTGCAAGGTGGCCGATTCGATGCATCAGAAGACCCAAGAAAATGGGCAGCTAATATCCGAACCCAACTGAGGCGCGCCGGTTTAGATCCAGCTCAGATTGAGCGCTTGGTCCCGCACCGAGGATATTTGGCGATCGATGTGCCGGCGGAACATATCGAAATCGTCTGACGTCGGCGGACGTCAGAAATCCGACGTTCGTGCTCTTCGCCGGTATTCTTCGGCATGCAGATGACAGATATTGATTCTGATACGGCAATCGCAGTGCGAAAATCGGCTGACGTCGCCGGACGTCAGAAATCTCACGCTCGAAGCTCTTCGGCAGTATTCTTCAGCAGAAAAATGAAAGACATTGATCCTAATACGGCAATCTCGCTGCAATGCCCTGCGTGTTCACACGAGTTCCCGATGAGCGCTGCCGTATTGAGAAGCGTGCAGGCAACGATTGCCAAGGATTTGCAAGCCGATTTGATTCGTCGCGAAACACAGATCGAGGAAAGACTCAACGCCGCCGAAGAAAAGGAGAGTGCAGTCGAAAAGAGGGCTGCAACACTGGATGAGGATGTGCAGAAGTTGGTTGACGTTCGTCTGCGAGACGAAGTGGAGAAAGTTCGGAAGTCGGAAGCAAAAAAGGCGGCAGATGCGCAAGGGACGATTAT
>DASRDY010000072.1:0-23380 GCA_035652355.1 Blastocatellia bacterium
GGGAGCAAAAGAAGAGGATGGATTCATTTATCTATCAGATCCGTTCATTAGGCGTCTGGTCGGACCAAAATTGAAGCTGACAGAAATGCATCGAATGATTTGTTACAACGACCTGCGAATGATCGGTCACGCGGCGTTGATGTACCGCACTCAATTTGGACAGACGGCAAAATCACTGGAAGACCTGGTTCGAACAGGATGCGCGCCTGAATTGTTCGGTCAAGGCAACTTCGCCTGTCCCGATGGTGGCCATTACACGCTTTCCGCAGATGGAATGACTGCGCATTGCACAGTTCACGGCGATGTTAATTCGCTGACTCCTGATTACGACATTCCGCTCGACAAAGTCAGCAGTAGCGAAGCGAGTGCTTATAACGACTTTGTTAAGGATTACAACCAGTACTGGCGCAGTTACTTTGATCCCCTTGCGATTCGAATGCAGATCACGCCAAAGCGATATCGATTGGAAACATTGATCCTGCCGTTGATCGACAATTCTGTTTACACGGGAATGGCCCAGGTTTTAGGAGGCAAGCCGGAATCGCTAGATGCTCTGCCTGTTCCTTCGCGAAATATTTTCTCTCTGGCTTTGCACTATGACAAACAGCAATTGATCAAAACCCTGGAGCCTTATCCCGGCTACTCTGCGGATGGCAAACAAAAGGATGCAACTAATTCGATGGCACAGAGCCTTGGAGTTACGCGCACACAACTGACTGATTTTCTGAACAAAGGTATTGGCAATCAGATAGCTCTTCACGTGTACGACGCTCCACAGATGTTCGATTTCAACTTTCCGGAACTTATGGCGGAGATGATGGGGACATTCGGCGGCCGCACTCTGACAAACGACCCAATCTTTCTCTACATAGGTCTTTTGATTGAAGCGTTGAATGCTCCGATCTATTTGTCTGTTCCTGTGCAGGACAAACAGATTGTTGATGATTTTCTTGGGGACCTGGATAAGACGTTGCTAGCTCAACCACAAACAAGCAGGAATTTCCTTGATCTCAGCACCGACCTTTATCAACTGCAAATGAAAGATCACGGAGTTCATAGTTTTGCGGCATATCTGGGTCCAATCAAATGGCGGTTTTTCTGGTCGCGAGTGGGCGACGGACTCTACATTGCCACCAAGCCTGACATTTTGGATGATCTTATAGTCGAAGATCTGCGCCGAAGTCTGGCAGACGGTCCGGCGCCAACCGGTCCGCAACCTATCGATGATTCAATCGCAAACGGATTGATCAAAGTCCGCGCGCAAAACTGGCAACGGGTTCTGCCTGATTTTCGATTGGGCTGGGAAGAGAACAGTCGCCAGGCATGTATCTCGAACGTCGGAACGCTTTCGGGCATTGCACGATCAATGACTGCGGCAGGAAAAGTAGACACTCTCGAGGCCGATGCGTTTTCGGCTGAGCTTCAGAAACAGGCTGAAGAACTTTACGGTATCCATCTATTTTGTCCTGATGGCGGCAAGTACCAGTTATCAGCTGATAAAAAGTCGGTTGCGTGCAGCATTCACGGTACCGCGCAATCGCCAAAGCAGCCGAACGCTCCGGTCGAAGACAGCGATTTAGGAAAGCTGCTGAACAGCTTTGGTGGGTTAACCGGCGCCCTGACATTTACCGGTGACGGCCTTCGGGCTGTTGTAACGATTGACCGCAAGTAAGTCGAACGCCATGATCTCGGCGGAGTCATGCCGCCTTGGGTTTTTCAGGCGATTCATCGTGTGACTGGCTGCGGTGGATCGCCTTTCGAATCTCATCGTTTATTTCGCCACCGATCAGGATTACCAATCCGACCAGGTAGAGCCATAACATCAAAATAATGACTGCGCCCAGGCTGCCATACGTAACACTGTAACTGGGTCCAAAGCGCAGATACAAAGAGAGCAGAACCGAAATTAGGATTGAAAAGACCGCGGCAAACAATCCTCCCGGAGTGATCCACCGCCAGTTATGTTTGATGTTGGGTGCGAGATAATAAACAATCTCAATACCGACAAATAGAAAGAACAAACCTACAGGATATTTAACCCAGTGCCAGATCGTCGGAATATAGGTCAATCCTGTATGATTTTGTGCCCAAACGCTGAGCCCATCGCCTAAGACTGCCACCAACGCGCCGATTATTACCAGCACGCAAAGAAACAGCGTGATCATTAATGCAATAGCCCGAACTTTCCAAAACGATCGGGTCTCTTTTGTCTCATAGGCGACATTCAATGTTCCGATCAATGCCACGACGCCACTGGACGCTGCCCACAGTGTTCCCAGAATGCCAAACGACAACAAACCTCCGCTGTTGTTTTTGACAATATCTTCAATCGTGTCCCGGACAATGTACAAAGCGTCCGACGGCATTACCTTCGCAAGTCCGTTCAATATTTCCAGTCTGAGCGACGGCATGAACCCGACCAGGCTCATCAGGAAGATCAGCATCGGGAAAAGCGCCAGCAGGAAATAATAGGCAAGTTCCGCTGCGCCGCCTGAGACATCATCTTCGTTTGATTCTTTCCAAGCTCTTGCTAATAGCTCTTTTACTGTCAACCCACTCAAAAAAGAATTAGCCATTGCAGACCACATTTGCACCAAAACTTAATAGCGCAAGCAGTCTCGTTGGCAATCGGAATACCGCGGCAGGCAAATTGCAACTTACAACTGGGGCATCAAACAGACTTTTGGTTCCTTAAGCCAGACGCCCTGTTATTGCCCCCGAAGCTGTTGACTACCAATACGTTCAAGAGTTTCGGTGTAATGGTGAACGAGGAGGTTCTGTATGATATCGGTTGTTGGAGTGTTCTCTTCACGGGCAGATGCGGAATGCGCAGCGATCCGACTGCGCGATTCGGGAGTATCGACGGATAATATCAATTTGCTGATTCCTGACGCTCCGAACAAAGGATTGAAAAATGTTCCGGTAGCCGACATGGAAGAACGCGGTGTCGGTGAAGCGCTCGGTGGCGTGATTGGCGGAGCCGTTGGAGCCGCCGGCGGACTATCGCTAGGGATGGCAGCAGCCAGTCTGTTCATTCCTGGCGTCGGACCTATATTGGCGGTCGGCATCGCCGCGGCGGCAATTCTGGGTGCTGGTGGCGCCGTCAGCGGGGCACTGGTGGGCGGGGCCATTGAGGAGACTGGCAATCCCGGGCTGCCACACGACGAGCTATATGTTTACGAAGATGCTCTGCGACACAGCCGAACTGTGCTGATAGCTTTTGTTGAACACGACGCGCAGGTGAGGCTGGTGCGAGAGATCCTTACAAAGGCCGGGGCGGAAACACTGGATGCGGCAAAAGAGAATTGGTGGCTCGGGCTAAGAGATGTCGAGGAAGAAGACTACACTCGACAAGGTCACGACTTCAAGACGTGCGAGTCCAGCTATCGCTGTGGTTTCGAGGCAGCGCAACATCCATTTGCGCGCGACAAATCTTACGAGCAAGTTCAGGATCATCTTAAGAGACTTTATCCTGACACATACCAGGATCCGGCCTTTCGTGATGGCTTTAACCGCGGCAAAGTCAATCGAGATAGAACTATGGAAGAGCATCTACAGCCGCAATAACGGAGATGCTTTATCAGGAGGCGGACTGGCTGAGCTCGGCGATTATCTTTTTAGCAAGCGCTTCCGCCTCTTGTCGTTTATCTAATCGCAGCAAAGCAAGAGCATCGGATTCGACGATTCGGTGAAAAATAAGACTGCGTTTTACCTGATCGCTAACCCTTGCCCTCACCATCGGCCGCAGATCGCGCAATATTTCCAGAAGTTCGACGTACTCTTGCCCGATAGCATCCCCGATTACTTTCTTTAATTCCTGCGCGAGCGCTGGGCTGCCACCACTCGTTGTGATTGCGACTGTGATGTCGCCTCGCTCAACAATGGCCGGCGTAACAAACGAACAAAGCGGTCGGTAATCAACAACATTGCAGAATATTTGTCTGGCCTCCGCAGCGCGGTACACTTTTTCATTGATTTCAGAATCATTAGTCGCGGCGATTACCAGCCAGGAATTATCAAGGTCGGCGTCTTCGAAATTCCTTGCTTCATGTGCAATCTTGCCTTCCCTGGCCAAATTAGCCAGAGGATCCGATATCGACGGAGCGATAACAACTATTTTTGGCCCGGTTTCGAGAAGGTTCTCGATCTTTGTCTGAGCGATATTGCCACCACCCACGACAACAACCTTGCGGCCGGTCAAATCAAGTATTGCGGGAAACTGTTTCATCATTTAATCCTTGACGCCAACCATTTGGAAATAATCGTGTCTCATAATATTCCCTATTCCCTGATCGAAACTGTCATAGCCAAATTATATTCGAGGTTCAAAACAATGAATTTCTGGCAAGACATCCGCTATGCAATAAAACTGCGCGCAAAGAATCCGCTTACCACTTTGTTGGCCTTAATAATCCTGGCCGTAGGTATTGGCGCGAACAGCGCGATCTTTGGAATTGTAAACGCCGCTTTGCTCGGAACACCAGCATATCAGAACGCCAATCGACTGGTTGTTATGTGGGGCAAGAATCCCCAAATTCCGGATGCAAATACGAGCGAATTGCCAGCATCCGGCGCAGATATTATCGATTGGCGCAACCGGAACACAGTATTCGATCAGATCGCCGCGATGACTCCGGGCGACAGGAATCTCTCTCAAGGTAATAATCCGGAGCGCGTCGGTGGAGTTGGCGTCACGACCGATTTCTTCGACACGCTGGGAGTCAGAGCCGAAATCGGCCAGACCTTTTCCCCACAAATGGAACCGAACGGAAACGAAAGAGACGTTATCATCAGTCATCGTCTGTGGCAGCGCAGATTCGGCTCGGATTCGAGTGTTGTTGGACAGACAATAAACTTAGACGAGCGGCAGTATCGAGTTGTTGGTGTGGCTCCGGCAGGTTTTACGTTTCCGGAAGGCGCGTCTTTTCCATCCACGCTTGGTTATGCTGCGCACATTGATATTTGGACACCAATTAAACTGGATAATAGTCAACGCGGGAATCGCGAACTGAATGTGATCGCGACTCTGAAACCAACCATCGGCCTCGCCAGAGCACAAACGGAAATGGCGTCCGTCTCAGACGCTCTGGAAAAGGAGTACCCGCAAACGAACCGGGGTTTCGGAATATCTCTGGTACCAGTACACGAACAAATGGTGGCGCGAATCAGACCCGCGCTGATTATCCTGTTCGGGGTAGTCACTTTTGTTTTGTTGATTTCATGCGCGAATCTGGCCAGTCTGCAACTTGCCCAGGCCGTCAAGCGACAGCGAGAGATTGCCATCCGTACGGCTCTTGGCGCAAGCCGATTTCGCATCGTTCAGCAACTGTTAATCGAGAGTCTGACGCTTTCTTTTTTCGGTGGAGCCTGCGGATTGCTTCTGGCGATCTGGGGAACCAGCGCGATTCAGTCGCTGAATCCAAATTTATTGCCGGAAATAACGCTTGATAGGCGGATGGTGGGGTTCACGTTGATTATTTCTATTCTGACCGGAACGATATTTGGACTGGTGCCAGCGCTGCAAACGTCAAAGCCGAATCTGAGTGAGACTCTGAAAGACGGCGCAAGAAGTTCGTCCGGCCGAGAGGGTCATTTCCGAAACGTCCTGGTGGTATCTGAAGTTGCTTTAACAATCGTTCTGTTAATCGGCGCTGGGTTATTGATTCGAAGTTTCATCCGTCTGCAGAGAGTTGATCCCGGCTTTAATACTCATAATCTTTTGACGATGCAGATCAATCTGCCAAGAGCTAAATATCAAACTGGTCAACAGTGGGACGCTTTTTATCAACAGATTTTGCGGCGAGTTCAGTCCCTGCCCGGCGTCGAATCGGCGGGACTGACGTTCCGGCTTCCATTCAACGGCGCCGAAGGAAGCGCCGGATTCGGAATTGAAGGTCACCCGAGCGATACGGCAAAGTTCGCTTACTCGGGTCGCGTAAGTCCGGGTTATTTTTCCGCGTTAGGAGTTCCGGTCGTTCGTGGAAGAGAGTTCACGAGCGAAGACTCAGAAAATCAGACCAATCCGTTGATCATTAACGAAGAGATGGCGCGCAGCTATTGGCCAAATGAGGATCCCATCGGACAACATATCTTCACTTTCAACGGCAAAAATGAAATAATCGGCGTTGTTAAGAATGTAAAACAGACAGCGCTGGACGTTCCCACCAAGCCTGCCATGTATTTTCCGACTCAGCTCTGGTTTATGAATCTGGTCGTAAGAACGAAATCGGATCCGGTTGCGCTGCTGCCGAGCATCAGTGACCAGATACACTCGATAGATAAGGATCTGCCGCTAGCGAATGTCGCGACGATGGACAAACTCCTTTCTGATTCGGTCGCACAACGGCGGTTTACTATGGTTTTGATAAACCTATTTGCGGGAATCGCAATACTCCTTGCAGTAGTCGGGTTATACGGCGTAATTTCCTATACCGTATCGCAGAATACTCGCGAAATCGGGATAAGGGTAGCACTTGGCGCACAACGTCGAGATGTCTTTAACCTGGTTATCGGCCAGGGACTGATTCTAACTCTGATTGGAGTCAGTTTAGGAATCGCGGGTGCGACTGCCTTAACTCGCTTGATGACCAGTCTGTTGTATGGAACAAGCACGACTGATATTCCGACGTTCGCCGGAATGTCCGGCCTTCTCATAGTCGTCGCGGTGTTCGCGTGTTATTTGCCTGCGCGACGCGCAATGAAGGTGGATCCGATGGTTGCGCTTCGCTACGAGTAGTCAAAACGATTGCCAAGAATTTACATAGACAATAGAATCCTTCAACTCTGATATCTACAAAAGGAATTTCTCTTGTCTCAAAGTTCACGCTGGAGGGCGTTGGCGCTGCTGGCATTGGCAGAATTACTTGGAATGGCGCTCTGGTTCAGCGCTTCTGCAGCAGTGCCTGCCCTCAAAACTGAATGGCAACTGAATGATTCAACCGCGACCTGGTTGACGCTGGCGGTTCAGCTCGGTTTCGTAGCCGGCACGTTGATCAGCGCGCTCTGCAATCTTCCGGATATCATTAATACTCGTCATCTGTTTGCCATTTCCGCATTTTTGGGCGCCGCCACAAATGCCTCGTTCGGATTATTCGCGCACAATCCGACGGTGGGAATTTCGTTGCGCTTTTTCACCGGTCTGTTTTTGGCCGGAGTTTATCCTCCCGGAATGAAAATAATGGCGACATGGTTTCGCCAGGGACGCGGGATGGCTATCGGTGTTCTAGTTGGAGCGCTGACGGTAGGAAAAGCTTCTCCCTATTTGATCAACGGCATCGGCAGCGACAACTGGCGACACAATGTTCTGATCGTTTCCGCATTTGCGGTAGTCGGCGGACTGATTGTTCTACTGCTTGTTTCCGATGGTCCGTATGCGATGGCCAGCGCCAAATTTGACTTCAGCCAGATTACCAAGGTCTTCAGCGACAGAAGCGTGCGGCTGGCGAATCTCGGTTACTTTGGTCATATGTGGGAACTTTACGCGATGTGGACGTTCGCGCCCGTTATGATTAGAGCGAGTTTGTCTGCCAAAGGCGGTCACGAGCATTTAGCTGAGATTGCATCATTCCTTGTTCTTGGCGCCGGAGCAATCGGTTGCGTTTCAGGAGGATTGTTCGCGGATCGAATAGGGCGCACAATTGTAACATCGACCGCAATGACAATCAGCGGGCTGTGTTGCCTTATCATCGGGTTCTTTTTCAATGCCAGCCCATTTTTGTTGTTAACCGTCGCCGTCATTTGGGGCGTGACAGTTGTTGCGGATTCGGCGCAGTTCTCTGCCTGTATAACAGAGTTGGGCGATCAACGATACATCGGCACAGCGTTGACATTGCAAACCTGCATTGGTTTTCTGTTAACGACGATCTCTATCGAGTTGATCGGAAGACTGTCCAGCAGAATCGGCTGGCAATATGTGTTTATGCTGTTAGCGCCCGGGCCGCTATTCGGCGTTATTTCGATGCTCCGCCTGCGAGAACTGCCTGAAGCAAAAAAGATCGCAAACGGAAGAAGATAAAACAGACGGGGACGCGGAGATATGGCGAATCGGAGACACTTTGCAGCCAGAACCGCTGTGTTCCTGCCCTACGCGTTTTTTCAGGGAAGATTGTCCCTCGGTACGTCCAGTTGGTCCCTTGATTATTGACGCGCAAACGACTCTAAAGTAACCTGCCAATCGGTACAAAACCGCAATCAAAATAAATGTATTGAATGAACAATATGAATAACTTCAGGATTTTTGTGACCGTCACAGTTATTTGCTCAATCAGACTCTTCTGGCCGGTCAACGTCAGAATAAGCCGGTGGATAATTCAGACACACCAATAACAATCGGAACGAAGTTCAAAATCGCATCAAAACGTCTAAATGAAGAACGCACAATCGAGGTCTATTTTCCGCGTTCATACCACGACACTAAACAACGTTTCCCTGTGATCTATACGCTGGACGGCGAAGGCACAGGCAGCATAACAGCCAGTGCCGTCGGCTTCATGACCGGTTATTCCACAATCCCGCAGATGCCAGAAGCGCTGGTGGTTGCAATCAACAATACAGATCGCGACCGCGACATGCCGACTCCGCAGGAATACAACACCGGCGGTCAGGCAAACTTTCTGACATTTATTACAGACGAATTGATTCCATTGATAGATCAGAAATATCGAACTCAACCGTTGCGAGTTTTGCTGGGGCATTCACAAGGCGGGTTATTCACTACTTATGCGATGGCGACCAAACCTGACGCATTCCGGTTCTATTTGTCAATCGATGCGCCATTGGGCGGATTTGTGGAAACCAATCCGATCAAAGACAAAGTTAAAACCTTAATCTCAAAGACGCCAAATTATCACGGTCGGATGGTATCGGTGGAAACCGTGTACGGCTGGCGCAAGGAATGGCAATCGCTGACAGAATCAGCATCAAAAGGTTTCAAAGGAGCGCAGATCGAAATCAAGGACGAGAGTCATGAAACAATGGCGTACAAGGCTGTGTACGAAGGATTGAAACGCTTGTTCAATGATTATGCTCCGAACCTGATAAGAAATACGAAAGGACATTACGGACCGGCCAGACTCGATCAAATGTATGCACAAATATCAGAGGATTACGGTTATAAGGTCGATATTCCAAAATCCGTGCTGCTGATCGCGGCCGAACACTGCACAGCACAGCAGTATGCACCGGATGCGATTGAATTAATAAAACGCGCGGTTGAACTCTATGGAGAATCACAGCGAGCCGAAGATCTGATGATGATCGCCCAAGAGACCGTGAAAAAAGGTCGCGACCCCAGACTGGATGAATGGGAAAATCTGCCGATGCCTACTGTCGATCAGATGAAACCATTCCTTGGCGTTTGGATAGAAAACAGGCGCGACGGATCTAAAAACCTTTTCAACTTCGAGGTAAAAGACGGAGTCGTAAATGCAGAACATACGGGAATGCCGAATAGCGATAACACCTATCATCTGGATGTTTCCTTTGTCAAAGTCATCGATTCACAGACTTTGCAATGGGCCATCCACAACGGCCGTGGTCCGGGAATGGAAGTCTACACCGGCAAATTGACTGGTCCGAATTCTATGGAAGGAACCGTTGAAGACGTCGGATTCATAAATCAGCGCGCAACACACAATTTCCGTTGTGCTCGATCATCAATGGCGCAAAATATGGACGGCGGCGTATAGATGGGCTGTTTGCTATCGCAAGCTTCGCTTGCTCAACTCGACTTCACCTATTGCTTGCTTACTTCATCCATCAGAGCCAGTCGAGCTGTGTATGGTGCTCGCCCACGATGTGCAAAAATAGAGATTCGAGCGTGTTGAACTGCTGATTCTCGAACGGAATTGATTTTCCGGTTGCAAGCGGTTCCAATTCGCCGACCCAGGCGACTTCGCCAGCTTTGATGATGGCGACTTCATCACAGAGGCGCTCGACCGTCTCAAGAACGTGCGTAGTCATAAAAACGGTTTTGCCTTGCGCGACGAAACGCCGCAGCCAGTCTTTCAGCATAGCGGTGCCGGCGGGGTCGATACTTTCGAATGGCTCGTCCAGGAACAGGATCTCCGGGCTGTGAATAATAGCGGCGGCGAATGCTACCTTCTTCCGCATGCCGGTGCTGTATTCGACCAGCCTCTTCTTGCCCGTGGTCTGTAGGTCCAGAACTGCCAACAACTCTTGAACGCGACGTTGTGTCGTTTGCTGGTCCAGCCCGAACATCTGAGCGACGAAACTTAAGAATTCGTGAGCGTATAAATGATCAAACAGAGCCAGGCCTTCAGGCATAACGCCGATACGGCGTTTCAACTGGGCGGAATTTGAATCAAACGGTTCTCCCAGTAGATTGATCTCTCCTTCGGTTGGATCGATCAATCCGGTGATGCAGCCAATCGTCGTGCTTTTGCCCGCGCCATTTGGACCGAGAAATCCAAACAGACGCCCGGCTTTAACTGACAATGAAAGATTATTTACCGCAGTTACCGACCCGTACTTCTTTTTAAGTCGGCTGATCTTGATTGCGATCGGCGCTCTACCTGATTCCAATTCGTTTTGATTGGCAGTCTCGAACCTGGTGACCGTTTCCATTAAATATCCTCTCTATAGAGACGCTATCGCTTTCAATTATTTATTCCGCCTGCAATCGTCTGAACGATCTTCTCTCGCCGCTTTTCGAGCGCTGTCGTCATCAGCTTCAGTGAAATGAAATAAACCGCAAATCCTATTAACACCGGCACAAACATAGCCCACCAGTTATCCAAAAGAACAGAAACCTTCACGAAAAAGCCAATGGAGGGGCCAAACGAAATAGCTGTAATCATTGGAACCATTAACAGCAACTGAGTAATCAACGGTGGCTTGTTTCCCACGACTTTTTGCAAACTGGCCGGCCACGGTGCGTAGACGGATGTCAAGAGAGCCAGACCGTTAAAGAAGAACAGCCCGGATATAGCGCTGAGCAACAATATCAATGGCTGGCGCATATCAAATGGCCGCGCAAACAGGATTGTGAACAATACCAATGCCGGAAAAATAGCAAGGAAGCCGACGAATAATGCCACAAAACTGCCTGCCCGCAAGGCGGTACCGAACGAAACAGGCAACAGCACATAACGCCTTATCCCAGGTCCGTCGTAACCAAACTGATTGCTGGTGATTGCGCTGCTGGAACTGAAACCAACGAAAGTAAAAAGCGCCATAGTCATAAAGAATCCGCCGGCGGGACCTCTTCCCATCAATGGGCCCATAAATACGACCATTAGAAATGTAACGAAACTCAGCCGTATTTGATTCGACCTCAGGTAATAACGAAGAGATTTGCCGGCAAATTGGGCGTATTTGGGGCCGAAGAGACTGGCAATGCGGTCATATGGACTGCTGAAATTTGCCTTCACGGCCGCGCTTGAGGTTGAGATATTTGCCTCTCTCATCTCCATCAGTCCCAGGAAACAGGACAATATGCCGCACCATGCAATCAATATAAACAAGTTCAGCAGGATGTTGACGGGGTCGTTGTCGAGCATTGCCGCTGCGGCTGTTCCTGGCGGTGTTACTTTCAGAAATTTATCGAAAGCCGCATATCGTCCAGGATGATGCGAGTTCAGCAGCCACGGCAGTATTACTCCGGAAAAAGAGATTGGCAGGATCAGCAGTATCCCCACAATTGCTGCTCCACCTCTTTTCCTCAGCAGGATATCCATAAACGTAAATATAGTTGCAACCAGAAGGTATGCCGCGATTATCATTATCACTACAGCCGGAAATGCGACGTAGATAGGTGTCACACCTGCGAACGAAAGCGAAATCACCAGTCCAATGGCTACCGCGGCCAACAGCGGCCAGGCTGGGTCGAGGAGGCCTGTTAAGTGTCGCGAGATAAAACGTTGCCTGCTGTTAAGCGGATATCGCCTCAGCACACTGTCGGCAAATGCGGGACGCGGACCAACGCCCAACAGGACGCCAGTCATTATTCCAAGTCCGAACAAAACCGCCAGCATCCCGCGCACAATCTGTCCGGCGCGCGCGCCGAGCGCGCCAATTGCCGCACCACCGAGTATTCCTAACAGCAAAGAGACAATGACTGCGCCTATAAAAAGACAGCAGGCAATTAGGATAAAGATCGCTCTGCCGTTACTGCTTCTGGCCTGCGCCCAGATCAGTTTGTAGCGCAGTTTCACCAGTTGCCAAAGTGTGCCTGTTGCCATAGCCATGTGAGCGGTTCAGTTGAGGTTCGCTCGGTATTTGTGATGGTCCAAGTCGATATAAAGACGCATTCGATTATCGTGGTCTCAGAACCTCAATTATACAAGGCAGATTGGCGCGGGCAAAGCAGGGTGTTCAAAAGCAAAAAATAGACCTCGGTTTTAGCCGAGGTCCATCAAGGAGTGAGTTAGGTTGATGAGCGAGAAACTCTAAAAAAATCCCTAAAAAATCTATGATTGCAGGAGTCCGTGGCTTCCCAACCGCAGACTCATTTAAAACAACTTACACGCGAACTTTTTAATCTGATTTTCCGCAACGATTTAGATTCCGTTCTTGTCGTTGCGCCTTTAGATAATCAATCGACGTGCCATCTACCGGATTTTTTCCACCTGAACTGTAAATGCTGGGAACGTTAGCTTTTGTCTGCGATGTCGTTCGGTAGATCTGAAGTTCGGTCTGATTGGCTTATACGATATAGAAGTGGAGCTACACCGTTTGGTGTAGGAAAGGCCAAATCCGGCAGTATTTCGGCTGGATTTGGCCCGGCCGGCATCATTTGACCTTCTTTATTGAGACGACGACGAATAGAGTTTCGTCGGAACTGCCCGCGTTGGCATTGCCGACAACCAGGGTTTCGCCATCTTTTAGCGAAAGCGGTGTCTCAATACCAATGCGTTTATCTTCAACCAAAAGATGTCCCGGACTGTTGTTGGTGATTACGGGAACAACGGCGCCAAATCGGAAATCCCTGACGTCGATTGTCGGATCTGGACCGTCGCCATTTAACAGACGAATTACACTGAAAACATAATCATAAGAATTCGCTCTGCCTTTGGTTTCAGGTACAGAGAACAAAGAATCTACAAATCCTGATCCTGAAACGTTCGCGTTCTCGCGAGTCCTGTTCACGAACGTAGTGATATAGCGATAGCTCTTAAACTGCAGCGTCTTTCGCAATTCATCCAGAACAGGGGCTATCGCTGGCGGGACATCGCCACCACCGATCGATGCACTGCGTGAAGCCTCAACCAGGCTTAGGCGAACTTCCAAATTTACATCGGGCTTGCGATTCTGCGGAGTATCGAGTCTGGCAATTGCTTCTTCAATTGCCGCTATATTTTCCGGGAAGTCCCGAACGGTTATGGTATGCGATTCATCGCTAGGCTGTATCATTGACGCGGCGTATCCGCTGCCGAGCGGCCTGATAATGTTAAAAATATCGGAAGGCTGGCGATATTTCAGCTCGAATACCTTTCCCTTTAGCTGCTTCAGAACCGACACATCTATCTGTGGTTCTGGTTTCTTATTGTCCTGGGCTTTTCCAAACAAAATACCTGGCAGACCCAAAAATGCTATGAGCGCAACAATACTCACAAATCTCAGTCTTTTCATATTTCCTCCGATTAGTCGGTAACCTTTAATTGCGATTGGAAGCAAATTATTCACTGCTTGATAACACTGCTGCAGGCGGAGCGTTTGGCTTTTTATCGACGATCCAAATTATTTTTATATTCGGGTTAGAAGTTGGTATCTCGAATCTGGTAGTTTCCTTCTTCGGCCCAATAGAACGGTCATTGCTTGCTGTTGTATCTGTAATCTCAGTTCCTGCTCCTTTGATTTCCGTATCCGAATTCACCAAAGAAGGAGGAGTCGAATCCGCAACGGCAACAAATGAGGGTGAGCTTACCTTAGGCGGTCTATTAGAAATCCTGGGTTTGCGATCCCGATTTCTGAATGGATCAACTTTCGGGATTACAATCGAACCCGCGCCAGGTAATTTGATCTGCGGAACGTTCACAGATATATAGATCGACTTTTCTGACCTGACGACTGTGAGAACCACAAAAGTAGTTGCAACCGCCAGAATGGCCGCCACCCCTGTCATTGCCCAGGCGAATCGTCGAAAATCGCTGATACCGAGCCATCGTGCAATCTGATCCAAGTATCCGCGACTGACACGACCTTCCTCTATTTGCGCCATCACGTTGCGGCGAATTCCGGCCAGCAGATTCTCATCGAAATCGCCACCGGTGTAGCCATGCAATGCGTTCTGGCTATCGCGCAGCTCTTCAGAGAATCGGCGACAACTTCCACACATCGCGAGGTGATCGGTTAACCTAGATCTTTCCTTGTCGGGCAGGTCGCCTTCAACTTCAAGTGCTATTAATCGTTCGAATTTTTCGCAATTCATTTTTGCCGCCTCCTCAAGATGCGGTCGCGATACTTCTTAATCTTTACACGCGCGGAACTGATCTGGCTGCGTACCGTAACAGCCGACGAGCCTAAAATCGTCGCCACTTCTTCGGTGGTCTTTCCTTCCAGATCGCGTAGAACCAGCGCTGATCTTTCTTTTTCCGATAGCGATGACAGAGCCTCGCGGATAATCTGTCGTTCCTGAGCAAGTGCCAGATCGCCCTCGATATCAATCTTGGCGGAAAGGTGCTCAATCGAGCTGCCCTCCATCTCCTGGTCCAGAGATAGGTGCGTGTTCAAGCTCCGTCTACGACCAAGGTCGCGACAAACATTTACAGTCACACGGTAGAGCCACGGCTCGATCTGCCTGGTCTCGTCCAGCGTGTGCAGATATTTATAAAGCCGCAAAAAAACTTCCTGAGCGGCATCCCGCGCATCGTCCAGATTACCCAGCAAGCGGAGCGAAGTTCCGATAACCTGACGCTGGTATTTGATCATCAGCGCTTCAAAAGCCTGGTTATCACCAGCTTTGGCGCGGGCAATTATCGAATCAACAGCCGTGGTTTCTTCGGCTGCGCGATTGCCCCGGGCGCTGATTATGATTCCAAGGTTAGCGGTCTCTGTCTGCATCTGCTCGCTCAAGTGTGAAATCGGTAATCACTTGTATATACTATTCAGAACTGGAAATCGTTGAATAATATTTGCAAAAGTGGCGCAGACATTCAGTCTGCGCGGGCTTATCAATGCGGTTGCTTGAATTAAGCTATCCCTCGGCTGACCAGCGCAGACTGAATATCTGCGCCACAGTTGAAATAATATTTGCACATGCCTGCCGAAATTCGATTAAACTATCAGGCGAGATTTCTTTCACTCTGTCACGCACACTTAATAAAAATTGATCCTGGAAATTTGAGAGGTCAATAAATAGAAATGATAGCAAGGGCGGTCGTCGTTTCCCCCCGGGTCGTTGCAATCCTTTTAATTGCTTTAGTTTTAGCCCCTGTTCTGCCGCTGAAAGGCATACGCGCGCAGCAGGTTGGCCAGGTTTCAAGACCGATCAAGATTGTGATCGAGCTCACCGATACGCCGTCGATTCGAACGTTCTCTGACGAGCGATCCCGCAGCAACGTCGCTCAAGCCTTAACTGCGGCAAAGTCGCAACTGTCGCGCATTGAACAGGCGCAACAGCGATTGCTGGTCCCACTTGCGCAGATGAGTGCCACGGTGATTTACCGAACGCAGCGCGTTTTCAACGGAATCGGCGCAAAAGTGGATGCTAGTCAGTTATCGGCAATCGCACAGATGCCAGGTGTGAAGGCGATTCATCCGCTGGTAACCAAATACGTCAGCAATGCCACGAGTGTGCCTTTCATTAACGCTCCGCAAGTTTGGGACAGCGCGGGTCTCAATATGCACGGCGAAGGAATAAAAATCGGAGTCATTGATACCGGGATTGATTACATACATACGGATTTTGGCGGTTCCGGCCTCGCCAGCGATTATTCAAGGAACGATAAAACTGTCATAAATGATGGACTGTTTCCCACTGCGAAAGTAGTCGGCGGGTTTGATTTCGTAGGTGACGCTTACAACGGAATTAGTAATGATGTGCCTGTTCCCGATCCTGATCCAATGGATTGTTTCGGGCATGGCACCCACGTGGCCGGAACGGTAGCAGGATTCGGCGTCAACACCGATGGAACGACATACACGGGACCATACGGGCCGAATTTACAGTTTCCATTCCCGGCGATAGGTCCGGGCGTAGCGCCAACGGCCAGTCTCTATGCATTGCGGGTATTTGGGTGCTCTGGCGCATCGGATGTTGTCGATAAAGCGATAGAGTGGGCTGTCGATCCGAACGGAGACGGCGATTTTTCTGATCACCTGGACGTTATCAACATGTCGCTTGGGTCAGATTACGGCGGAGATTTTGACAGTACCGCAGTCGCCAGCGATAATGCGTCGCTTCTGGGAGTCATTGTCGTTGCCGCGGCGGGCAATGCCAGCGATTCATATTATATAGATGGCAGCCCGGCGTCATCCAGTCGAAGCATCAGCGCCGCTGCCACTGGACACACGACAGATACGATTGCTTCTTTTTCATCGCGAGGACCAAGAAGAGGGGATTCTTTTCTAAAACCTGATGTGGCAGCCCCCGGTTCGGCCATTTTCTCAGCCGGATTCGGCACGGGAACGAGAGGCGCAACTTTGAGCGGCACCTCGATGGCTACGCCGCACGTTGCGGGCACGATGGCATTGCTTCGGCAACTTCATCCGGCCGCAAGCGGTTGGACTGTCGAGCAACTGAAGGCACTGGTGATGAATACGGCGCACGACGTGCGCGTTTCTACCGATCCGAACTCGCAGGTGTTCGACCCTGCGCGTATTGGAGGCGGCAGAATCGATGTTGCGCAAGCCGCAAACAGTCAGGTTGTCGCTTACAACGCAGACGGTTCCGGACTGGTCAGTGTCTCGTTCGGACTGACCGAAGTCGTCGGTGCCGCAACGGCGACAAAACATATTCGAATCTTCAATCACGGCAATAGTGGGGCAACCTACAATGTTCAATACACAAGCGTGACGCACACGCCCGGAGTGCAATACTCGTTGCCAGACGGTCCAACAGTAACCGTTCCGGCCGGGGGGTTCATGGACATCAGGGTTCAACTTGATGCTACTGCCAGCCTGATGCAGCACACGCATGATGCAACTATTAACACCTCCAGTGGGCGCCAGTTTATCAGCGATGAGTCCGGTTACGTAGTGCTGACAACCAATTCAGCGCAGACATTGCGCGTTCCTGTGTATGCTGTTGTCAGACCTGCGTCGAACATGCATTCGTCAGAGACTGCGCTCACGTTTGGCGCTGGCAACAACGCTACAATCGATTTAACCGGGCAGGACGTGATAACGGGGCAGAATTTTCCGACAGATGAACAGTCATTGGTCAGCGCTTTTGAATTGCAGCAAAGTCTGCCTGCGAACACTACTTTACCCGGCCTGGAAAAGAGCGCCGATCTGAAATACGTTGGCGTTACCAGTAATTTCGTCTCTGCCGGAACAATAACAAATACGAATATTGATTTCGGTATCGCCACTCAACTGGGGTGGTCCAGTCCTGACGAGGTTCGTGTCGCGATTTTTATCGATACTAACCGCGATGGGACCGATGATTTTGTCCTAAACAACATAAATTCAGTTGGAACCGGTGGGGATTTCTTTACTGCAACGCTGAAGAATACGAACGGAGGGACTCTAGCTACTTATCCTCTTAATGGAATATCTTCAACACAGTTCGATTCAGCATTGTTCAACTCAAACGTTATGGTTCTGCCTGTTAAGGCCTCCGATCTGGGATTGACTGCAAACAACGCTAAGTTCAATTACAGAGTAGAGACGTATACCGTCGATCTGGATGATGTCACCAAAATACGAGTCAGCAATACTCTGACCTATGACGCAGCGAATCCAGGTCTGAGCTTTTCGAGCAGCATTCCGGGAACATCAACTTCATTTGACCGAAATGGAACAAGCATATCGTTGACTTTTAACCCGACGGCGTACGTTGCGAACAATTCTCAAGGGGTGTTGCTCTTTCACCATTTCAATATCAACGGCAGTCACGACGAGGTTGTTTCAATCGATAATGGAGTACCTACCATTTTAAGCCTGAACCCGTCGTCGTCGGTGCTTCCAGGTACGAGCTTTAATCTGACTGTGAACGGATCGAATTACGTCAGTAATTCTGTCGTTCGCTGGAATGGTTCAGATAGACCGACGACTTTTGTCAGCAGTAATCAGTTGACCGCGGCAATTTCGCAGCAGGATATTGCTGCGACTGGAACTGCCTCAGTCACAGTTTTCAATCCTGCTCCGGGCGGCGGATTGTCAAACGTACTAATATTCGCAATCAACAATCCTGCTCCGCACATTACAGGATTGTTACCGTGGCTTGTTGCGCCGGGCACATCGGACTTTACTCTAACGATTAAAGGAACAGGATTCGTTCAAGGTTCTACTGTGCAATTCCGAGGGGTAAATCGAACTGCCTTGTTCGTTGACAACAACACGATCACAGTAGGTGTAACCGCTTCAGACGTTGCAAATCCTGGCGCGGCGGCCATTACAGTGACCAACGGAGCACCCGGCGGTGGCGTCTCGAATACAACCAGCCTATTAATCTCAACTACGGGTTACGGGGACCTGAACGGAGACGGAGTAATTGATATCAGAGACCTGGTTATGCTGGCAAACAAACTGGCAGGAAATATAACAGGTGATATACCTGCCGCGGATGTTCTTCAGGATGGCAGCGTGGACATCAAGGATTTGGTTACGCTTGCTAATTTCCTTGCAGGTAACATTCATACTCTGCCGGTTCAGCCGCAGTAATTCAAAACATAAAGCGTAAATCCTTTCTGTGGGACCAGAAAGGATTTACGCTTATCAGTTAACTGCGGAACCAACTTCCTTCAAGACTTTCCACTATCTGCTACGGCATCCATCTCGCCAACCGAAACCAGATTCTGCACCTTTTTCCGAGAACTCTTTTTCCGCGTGAGCCCCAGCGTCACCTTCCGCAGACTAATCCGCCGGAAGAATAGATTATAAAAACTGACGGCCAGCATGATCAGCATCCTGGTGCCGAATCCCATCTCCGTCTTGCGAACGGCATCAGCCGCCATACCATACCCGGCGTACGCCCTTCTGAACAAAATGCACGTCAACACATAGACAAACTTCCCGGCCAATGGCCAACGCTTACCGGTTCCGTGTCTGGTCCTGCTGATGCTTTCGCGGATCGAATAAAAGCTGTCCCAGCACTGTTTGTTTTCATCATGCAACTCTTTTCCGGTGATGTTAGGATGCTTGATAATGTCAACCGGCCTCAATGAGGTCAGCCAGTATTGGTCTGAAAGTATTTGGGTCTTGTGCTTGGGAACGAACCCTGGCTTTTCCAGGTTTTTCTTATCGTTCATCATCTCGTAGAAGTCTTTGGTACCGGGATACGGGTTATAGACGGTGAATTGCGCGAACATTGTGCCGGATTCGTTTGCAAACTGTCTCATTGTTCGAATCGTGCTGACAGTATCGGATTCCAGTCCACAAATAATCGAGCTCAATACAAAAATCCCGTTTTCCTGAATTTTTTGTATGGCTTCGACCATTTTCTGGCCAATCGGATTCCACTCTTTTCCGGCGCTTTTTAATCCTTCCTCTGAGAAGGATTCAACTCCGATCAACGCCACCCGAATTCTCATTTGTTTATTCATTGCCCGAAGGTACTCGTCGTCGCTTGTGGCCTCCGTAGTCATCTGGGCAAAAGCGAACATATCTTTTGGCACGGAACGATCATATTCTTCAAAAAACTTCAGGCGCTTTTCTCGGACTTGTTCGAGTTCTCGTCGCTTTTGCGGGTTCGGTTCGCGTGCTATCCGGCTTAGAGTTGCAGGATTGAAATTATCATCGGCAAAGACAATGTAACGAAATCCCATCTGATGCAGTTCGTTAACCTCTTCGATAATCTTATCGTCCAGTCGCATTCGCGGTTGGCGTCCTTCGGTCACCCAAACCGAGCAAAAGCTGCAATTCTCGGGACATCCTGCGACTGTTTGAACAGATGGGAAGAGGTATCTGGTTGGATCCAGCAGATCCCATCTTGCCTTGAGCATAGCGTCGCCGGGTACACGTCCACCCACATATTTTTGCTGAAGGCGATTTTGCAGAGCGTCTTTTATAACTCCGGGCCATATCATTTCGCCGCCGCCGGTGACTACCGCATCCGCTCCCATTCCCAGAGGTTCTTCAGGAAAAATGGTGGTGTGAATGCCTCCCATGATCACCTTTGCGCCTCTGAGCTTTGCTTCCTTCAGAACGCGATATCCAGGATTGCAGTTGCCGCTGCTGATTCCGATGCCGACGATGTCTCCCGGATTGATAATTTCAGGATTAAAGCTTTCAATCGATTCATCAATGACCACGGGATCACCGACAAGATCGGTGGGTGTTGCCTGAGCCAGCACATAGAGCCAGCGCGGAGTTATAAAGCTGTATCCCACGGTCGATAGCGACGGATTAACCAGTATAACCTTTGCCAATATTGCCTCCTTACATGCGGAAATATGGGGAAAACTCTGGTGAAATGACGCAATCGCGTCTTTGATCAATCAGAGCCTGATCGGAGATGTGTTGTCGCTGCTTGCTAGATTGGGTGCGATTGCTTCGCATCATCGGCAGCGACCCGCGGCAGGTAATGGCAATAATGCCTCGTGAGTGCAGAGACTTGATAAAGAGGTTAACTTAAAATTACGAAGTTAACTTCGGAGCTGGTGTATGGGCAAATCTAGCGAGATGCTCCTTCACTGCTCCAGTCTCAACAATAACCTAATGAACAACAATGCAAGGTGCGGAACGTATGACATTAAACAAGTGAATGACTGCGGAATACGCTGGCACACTCTTGTCTGGACCTCAAAAGTCCATCCGCGACCTTTCATATTCGGCCCATATTACTTGAAGACTGGTAAGACAGTAAATAGCAGGCCAAATAAAGTACGTAAATAGTGCAATATTTTCCCTTAAAGCCTGTACCGGACGTGACCTGCCAGCGCCGCGTCTTCTACATCGACATTTTGGAGCTTAATACTGACATCAGCGGACAAACTCATGTTGGCGCGTTCGCCTCGAAGCAGTTTTGGATAACCAGCCGCCGCGATCATTGCTGCGTTATCTGTGGTGAGTATCGGTCGCGGCACATAAAACGGAATCTGTAACTTTTCGCAGAGCTCTTTCGCCGCTGCTCGCAATTCGCTGTTGCAGGCGACACCACCCGAAAGAATAACTGTTCGCGGGTTGTGCTCCGTAGCCGCCGCTCCAAGTCGATCAATCAATGTTGCTACGACTGTGCGTTGAAAACTGGCGGCCAAGTCGATGACCTCTTTCGTTGGCTCTTCGCCTGGTTTTAAAGGTCCGATGTTGTTTTGCTTAACATAACGCAATACGGCAGTTTTCAAACCGCTGAAACTAAAATCCATTCGGCCGTCGCCCATGCGCGGGATCGCGAACTTAACCGCATGCGGATCGCCTTGTTTCGCCAGCTTGTCGATTATCGGTCCGCCGGGATAGCCAAGCCCGACGAGCTTCGCGATCTTGTCGAAGGCTTCACCGGCAGCGTCATCACGTGTTCGAGCAATGACCTTATACTTTTCTTCTTCCGGCATCAGAAAGAGGCTGGTGTGCCCGCCTGATACTACAAGCGCGAGAGCAGGGTATTGAATCGGTGGATTCTCGAAGACTACTGAATAGATGTGCCCTTCGAGATGGTTTATGCCGACCAGCGGCTTATTCAAGGCATATGCAAGTGACTTGGCATATCCGATGCCGACCAGCAATGAACCTACCAGTCCCGGACCATAAGTTACCGCGATTCCATCGATGTGGTTTAATGTGACTTCGGCCTTGGAGAGCGCCTCTTCGACAACGTAATCAATTTTTGCCAGGTGTTCTCTTGAGGCGAGTTCCGGCACGACTCCGCCGTACGGTTTATGGATAGTGATTTGAGAAGAGATGACATTGGAACGGATCTTTGTGCCGTCTTCTATAACTGCGGCCGCCGTTTCATCGCAAGAACTCTCAATCCCTAGGACTAGATGCATATCGGTGTTGCTCATCGATATGGATTGTAAGGAATGATTGCGCCTGCTACAAGCCGAACCATTCCCTTGCGCCACCGGATGAATTACGGCGTGACTTTTTGTTTCGCGCTATTTACATCCGGAACAAGCGTGAAAACTGTAATCCGCCGGCACCCATATACCATTGATGAACGACCAAAGAGATACGTAGATCGTTCGTCCGTCAGTAGGAATACCTGAAACTGCGGTTGTTCCGCCGCTCACATAATTGCTGTAGATATCGTAACCTCGGTACGAATTGCCAACGTAAAGAGAATACTGGGTTGCGTTTGATACCGGAGTCCATGTGAAGGTCATCGTTGATGAATTGAACGTGGCGCCATTTGCCAGATTCGTAAGCTGTGCTCTGGGCTGGCTGTTACTGATGAAATAAGCAACCAGATTCCTGCTGCCAGAAACGGTAAATGTATAGTTGTTCTGTGCCACTATTGCGTTGCCATTTTCAGTCCAGGTTGAAAACGTGTAACCGGCATTTGCCGTCGCAGTGAGCGTCACAGATGTTCCAGCGCCGAAGGTTCCGCCGCCGCTGACTGTTCCTCCAGCGCTCGGTGAAGCGCTCGCTGTAATAGCAAAGCCTTGGGTTGTAGATGTTCCGGAGTGATAAGTGTAGTCTGCCGGTACCCATATACCGTTTATGAATGACCACAGGGATACGTAGATCGTTCGACCGTCGGTAGGAATACCTGAAACTACAGTTGATCCGCCACTCACATAGTTGCTGTAGATATCATAACCGCGATAGGAATTACCGACGTACAGAGAATACTGTGTCGAGTTCGACACCTGACTCCAGTTGAATGTAACCGTTCCCGAACTAAACGTTGAGCCCGCAGCCGGACTCGTCATCTGTGCCCTTGCCTGACTGTTGGGGATGAAATTCGCAACAAGGTTTCTGCTGCCGGAAACAGTAAACGTGTAGTTGTTCTGTGCCACGACTGCATTTCCATTTTCAGTCCAGGTCGAAAATGTGTAACCGGCACTAGCTGTTGCCGTGACTGTAACAGAACTTCCTGCCGCAAACGTTCCGCCGCCGCTGACCGTGCCACCGGCGCTTGGCGAAGCGCTTACCGTAATGGTGGAGCCCTGTGTTGTTGGTGTTTCGGCTTTATAAGTGTAGTCCGCCGGCACCCACACGCCATTTATGAACGACCACAAGGAAACATAAATCGTTCGGCCGTCGGTTGGAATACCCGAAACTGTGGTTGTTCCTCCACTCACATAATTGCTGTAGATGTCATACGCGCGGTAAGAATTGCCAACATACAGGGAATACTGAGTTGAGTTCGAAACCT
>DASRDY010000073.1:0-5612 GCA_035652355.1 Blastocatellia bacterium
TCTGATTTGAGATTCGACGGTAACAGACCGAATCGCTGCTTCAGGTTCGCGCGGTATTTTTGCTTTGTAGAGACAAGAAAAAGGAAATATGGAAACAACAGAATGACGCCAAGCGAGAGCAGGAATGAATAAAGAAGATACATAAGAATGCAGACAATAAATCGGCGGCCAATCGTGATAATACTATGACCGCCGATTACTGACTACACAAAGAGTTGCGATCAGGCGCGCTCGATATAACGGCCTTCGTTCGGGTTGACGCGGATGCGGTCGCCTTCCTTAATGAACGGCGGCACAGGAATCGTCACTCCGGTCTCCAGCTTCGCCGGTTTGTTCACGTTCGAAACTGTTGCGCCTTTCAGTTCGGGCGTAGTCTCGATAACTGTGAGCTCGATAACCGGTGGCAGTTCGATAGAGATTGGATTGCCGTCGAGGAACTCGGCCTGGATGTGAAGGTTCGGAATCAGGTAATTCACCGAATCGCCAAGTGTTTCATCGTCCAGCGCGACCTGTTCATAACTCTCGGTATTCATAAAGTGGTGCTGCGAGCCATCGCTGTACAGGTACTGCATCTCGTGCTCTTCCAGATGAGCCCTTTCGAGTTGCTCGGTCGAACTGAACCTGGTCGTTGTTGACGAACCGTTCTTCAAATTGCGCATCTTCACCTGGACGAAGGCGCGCAGGTTGCCGGGCGTGCGATGTTCGAACTCCAGAATGCGATAAGGCGCATTGTTATAGATGATGATATTGCCGCGGCGAAGGTCATTTGCCTGAATGCTTGCCATTAACGAAACACTCCTTAGACACTATAGGTCAGATATTGTGAGTAAAACCAAACCAAAAAGGATAGCCGACCACCCGCGGTGCGGTCAAGCATGGCTTCGAAATTTCAGTGAGGGTAGCGACAATCATAGACGAATGAAGTGTGGGTTCAATTATGAAAGTCGTTTTAAGCAAACAATTCAGCAACAGGAATTCGCCAACCGGGAACGGCTGGCTCAGCCTCCGCAATATCGTCGCGCCGATAAATCGTTGGGTTGTCAGGATCGTCAGCGCGATACACTTTGACGATATCGTACGAAAGCAAATCGACATCCCGAACGACTTTTGTTCCGGCCGCAAAATAGTCGTTGATCTTTTGCCTGATTTTTCGTTCCGCGGCCGAACCGTAATCGCCTTCACTGCGAACTTCGACGGCAAAGATAGGCGCTCCCTGAAGAAACTTCATACCGCTGAAGGGACCGATGTAGAAGGAGACATCAGGGCTAAACGATTTGCGATTGGGCAGATGAACAATGAATGCCGCAGTTCCTATGTAAGCACGACCAGTGATTATATTACGCTCATGATTACGCAGGCTAACGTAGATCGTACCGCTCGCCCTGTTCGGCCATGCTCCCAAAGGCGGAAAGAATACAAGTTTCCCATCGACAATTTCAGCTTTGCCGTTTTCAGGAACATAATAGAGGTCTTCGATCGTCGCTTCTAGTTTCGAGCTCATATCAAAACTCGGACTAACAGATCGTATGCCCCGATACGTAATGCTGACGCATTCTATTTCGAATCTTTGGTCCCACTTTCAGCTTTCTTATCATCTTTCTTATCGCTTGGAGGCGGGCTGGACCAATCGACGCCCATCACGTATTTCTGCATCCAGGCGATCTCTTCGGTGTCGCGAATTCGCTGATGATGCGGTTCGAGAAATCCGTGCGGCTCGCGAGGGAACCGTATGAATCGCACGGGCACGCCTCGGTCTTTCAAGCCTTGATAGAACATCATGCTCTGACCGATTGTGTCGGTTGTGTCCGATTCGCCGTGCAAGATAATCGTCGGTGTCTTCACCTTGTCGATATAACTGTAAGAAGATTCTTTCTTGTAGCCTTCGGGATTATCCCACGGAGTGCCGCCGATGTACCACAACCTGATATCGTGGTTGAAGCCCATCGCATATTCCGAAGCCCAGTCGGTCACCATAGCTCCGACCGATGCGGCCTTAAATCTGTCGGTATGCGTAATCGTCCAACCGGAAAGGATGCCGCCGTAACTCCAGCCTTTCACTCCCATATGATCAGGATCGGCGATGCCGCGCTGGATCAGGTAATCGACTCCGGTCATCAGGTCCTGGAAATCTCCGCCACCAAGATCGTGCATATTGCCGCGCAACAGTTTGTCGTCGTATCCGGAACTGCCGCGCACGTTCGGCGACAGCGAGGCGTAACCAAGGCCCGCATAAACGTGATAGAGCCCGCTCCAACCATAACTGAACACACCAGCCGGACCGCCGTGAACATTCAGGATCAAAGGAACCTTTTTGCCAGGCTGATAGCCAGTCGGGTAATGCAGGATTCCTTCAACTTCAAGTCCGTCTGTGCTCTTCCATTTTACAACTTCGCTTTGCGCAAGAGCCCAATTCTTCACCTGTGGATTGACGTCGGTCATCTGAGTCAGCGCGTTTGTTTTCACGTCGACCAGATAAATATCCGACGGCTGCTGCGGATTCGAGTACACTGCTGCACCTTTTGTCTGATCTTCCGAAAGAGAACTTACCGCCAGTACGCCTGGTTTATTCGTTAGTTGCTCGACGGTTCCATTACTGACATCCAAAACGAAGAACTCGTGATTGGTTCGTGCCTGGCCGCTGAAATAGATGTGCTTTCCATCTTTTGCCCAGAAATAATTCTGAATGCCGCCTTCGTATTGACCGGAAATTTTATGATATTGCTTCGACTGCGGATCGATGAGCCAGAGTTTGCCATTCGACAATTCATAGGTCTTATCGTCAGGAGCAAGATAGGAGATCGATTTGCCGTCGGGCGACCATTTAGCGTTATTTTCGGGTGCTTGATTGTTCGTCAGTTGTGAAACTGCGCCGCTGTTTACATCAACAACGTTGACCTCGCTCAAATGAGCGCCGTTGCGAATGTTTTCTTTGCGAGCAGTGAAAACAATGCGCGAGCCGTCGGGCGAGGGCTCATACCCGCTGACAATCATTTTCTCTTTTGTGATCTGGCGCTCTTTCTTTGCTGCAAGATCGTAAACCCACAGGTTCGTCCATTGGCCGCGGTTTTGGCCGTTCGGGCCTTCATCGACGAAGATACTGTCGTCACCGTCTTTCTCTGCCTTCTTGGCGGCATCGTCTTTAGGATCATTAGCGAGGAAGAAGATGCGCTTACCGTCCGGCGACCATTTGAAAGAAGAGACTCCGTCTTTGTGATCGAACAACTTTACGGCTTCGCCGCCAGTGGTGCGGATCACATATATCAACCGATCCCTGCTGTCTTTTTCGCGAGCAGAAATAAACGCTATCGACTTGCCATCAGGCGACCACGCAGGTTGTGCGGCCGGTTCGCCGCTGGTGAATTGAAAAGCGTCTTTCGTTTCGGTCGAGACCATCCAAAGGTTGTTAACCCGTTTATTGCTCTTCCAATCCAGATCCGAGCGCGTATAGAGAATCCATTTGCCGTCGGGAGAAATCTCCGGGTTACTGACGCCGACTATGTTTAGAAGATCGTCCACTGTGACCACATGTTTCTGTGCTTGTGAAGATGCCGTGAGACAGAAAACCAAGCTGAACAGGATGGATGCCAATACGCGTTTCATAGATGCTCCTCGCTCGATCAAAACCGGTTTGGTAGAGAGTTCACAAAAATTGAAGACGAATATTGTCTACTGGCTGTAATTGCGTGTCAACTGTGGTGTAGCGCAAGCAGCACCGCTTGCGCCGTTTCGAAAGTGTGCGTTCAAAAGGAATTCGGGTATTATAACGGACGCAAGCTGGCAGCTTGCGCTACGATTACTATGGCTATTCCTCAAGTATTAACCATTGCCGGCTCTGACTCAGGTGGAGGCGCTGGAATTCAGGCCGACCTGAAAGCTCTGCAGGCGAATGGAGCGTACGGTCTCTCTGTCATCACATCGATTACTGCTCAAAATACGATGCAGGTGATCACTACGCATGACTTGCCGATCAAAATAATCGAGGCGCAACTGAATGCGGTTTTTTCTGATTTCGACATAGTTGCAATCAAGACCGGAATGCTGTCATCAAAAGAGATTGTTTTATGCGTTGCATCAAAATTGATGGCGATGGGCTGTCGCGCTCTTGTGGTCGATCCGGTGATGGTATCTACCAGTGGCTTCAGTCTGCTTAACGATGATGCTGTTGAGTCTTTGCAAAGGCAGCTTTTCCCGCTAGCGGCCGTGGTGACGCCGAACATTCAAGAGGCTGAATCGCTGACGGGAATTCGAATTCGGGATGTCGATTCTGTCAAACAGGCAGCTAAAGAAATAATCAAAACCGGATGTGCGGCGGTATTGGTCAAAGGCGGACATTTGATTGGCGATCCGATTGATATTCTTTTCGATGGAACCGATTTTACCTTATTTGAAGGCGAACGAATCTTAACAAAAAACACACACGGAACGGGCTGCACATATTCATCGGCAATCGCAGCGAATCTGGCGAAGGGAATGGATTTGAAGGAAGCCGTCGCCGCCGCAAAGAGATATGTTACGGAGGCGATTAGGAACTCACTGGATATCGGCCACGGCCAGGGTCCCGTCGATCATTTCTACTTTCTAAGAGATTTGGAAGAAATGTAGGGGCAGGGCTCGTCCCTGCCCGGATTGCCGAAAGGCAATTAAACGATCATTTACCAAGCATTTCATCGTGCTTCGCACGATCCGGGCAGGGACGAGCCCTGCCCCTACAGTGTTGGAATTTAATTAATCGTCCAGGTATCGCCTGAATTGATCAACTTCATCAGATCGCCCGGGCCGGATTTGGCTATGGCGCCTTCGACCTGACCCTCTAAAAGATCTTCGTAAGTCGGTCGTTGAACCGATCTGAAAACACCCACCGGGATCGGGAAATCCGGATACTCCATTCGTGAGAGCAGGAATGCCCGAGTCGGGTCTGTATCAGTCTCGTCGTGAACCAGCAGGTCGTCTTTCGTGACGCCGTTACCGAGTTGCACAACTTCCAGCTTCAGGCCGTTCAGCTTGATACCTTTATCAAGGTTCTTGCCGAAGACCATCGGTTTGCCATGCTCCAGGTAGATCATTCGGTCGCTGCGAACATCGCGCTCGTTGAAATACTTGAACGCACCATCGTTAAAGATATTGCAGTTCTGGAATACTTCGACGAATGCAATGCCCTTGTGTTTTGCGGCCGCTTCGACTGTGGCTGCAAGGTGCTTTGGATCGATGTCGTTCGAACGGGCACAGAATGTTGCTTCCGCAGCCAGCGCGACTGAGATGGGATGCAACGGATAATCGATCGATCCCATCGGAGTTGACTTCGTCTTCTTGCCGAATTCCGATGTCGGCGAGTACTGACCTTTAGTCAATCCATAGATTCTGTTGTTGAACAGAATGATTTTGATATCCAGATTGCGACGGATTGCGTGAATAAAGTGGTTGCCGCCGATGCTCAGCGCGTCGCCATCGCCCGTGATGACCCAAACGGAGAGCTTGGGATTCGCGGTCTTAACACCCGTTGCAATCGCCGGAGCGCGTCCGTGAATGCTGTGAAATCCGTACGTGTTCATGTAATACGGGAAACGACTGGAACAGCCGATTCCGGAAACGAACACAATATTTTCTTTCGGAAC
>DASRDY010000074.1:0-35356 GCA_035652355.1 Blastocatellia bacterium
TTTCCATCTACAACGAAAGCGCACGGGCTGATCGACCTATGAGCGGTCTGCGTTTGAAGAATACTTCGTCGCTTACGCTGGAAGGTGGGCCGCTGACAGTAATTGATGGAGATGCCTATGCCGGTGAAGCGTTGATGGAGCGACTGAAGCCGGGTGAGGAACGATTTATCTCTTATGCGCTCGACCTGGGCACGCTGGTGACCACGAATCAGAAAGGTGATCGCGAGCCCGTCTTTCTGGTTCGCGCGATCAATGGAGCGTTTCAAACTCATTTTTATCAAACCCAGAAGAAAACCTATACGATTACGAATCAAACCGATAAGCCTCAGGTCATCTATGTTGAGCATCCAATTCAGCAAGGATGGGTACTGTCTGATCAAACACAAAAACCAGTTGAAAAGACTGCGACCGTTTATCGATTCCGCATTGATGTCGGATCTCGCGCGACGGTCGAGTTCCCTGTTGTGACGCGACAGGCTTTGATGGAGACTTATGCCCTTTCCAATTTAACGACCGACAACCTGCAGCTGTTCGTATCCAAACGGTATATTGATGATGAGACGAGGGCCGCCTTGCAGCACATA
The DNA here is from genome assembly GCA_035652355.1 of Blastocatellia bacterium. Lineage (GTDB taxonomy): Bacteria > Acidobacteriota > Blastocatellia > DASRDY01 > DASRDY01 > DASRDY01. The sequence goes on from DASRDY010000074.1 coordinate 585, forward strand.
CTTGACCTAAAAGCGCAGATTGCATCAATCAACAGCAGAATCGCCGATGCTGACAAAGAGCTAGGCGATATAGATAAAGACCAGGCTAGACTCAGAGACAATATCAAGGCGCTGAAAGAGACTGCTCAGGCCAATCAGTTGATCACGCGCTATATTGCAAAGGCTAACGAGCAGGAAACCCGCGTCGAGGAATTGACCGCCGCAAAGAAGAAGTTGAGCGAAGAGCAATCGAAGCTCAACACCGAGTTGGATCAAGCTATCAGATCGTTAAACCTGGATCGCAAACTAAGCTGATTTTGGAGTGCGCCGATCTGGTGGCGCACTCCAAAATACGTTCCTCGCTTTTGCGGAAAACTCGCAGGTGTTACTATCACCGGCATCCGATCATTCGCAGTCGATGAGGAACATTCAATGACGCGTTTAATTTCATTACTCCTTATACTGGCTTTGTTTTGCCTGCCAATAATTTCGGCGCAAAAAACAACGTTGCTGCCTGACGCCCAGCTTAACGCGATTGTGGCGGAAGCGTCAGGTAGCCTGGCCAAAGATACAGTCATCGCTCTGGGCCAGTTTCATAGGGTCCACGCCTCGCCCGGTTATCACGAGGCCGCAGAATACATTGCCAATAAAGCGCGCGAATACGGACTGCAGGACGTACACATCGAGTCATTCCCGGCAGACGGCAAGACAACATACAACACGTTCAGGTCTTACCTGGGATGGGAAGCAGAATCAGGAGTGCTGACTGAAACATCGCCTCGCAACGAAGTTATCGCTGATTACTCGAAAACGCGTGTAGCTCTCGCCGATTACAGCAACAGCGCCGATGTTCAAGCTGAACTGATCGACGTCGGACAAGGAACTTCAGCAAACGATTACTCAGGCAAAGATGTTAAAGGAAAAATTGTCTTGGCCGGAGGCAGCGTGGCCGCAGCACATCACGAAGCTGTCGAGGTGCGAGGCGCGGCGGGAGTGCTGAGTTATCAACCCAACCAAGTCACCGGTTGGAGCGGCGATTACCAGGACAACGTTCGATGGGGACACCTGTCGCCGTACAACACCAAAAACGCATTCGCCTTCATGATCTCGCTCCGGCAGGCGCGCATTTATCAGGACCGGCTGAGTCGTGGCGAACACATCCAACTTCACGCTGTTGTCAGAGCTCAAATGAAACCCGGCAACTTTGAAGTCGTTACAGGCATAATTCCGGGCACTGATCCAGCTCTCGGCGAAATCGTTTTCAGTTGCCATCTTTGCCATCAAAAGCCGGGAGCAAATGACAACGCCAGCGGAGCGGCCACCATTCTTGAAGATGCGCGGATTCTATCGACATTAATTAAACAAGGAAAATTGCCACGCCCGCGAAGGACCATTCGTTTCATCTGGCCGCCAGAGATCGCGGGAACGATGTGTTATTTTGCCAGGCATCCCGATCTGGTTAAGAACTTTGTCGCCGCGATTCACATGGATATGGTCGGCGGCGATCATCAAATTACAAAAGCAATTTTCCACATCACGCACACACCCGCGTCACTGCCGAGCTTTGTTAATGACGTCGCCGACATCTTCGCTGATTACGTCATTGAAGGTAGCCGTCGCGCTGCGATGACGGGCGATTTCTCAGACGCGATCTTGTCTCCTGATGGCTCGAAAGAGATGCTGGTCGCCGACCATTCATCGTTCACAATGGGCAGTGATCATGACGTCTATGAAGAAGGCAGTTTTCGGATTCCAACCATCTATATGAATGATTGGCCGGACGTGTTCATTCATACGAATAATGACAAGCCGGAAAATCTCGACGCAACAAAACTCCGAAGAGTGGCCGTGATAGGAGCTGCTTCGGGATATTTCATGGCTCTCGCGGGTTCTACAGATGCCGCTGTTCTCGCTGACGAAGTATACAATCGAGGAATAGCGCGCGAAAGTGAAGCCGCTAAACAGGCTTATGCACTTAATTTCAAGTCACACAGTTACGCAAATGACGACAAAGTCCTTATCGAACAGGCAAAGTTGCATGAGTTAAAAGCCGTTGAATCGATAGTGCGACTAGCTCCAAATGACTCCTGGCTTTCAAACTATATTAAAAAGGTATCGGACGATGTTGCCAGGCGGCAGGCCACGGAGTTTCGAATGCCGTTTGACGCCCACGTCGATCAAACTGAGGCGGCCCTAACTGTACCTAAACGTAATCCTCAGGTAATTGGTAATATTAATGTGTATTACTACAATTATTTGACCGATCATATTAGCCAAACCGAGATCGGAAACCTTAATCGCCTCGAATCGCTGCCAAACGGCGAGACCCTAGCCTATGAAACGCTCAACTTGGCTGATGGCGTTCGCTCGGTTAAAGAAATTCGGAATATTTTAAGGGCCGCATATGGGGATGTCGAAACAGATATAGTCTTTGATTATTTGCGCCTCTTGGAAAAGGCCCGCGTAATTACCCTGGAGAAGCGGCCGCAATCTGGAAAATAGTCGAACATCCTACTACTATTGCCGCTTTGGCCTTCTAGGAAATTACCCCAGCAACGAAAGAACGGATCGTTAATGAAGTTTTCGCTTTCTGTTACCACAATGCCGATAATCGCTGCTTCGCCTTCGTTCGGATGGCGACAACCAGAGTTGTTGATATGGTTCGACGGAGTCCACGAAAAAGAGCGCATCTTCTTAAGCGAAGTGCAGGACCAACCCGACACCGGTGGAGCATTGCTCGTCGTTCACCAGAACGATCATTTCTCAGGCGTCAGCAGGCGTTGCGTAACCTGGAAAGAAAGAGAAGAACTCTATCAGCTTCTTCAAGGCTCCGGTCTGCCGTGGCGACAACCGAGGTTGAAAGGTCAGCACGATACTTCCGGTCTGAGTGTGCAGGTTTATCTCACAGGCGAAGTCGAAGGCAATCCATTCTCAATGGAATTGCAGTTGATGAATTCGTCTTACACAGGGCAAGATTCAAAAGCGTTCGCGGCCTTCTGTCGCTACCTGTTCTGGCTCGCGAACCTTAAGCGCAAAGGCGGAACATCAGGTTATTTCAACGAGCGACTCTGGCGAACGCTCACGTCACCGGCCAGCAAATAATCTCAATTGCCGTCGTTTTTTACTGTTGTGCTCTTCGCGTCGGTTTTCACATCTGGAGTTATTGGAATAATCAGTTCGATGCGTCGATTGCGCTCGCGACCTATCACAGACTTATTCGTGGCTCTCGGATTATTGTTGCCCATCGCGATTGCTGTCATCTGGTCGGCTTTCACGCCCTTAAGTTCAAGGTACGACACTACAGCCTGACCACGTTTGTTCGCCAGTTCCTGCCGTGATTCTTCTGTACCGGCATTGTCCGTATATGATTCCAAACGAACCTTGCGATCCGAATAGGTAACAAGGAATTTCGCCACAATATCGAGTTTCGAGTTCGTCTCATCTTTTAAATCTGTAGATGTGGCGCTGCGGAAGAACGAGTCCGGAATAATCACGATATATCCGCGGTCGTCCTGCTTGGTCTCAAAATTTGCGTTTATCTCTTTTTGCGTTTCGACAGCCTGTTCGATCAATGCTTTTTGATTGGCTTCAGCAATCTGCTTTGCCTGCATATCATTAAGCTTATTCTGCAGGTCCGCATTCTTGTCGCGCTCGGCTTTCAGATCGTTGTTAGCTCTGGCAATCTCGTCAGTATAACGTTTGACGTCGCTCTTTGAACGCTCCAGGTCCTCTTCAAGCTGTCGCAACCTGTCTTCTGCCTTCTCTTTCGATGCTGTCTCGCGCTCGAGTTTCTTTTCAGCGTCATAGCGATTTTTATCGCTGGCCTTTGCGATATCTTCCAGCTTTGCAATCTCTTCATCTTTCTGGTTGATCAGGTCGCGCGCTTCCTTGGCCTTCTTTCGCGTTACCGCCAGCGATCGCGCGGATTCGGCAAGAGCTATGGCGCGCTGCGCCGTATCGGCCGACTCGTCATACTGGCGTTGACTGAATTGCCGCTCGGCGGTGTCCAGCATTTCACTAGCCTTGGCGTAACTCTGCGGCGCATATTGATCCGCCTGGAAAAATCGCGCTACGTCCATTGCGCGTCGCGCGCCAAGCAATTCAACAGGAATCTTGTTGTACTCTTCGCGACCGATCTCTCTGTCGGGCGTGAATTTCAGCATCGCAACTTCGGAATCACCGGGAAAACTGATCGTGGTAGGCTCGCTCTGAATACCTCTATCAACGGGAGGGCGATTCGAAACGATAACCGTTCTGCTGGGTGTTTCGACCATCGAGTAAGGCTCAGCCGTAATAATCAGGCTGAAAGTCTGGAAATGAGTCGCGGTCTTGAACGGAGTTCCAAGCCACACGTCAAACGTATCGCTGCCGCGACGACGAAACTCTCCAAGATTCTGAAACTGTCCTTCGGGAGTTACTGCCCACAACACATAGGTAGTATATTGCGATCCCAACCGAGCAGCCGGGCTAAATCCGCCGATACGAAGGCTGATACTGGTGACACCTTTGTTGTGCTCGATGGTGGCCTTACCAGAGATTGCTTTGCCGGACGCCTTCAGACCGAGCTCCGTCCCGGTCAAATCCAGCTTTACCTCTTTGCCTTCGGGGTAAGTGACCGCGACAGTATCGAACGTAACGTCGCCGCCTGATTGCGCCAAAGCAAACGATGGCAATATGAGAAGGAATAATACTGCTGTTATGATTGAGAGAGATTTGAGTCTCACTTCGGCCTCCCAGATATTCAACAACCCATGTGGCGTGGCTTCCAGCCTGCGCATTTAATAAACGTTCACAGGCAAGATGCCTGTGCTACATGATTAGTGCTTCTTTTCATCGCCAGCAAAATAACCGCTGCGATGCACTACCTGCCAGTTTTGATTGCCCTTTAACCTGATCTCGACTTTGCGAAATGTTCCGTCCTTGGCGATGTTCTTTGGCTCGTAACCGACGATGTACTGACTGCTCAACTCTTCCTGAATCTGTTTGAAAGCGTTATGCAGATCCGTCTCATCCTTTGGAAAATAGGCCTGACCGCCGGTTGATCGCGCCAGATCCTCCAGAACCTTGTGATCGACTTCGCCAAACCGGAAATTGTCGCCGATGCCAATTGGATAAATCAGAATTCCGTAACGATTAGCCTGTTCAATCGCCTGCTTCATCGTCCATTGGCTGGTCGTGTCTTTACCGTCAGTGAGCACAATCATCGCTTTACGAATAACGTAACGGAATTGATCGTCACCTTCAGTAATTCGTTTCGCAGTTTTATCCGCCAGAACCTCGCTGCTGGTGATATGGATAGCTTCGTAAAGTGAAGTTCCCTGCGACTCTGCGCCTTCGTCTCCGCGAAATACCAGATCGCGCTTCAGACGCCGCAGCGACCGCGTCAACCGATCCGTGTTGCTGGTCAAACCCTGGACCAAATCCGTCTCTCCACGGAAAGTCACAATCGAGCCATAATCTTTGCCCGGGCGGAACGCAGCCTGGAAAAAGCTTTCCGCCGCATCTTTTTCCTGCGGAAGAACAAATTCCTGACTTCCGCTCAGGTCGATAAGCAGCGCCGCAATAATCGGAACGTTAGTATTCTTGTCGAAAAATCTTACTTCCTGCTGGACACCGTCTTCATAAACTTCCAGCTGATCCTGTTTGACATTTGGCACAAGCCGGTTTCGCTCATCCAGGACAGTGAAGACAATGTCAACCAATTCGGCGTTGAGCTGAATCGGTCCTTCGTCCTGCTCTACGGACGATTTCTGATCCGCGTTTTTTTTATTTTGATCCGATTTTTGAGGAGCAGCCGTGCGCGATCTGCCTTCCTGGCCGCTGGTAAGGGTTGTCGAGAACGTAACCAAGCTGATTACAGCGAGAATAACGGCAACAAAACGGAAGAGTCTCATTTGATCCCCTATGTAATCTTAAACGCCAATCCGGAAAACTCCCGGCAAAGAATAGTACCTGGTAAAGCTAACGGTTGTTTGATGCCTGCGCGTTGTATTAAGTAGCCTGTTTCGATCAAGGAAAATTTCCCGGCGTGCCTGCCTAATCCCTTTAATCCCCGGTTTAATCTAACGATTTTATTTCATCTGCGGACGCCAGCGATTTGCCTCCCGTGGCTGTCTCTTCCTTTGGTTCCGGCTGAGCCTTCGATTCCGCGACTTTTGGCGGAGACACTGTCTGATTTACGGGAGGACTCACTCTCTCTGACGCGACGTCGCGTTTATATTGTGAGAGAAGATCATCCACTACTGACTCGGGTTTTTCCAACTCTGCATCGGCCGCCGCAATGCGCGCATCCGCAGTCTGAGCGCTGGAGACGGCGCTCCTTTGTTCGATCTTCGACTTCATCTCGTCCATTACCCAGAACGGATCGTCAGCCTTTGTGGGCATAGAAGTTCCTGCCAGGGTTTCTCCCATCTGCGCCAGTCGCGCGTTGTTCATTGTCTCGCGGACTTGGCCCGGGTGTTCCTTCATCGCTTTCTGAGCTTGTATCGCCGAACCACGCGCCTGGGTCAATCGTTGCTGCAAATCCAGCAGTTCTGCCCGCGACGTATCAAGTTGAGATTGCATAATCATTCGTTGAGTATCGTTAGAGAGCAGCGGTATGCGGCTCTCTAACGTCGCGATCTTTGCCTCGGTTTCGGTAATTCTCTTTTCAAACATCTTTACGTTCGCAAGGCTCTCCACAGCGCTGGCGCCCAGTTGCGACGCCTTTACCGTGCCGGCATCCTGCACCTGCTGGTCCGGCTTCTCGACTTTGTCGATTAAATTATCCAGATAAGAATTAACCAACCGTTTCGTTCGATTCCACATACTCTCTCCAATGGCGGCGCCCGTTGTCGCAAAGATCACGATGAATTACGAATTCTCCACAATCAAAGTTTAACATAGCAGATGTGCGAATGAAATTCCCTCTCAGATCCGCGTCGTTCGAGTTCTATTCTCGTTCTGCCCAGTCAACGTTTCTACTATTTTCTTGAAATAGAGTTTCTGGACGTGGTAGATTCCGGCCGCAATATCTTTGGCTCTATTCGTCTGGATCTAAACATCGAATTTAGTTCCGCCTTATAAATTCACGACGGCCCGAAAGTTTTACTGCTGATAAAAAACGAAAGGAATGATCTATGTCGTCAATTCCCCTGTCCAATATCGACCACTTTGTGGTGGTGATGCTTGAAAATCGATCTTTCGATAATCTGTTGGGCTTTCTCTACGCCGACAACAATAACATCTCGCCGGCAGGACATGAATTTGCCGGATTACAGGGCACTGAATCAAACCCTGACAAAACCGGCAAAAAGGTTCCAGTCTTCAAAATAGACAAGACGCAAAAGCTCGCCTACTTCTACCCACGAGCCGATCCTGGCGAAGGCTTTGCCAACACTAACGTGCAGCTTTATGGAATCAATCCTCCGCTTGAAGGAGCGAAACCGAATAACCAGGGCTTCGTGAAAAATTTCCAGACCAATATGACTATGCCGAAGGCTCGGGCCCTGGCTGGAACGCAGCTGAGCGACATCATGGGCGTTTATCCGCCAGAGATGGTACCGGTATTGTCAGGTCTGGCGCGCGGATATGCGGTATGCGATTACTGGTTCAGCTCTGCACCGACAGAGACGTTTCCCAATCGAGCTTTCGTAGCCATGGCCACATCGCAAGGGCGACTGGGCGATGCACCGGCACCGTTCACAGCTCCCAGCATCTTTTCATTGCTGCAAAAGAATAATTTCACCTGGGCAATGTATGGTTACGACAAGCCCGCTCTGGCCCGTCATTCAATTGCCGACATCACACATGCATCAAACAGTCACTTCGGTGTGTTCAAGGATTTCAAGGCAGCTTGCTCAGCCGGCAAACTCGCTAATTATGTTTTCCTCGAGCCGCAATGGGGATCGGCCGGCAACAGCCAGCATCCGAATTACGATGTTTCAAAAGGCGAGCAGTTCCTTCACGACGTTTATTACGCAATCTACGGCACCAAAGTCTGGGAAAAGACTCTACTGATAATCACGTATGACGAGCATGGCGGCTGTTACGATCATGTTCCTCCTCCGGAAAATGCGGTAACGCCTGATGCTTCCGTCGGGGAGCAAAACTTTGACTTCAAACGGTTCGGCGTCAGAGTTCCCGCAGTTCTGGTTTCGCCTTACATCGCGCAGGGCACCGTTTACCGAGCGCCGGGATGGGAAAAAGGAGCGCCGGCCGGAACACCATCCACACCGTTCGATCACACTTCGATTTTGAAGACGGTCGAGAAGCGATTTGGATTACCAAACCTTACTGCTCGTGACGAGGCCGCACCAAATATCGCCAGTGTTCTGACTCTCGTCGCGGCCCGCAAGGACGATCCGCTCAGCGATTTGTCTCGGCCAAAGGCCAACAAACAACCAGCATTCAAGAAGGCGCCCTCGCACCTTGAAAAATCAATCGCGGAAATGGCAGAGCATGTTCCGATCACAGATCAAACAGGAGACATTCGCGCCGACGAGGCTCCGCCGATCAAGACCGGCGAGCAGGCCCTGGACTTTGCTCACAATCGATTCAAGCAATTCCACAAGAGTCGGGAAAAATTTGAGAAGACGCGCGGCCGACGCTGATCCCAGGGTTACGTCATCGCGATTCTGTTGTCGATTTTTCGTCTGTTTCGGTGTGCGGAATGAGAGCCGGATCAACCTTTGGGCTCTCTGTCTCTAGATTTATGGCCCGTCGGCTCAACCGTTGTGGAATCAGGGGTGGACCTGCTTTGCGTGCGAGCACGATTCCACCCCAGACGGCAACGAACCCGAGGGTCAAACTAATCACGACGTTCGCCAGGGCGCTGAAACTCGCGCCCTTCTCTATCAGGTTAAACGTCTCGTATTCGAACGTAGAAAACGTCGTGTACGCTCCGACAAATCCGACAGCAAAACCCAGCCGCCAGTTCGGATGAATACTGATCTTTTCATTCACCAGAGTCAAAAACAGCCCGATTATGAACGACCCGGTGACGTTGATAATCAACGTGCTGTATGGGAACCGCGTTGGGTATCGCGTACCGACAAAAGTATTGATCCAGTGGCGAGACATTGCGCCCAGCGCACCACCCAGGGCTACGGCAAGATAACTATCCAAGGTGATCATTCCCTCCTACAGCATCAGGTTCTGGTGATCTCATCTGGAGGTAAGGCAGGTTCGAACGAAAACTCCCACCTTGTTCTCCAAAGAGATAAAGCAGGAGTCATTGACTGCAGTGTAGCAGTGGTTATGGTGGACTCCACCACCGTCATCGCGGCGGCAAGTTCAGAGCCTTTAGGCTGCTGTCGCTGAAACAGGCAAGTTAAAGCTTGGACTCTGAACTTCAGGATACCGTAATGCGCCTTAAGAATAGACGGTGATTGTAGATTGTGTCAATCTGATGGATCCTGACGTAGGACCAAATAGATTTCGCAGTGAACGAATCGTAATACTACCAGATAATTTTTATGGGCGCATGTGACTGAATATCAGAATCTTTGGTAAGCAAACTCACCGAATGCCCAACACTTTCCAAATATAATGCTGAAGCCACAATCAGGCGATCATGCATTTCCGGAACTGCAGAGGCAGCCAGACTCTGTTGCAATATTGGCAGGGTCAGATCCTGAATCTCGATTCGATTATCCCCAGTCACATCTTGAAGCAGGTCTGAGACAGTTGTAATGCTGGTCCGGCCTTTCCCAACTATATAAACCGCCTCGGCCAACGCAATAACCGGAAGAACCATTTCGCTCGTCTCGTCGTCCATTACAGCCAAAGCGGACTGTCCAAGCTTCGGGTTACCTTCCAAATACCAGATCAACGCGTGTGTATCCAGAACAAATTTAATGGCCATTCATTTCATTTTCTGAAGGGTGCCATTCGGCCAATTTGAAATCGTCCTCTGTCGACATTTTGTCCTGGCGGTTGTACTTGCCATATACCAAGCTGTGCTGCATTGGATTCTGAGCATTAGGTGTCAGGTCAGCAGCGATCCGTTGAATCAGCTTTAAGCGCTCGTCAACGGGGAGTCGTCGAATCTGCGACATAATGTTTTCAATCCGATCCTGCATACTTTTCACCTCTACCCGGTTCTGAAGCTCAAGAGCTTTGCTCCTATTATACCCTGAATGGCCCTTTGTAATTCTAAATAGTCGAATTTGACGAAATTTGAGAATTAGTCTATTCATCAAATCAACTTTTAGAATAGGCGCTAATCAGCGATTGTGCCAATCTATTCATCTATGCCAGAGTATTGCGAAATCAGAGCCGATTACGATGCAAATTCGATTGTAGTCTATCAGGCCTACAGCCCAGCCATAGCCGTCCCTTCTCTGAAAGCTGGCAAGTTTGTATCGCCGTTTTCGCTCAATCGAATGACGTGGATCAAGCCATCGTTCCTGTGGATGATGGAGCGATCTGGATGGGGACGCAAAGCCGGACAAGAATATGTTCTGGCGGTGAGAATAACCCGTGCTGGTTGGGAAGAGGCTCTGTCGAATGCAGTCTTAACCACTTATGCGAAATCGATCTATGGCAGTCCCGAACTCTGGCAGCGCCGTTTCGACGAAGCGGCAGTCCGAGTTCAATGGGATCCGGAACGTTCCATTCGTGGCGCGAAGCTCGATTATCGCAGCGTCCAGGTTGGCCTGAGCCGCCACAGCATCAAGAAGTATGTAGATGAGTGGGTCATCGGGCTTAAAGATCTGACGGTGACGGTTCACAAGATGTACGAGCTGCTTCATTCCGGCCACATTGATGCGGCCAAACGCCTGTTGCCAAAGGAACGCGTCTATCCTATTCCGGCAGACATTGCGAGAAAAATTGGTGCTTCATCAAGTTAATGGGAACACTCAAAATCAATCAGGCTGTTGTGCTTTTTGCGGTTGAGGCGCTTTTTCTTAATTCCCTACGCGCCTGCCACGAGCTTTCCACCTTTGTCACTCTAAATGAATATCGCGAAACGCGTGGGGCAAACCTTATCATTGCTTCCGCAGTCGCAGCATATTTGTCTGCGGGAACACCATTCTGCAGAAAACTTTTTGCCCGTATCCAATCAGGGTGGGATGTCAGGTCAAGTTTCGAATCCAAAGCGGTTACGAGATCAGGAATGGATTTCGTCGCTCTTTTCGGGTTCGCAAGCTTCTCTTTGTGCCAATCGCCAAGCACATCCATAATGTGCATTGATGCCGCAGGTGCGCCGGTAATTATCGCCAGCAAAATTATCACTCCCTTGAACTGATCACTCTCTCCTTTTTCGCCAAGAAATGCTTTCAATTCTTTCTTGCTTAATCCAACTTTGATCAATCTGTAGCAGTTTAGAAATCTCTTGACGGCTCGCGGTGACCGAATCAGCAGAGGAGCCAGCTCTTTCATGAAGTTGATCTCTTCTTCGGTAAACGTCAGGCTTTCTGGTGACAGGTCAATTTTCTCGCTTTCGTTCTCTCCGTTGCTAACCCGCTCTGCATTTTGTTTGTCATTGGAATCATCTGCGGGTTGTTCAACGGTTTGGGACTCGCGATTCGTCTCTGTCTTTTCCGAGTCCACGTCACCTCGAGGTTCAGCCTGCGAATTGGGTGTGGCTGTACCGCCTTGTTGTGTCTGTCGGTCTTGCGTCTTACGCTCAGAGGCCTGACTCTGATGTTGATCAGTTTCCTGTTTCTTTCCGGTTTCGCTATCCGAGCTCCCGGGCGTGCCAGCAAACTGCCGTGCTTCGACAAAGTCTCGAGTCAATCCATCGATTAGAGTCCTGCAAGTAGATTCCTCCATCGGCCTCAGCCAGAATGGTATCTGGAAAATCTTTTCCAGATAGTCATGCGGCGTCGCAACGCGGCCTTTGTTGTGGTTCCTGTCATTCGCTTCTTCCTGATCTTCTTCTTCGCCATCTTCGTCATCGGCTCGCAGCCATTCGTAACTCTCCTGTAATGATCTGCTGACCCAGCGCGCATCGACCCCGACGACTACAACAAACAGAGGAAACGCCAAAAGCAAGTGAATGGCCTGTAATACGTCAACGACGCGCTTTGGTGGGCATCGATCGAGGTCGTCTATATAGAGGATAATCCGATTTATTGTTTTCTGGTTCATCGCGACGTTTCCGCTGGACTGCTCTATTCGCTGGCGGACGAAAAAGTCAGATAGCTTTTCAAAATCGCGACGAACAAGCGCCAGCATGCCCAAATGCCTGCGGTAATCAGCGGCCGATGCGCGGTCCTCGATAAACTCGGCCAAAAGTTTACTTGAAGTCGTGCAAGCAAGTTCCGTTTCCAGTTCACTAACCTGACGATTGATCGTTTCAGCTTCGCGCTGGGCGTCAAGATATTGTTTCGTCAGAACAGTAACTTCGCTTTCGAGCTCAGTAATACGACGTTTGCGCTGGTTCTCGATCTCCTTGTTCTTTTCTTCCAAAAACTCCAAACCGTTCTTTATCTTTGTCCAATAAGGTTTGATCGCCGCAATCAATGAAAGCGTAAACGTTACGACAGGAGCGATATAGGCGGCGACACCCGCAATCAGGTCTCCCGTAACCCACTTCACTCCGACAGCCACCGCTATGCCAATCACGATCAGCAGGATCTTCCAGAGTCGCGCAGGGTCTCTCCTGAAAGTCTCTAACTGAGCCCGCGCTCTGCCACCGACAGTCTTTATGTCGTCGTATTGCTTTTTCAATTCGGCCGGCGATTTCAAATCATCTTCGGAAATACCAATCTCTTTCAGCAGTTCTTGTTGCCGATCTGAAAACTGAATCGGTTGCACAATCTCGTTTAGAGCGCTCGATACCAGATCATCTTTCAGTTGCTGCAGAGCCTGGGATTTCTCTTCTCTTTGAACTCTGGCATCTGCAGCCCGATTCTCTGCTTCTCTTTTCTTAACCTCGAGTTGTCCTTTCCGTTCGTCAACTTTTGCCTGTATTTGTTTTTTGATCTCGAGCTGCTCCATCAATACAGTGCGTCGCTCTTCCACCAAGTCCTTTTTCTCGTGATCAGAAAATCTCAAATTATCGAAAATGTGTTCGACGAGGCTCGCCCATAGATTCCCTTCGATGTAATGCCAGGCGTTGAACTCGATCTGCACTATATTTTCGTGATAACCGAGCGGTCGGGTTAAATGTTCATTCTTCAAGCGATACTTACGCGTGTCATTTGCGAGTTCCTGAACCCGTGCCTTCACCATCTTCATGAAGTGACTTTTGCCGGAACCCCAATCTCCGAATAGTCCAATGGAAAGCGGCGGCTGGACACTTGCGGCCGCTATCAGCGAAGCGAAAGCCTCGACATCTCTTGTGATATCCAGCAGATCATCCTTGTCCCAGTTATCGCCCGAAAAACCAGCCAGCCTGGCTTCCAATACGTCGGGCTCTTTTTCCTCTTTGGAAGCGGGCTCACTTTCCTTATTATCCAGTTCGAGTACGTTGAGCCAGGCACTCAGATTGTCATTTGGGCACTCTTTAGCAATGAAATCGTAGTAGTCCTTTCGTAACTGGGTCTCGTCAATTCCGAACTGCGAGAACAGAATATCAGCTTCAGCGCGTTCTTCGTCGGCCGGGGTCAGCAATGCGGCCACGATATGACGCGAATGAATCGGAGGGTCGCCGTCGATCGACGATTTCCACTGTTCAGCAAGAGTGGCGACGGAGACTTTTGCGGCCCTTTTTAAAATGCTTAACGCAGGGCGACTTACATATTCCGCCCGGTCATTTACCGATTCGTAATCAACGACAGAATTTGTCGACGAATATGCCGCATTAGGAAACGTTTTATGAAGGTATTCTACGTAGGCGTTGCCTTCATCCCTTCCCACAACTACGTTCCAGAGAAATTGCGTTGTACTTACGAGAGTACTCGCTCGTCCCGTCTCCAAAACAGCAAAGAAGAGGTCCTCAATTGAGACGACTGAATCACCCGAAATCGATGCCATCTTCCGCGCGTGGTCGCAAATTACCTTTGCCTGGTTAGACATGGGGTAATCCGACAGAGCTTCAGAGATTTTCACATTTTGATTTCGGTCCTCAGTTTCGGGCTTAGATCGAGACTTAGCTTTCTCTTTCGCCATTTCTACAATGAGATTTGCGGCCTCTTGAATTAGCTGTTCCTGCTCTTGTGGGGAATGTTCTTCTATCGACATTCCATCGCTAGGGAATATCTGGAGATTGGCAAGCCAATCGACATCCTGCCAAAAACAGGCTCTGAGCAAAATAGGAAATAGAGCAAGAGTGTCTTTCTTTGCTCGTGCGTCAAGTCCGAAAGAATCCGTCGATACCCAATCCGATTGGAGATAATCGCGTGAAATGCATAAGACCGCTACGCTAGTGTTATCAAGCTCTCGTTCAAATTCTGCTGGCCAGTTATCGTCCTTCGGCGTAACAAACTTGTCGAAGTAAATCTCTATCTCCCCAGACTGGTGCGCAGATGATAATTCGCGATAAAGACGGTCCACCATTTCGTCCTGACCACTATAGCTAAGAAAAACCTGTGGAAGCTCTTCTTGATTAGCTTTGGAAGCAGAATCCGTCATCGTAATCTCCCTCAGAACTAGGAAATCGGTCGGACCAAAAGCAAATTAGTCCGCTTAAAGACTTTGTCGATCTGTCGTTCAGGACTATGTGATTGACTGTTTATTAATAAGTAAGCCGTACCGAAGACGAGCGAACTGATTCAGATCGATACAGCTCGTCATCTTGCCAACATACTACTCTATAATCTGATCAGTGAAAATGAGTATTGCGAATCAACGTTAGATAGTAGACCTGGCGAACTGCTGATGGCGATTGACGTGAAAACCGGCAGATCGTATGGCCCAGCGTATTACCTTTTTATGCGATCGGAGGAAGATGAAAAAAATCCGCTGAAGGCTTGGCAACAGATAAATGAGGATTTCGACATTTTGGGATTTTAATAGCCAGCGTCTCGTGTAGCTATCAGATTCGGCTTCCACACCATCGTCATCAAAATCTGAGTAAAGGTAGTGTAATAATCGATAACGTGCTGATTCCCCGCTGAGATCAACACGCGACGAACCTTGCGAATCAATGGCAGGTCTTCCGGTTTCATTACGGCGACTACATCCTTTTCGCCATCGGACACTTTTTCGACCAGGTTTAGAAAATCATCGAAACGGCCATCTACCACTCCCTCAAAAGCTTTCAGGAATTCCTCGCGAGTCGTCTTTGGATTGGAACGGGGCTTAAGCAGACTCGGCTTTTCCAGGGTATCGCGCACTTCCTTTTGAGCTTTAGACGAAAACCCCGCCAGATCGATTCGCTTCAATGAAGCAAGCGAATTCGGAGTAGTCTGCATTGTCAGCAACCACAAGGCTGTCTCTCGTCCAGGATGATCCTTCTGATTTATCACTTTCAATAGAGCCGGCGTCGCTTGTTCCTCGTCCATACTGCCGTAAATAAACAGAGCTCCCATTGCCGCATTCATTTCCTGTGCGCCGTGCTGCGGCAGATAGTATTTGATCTTTGGATTAGATAACCACCGCGAGCCAGCTTCGGACATATCGTAGCCTTCGACCGCTCTTTTGGTTACCAGACCTACAAACATTTTCGTATCGATATCGGCAAGATCTACTTTGTTAAGCGCGCTGACCTCAAATGCCTTCGATTCCGCCGAAGGGTCAAGAGACAATAGCAACTCGCTCCCATCGAAAATAAACCACGCGTTTGCATCCGGGGCTCGCAGAGCTTGACGGAGGCAAGGCAGCATCTCTTTCGGCTTCGCCTTTACGGCGTCCCAGACTTTATCCATTTCTTTTGATTTAACTGTCTGCTGCGCCTCAGATAATTTTGAGGGTTTGAAATCGTAGGTTGATTTAATCAAATCGTTTAACTGGTTGCAGGACGCGGCTGATTGTCCGGAAGCCACAGAGCTGAAAATCAAAAGGCTCAACAGTGGTAACAGCATTAGTTTGATCATAAGGTATTATCCGGTCAGAATCCGAGACACATTTGAAATATAAGGTCTTGCGGCCAGTATTATAACCAGATTTGCGTTATTCGGATTAGCTACTTTCGATCGAGAACCAGTTCCCCTTCGGAGGTTCGCTCCGAAGGGTACCGTTTCTGATGGCTGTAATATCAGTGAGCAGGCTTCAGATTCTCGATGAAATCGCGGTCTTTTGTTCCCTGGTGGCAGACAACACAGGACTGCTGACCGCGTTCGTCCAGGTCCGATACCAGCGCGTATGTCAGTCCCCGATCTGACCAGGTGATGACCTTCAATCCGTTGATCGAGTCCCAGTGAAAAGTCATGCCTTTTGATAACAACTCTTCGCCTCCGGAAGGCATCGCGACAGAGTTGGATGTCACCACCAGCGTTATCGGACGCTTTTTCATTTCGTAAGCAACATAAGCAGCATAGTCACTCTTGAACCCAACCAGCCGGGCCCCCTGAAGCTCGTAAAGTTTTTCCTGTCCCGAAGATTCCTGATAATGCGGAAGTTTCAGGCTGAACGATACTTTGTTTGCGAACCAATCCGATATTTCTTCCGGTGAAGTCGTTTTGATTTCAAGCGGAAGCTGCCCCCTCAGATGACGCAAGTGCGTGTCAACCGCAAGCATTGCAAATTCCGACAGTTTGTTCGACAAAGGAACGTCGCGACGCCTGGTAAGATAAATTGTTGAGATTACGAACACGATTAATACTGCAGCCGCCAAACTGATCCAGCCATAACGCTTCTTTCCGGTAACGCGAGACGCGAATACTGTTGTCTGCGAATCGTCCGGTTCAGAACGGGTTTCGACATTGCCACTAATGATCGGCTGAATGCGTGCTTCCAGATTAATGGGCAACGGATACAGCGGTCGCGCTTCACGTATGCTTTTTAAAAAGTCGTTTTCCCGAATAATCGCGCTTCGACAATTGGCGCAATTGTCCAAATGAGCTTCAAAGGCTGATCGTTCGTCGCCGCGAAGCTCGTCGTCCAGGTAAAGTGGCAACTGGACGATGAAATCCCTGCATGAAATCATAGTTCGTTAACTTTCGCTTTACTTTTCACTTCGCCCTGCCAACGGCTCAATAACAGTCGAAGTCTTTCCCGAGCCCGCCCGAGCCGGGACATCACGGTTCCGGCCGGACATTCCAATATTGCAGCGATCTCCTGATAACTGAAGCCTTCCAAATCGCGCAGAACGACGACCTCGCGATACTGTACCGGCAAACTTTCAATGGCCGCACGAACCTCGGTGCGCGTAATTTTTGTCATGAAAATCACATGAGGACTAGTCCGACTATTATCCGCAGATCCTTTTTCGACGGAATTCTCTGGATCCAGTTCAACGAAATGAGGCCCGCTTTTCGCGTGGCGGATCTCGTTTAACCAGATGTTACGCATAATTGCGAACAACCAGCCTTTGTGATTACTGTCCGGCATCAGCTTTTCAAAAGAACGCAAAGCCCGTAAGTACGTTTCCTGCACCAGATCTTCGGCGGCGGTTTGTTCCCGCGTCAAAGTCATAGCGAAACCATACAGAGCAGGTAAATGCTCCATGGCAATACGATGAAATTCGGTTTCGATTGGTCTGGACATGCTCAGTGATCCGACGCTGGCTCAGATTTTTCTTAGGGCTTCCATAGGATAACACCCAAACCGCCTCATTATTCCACTTTATTGCATTTGCGTGGAATAAATAATCGATTCGCGTGTTCAGTATAATGCCCGGACAGCTAACCGCGTTAATCGGGGTTGAAAGGCATTAACATTCTAATCGGTTAATCCCCGATTGATTCGAGTTAGGACAACTGCCCGGGCGCATATTTTTCACAAGCGTACCCGCCTCAAAATCGACCAGATTGCCGACCTCGCATCACCAACACATGGCAAACGCTGCTCAGCAAGGAGACTGCCTGCAACAAAAGCTTTTTATCTAATCAAGATTGGATCGGAACGCTACTGATAAACGGTTATGCAGTTTTTTTACTGACGTGGACGCTTCAGATCGACAAATGAAGGCTGTATAATTTCGATTCATCCAATATTTTGAATCCTAACATGCTACGCCACAGAGCTCAGATTGGTTACAATTTTTTGAATGACATACATTATATTTGTGATAATATACGATTTCTGTCCAATCACATGATCTCTTTCAAAATCTGAACAGTTCCTGTTTCCCAAAAGGAGTAGCCGATGAAACCTGTCGATCGTCGTGGTTTCTTGCTCTCTCTCGGCGGTTCTCTTTTTGCGGCTTCGGCATTACGCCCTGCCAGGGGCGCGTTTTTGTCAAGGGGGGTTATGCCGTCGTCGGCGAATCGAGCGCTCGCCACAGAGGGTGCCTGTTGGCTGGATGTTTCAATCCCGTTTGTAATCGAAGATCCAGCCAAAAATTATCATACCGACATTCTGCTCTCATCCGATTGCTTTCCCGGTCGTGAAGGATTCGAAGGTGGAGGCAGTGAGAACAAATACGAAATATTGCTTTACGATGCCGAAGGCCGGACCGTCTTACCTTCGAAAACGAAGAGCAATATCGTAACTGTTCCCGCAATGCGGCCGACGGTCCTGAAAGTCAGAGACCTGGTAGACAACCGACCATTCCTTGGCGGAATGAAGCTTCGTATGCAGCCGAGCGGCCTTGACCATTACGCGGATCTATTCAGCGCGGCCTATATCCGCTGGAACTTCAACGGCAAATTTGCGACGGTTCATGCCAATCCCGATCCCCAGCAATTTAAGGAAGGCAAATGGTATTACTCGATGCCGGTTTTCCCTTCCGAGGAATACAATTGCACGCTCTCGCTGTTTAACCCCTATGAAAACGCGAGCGTGGGAACCATTAAGCTGGTGGATGGTAATGCGCAAGTGCTGCACGAGCAGGCTTATAAGCTCGATGCTCATTCATCTGGCCTGGTAAACATGCAAACGGCATTAATCGGCTACAAAGCCAGCGAAGTGTTTGGCAGCACGACTTCGTCGAAGAGCCTGCTCAGCCGCGCGAATGTAATTCTGGAAAATGATTCGCATACACCAAAGACCTTTGCCTATATGATGGTCTCGAATCGAAGCGGCGATCTTTTCTCGACCGAACACCCTCTTTATCAAGGCGATTATCCCGTAGCATCGAATTCGGATGAACCGTTTGAGGCGAGTGGGAAAATGACGCCGAAGGGGGTTTTGTTCACTCCGCTGATATTTTCCAGTCGCAAGGTGCGCGGTCTCGAGCTGAATACAAGAGTGTATTTGAGCATAGGACGGCCGCTTAAGGAAAATCTGTGGATGCTGCCGTTCGTCAGCGACGCGAAAGGCGAAGTAGCGTGGACGTCGACCAACGATCAGCGCTTCTCGAACATCGCGGGGGCTTTTCGCGACCGCGACACAATCCGGCTGAAAACATTCCAGAGCATCTCTCTTGATACCCGAGAGATGACTATCGCTAAAGATTTCTCCGGAGGATTTGGCGTAGCAGTAAGTCCGGAGAGCACCCACACCTTAATGAAGGTCGAAGTGCGCGCGGAAAACTGGAACACTGCGGCATTTACTCACTTTCGTCCTGGCGGCGCGTTGTCAAAGGGATATCTGAAGGCCAAAGATCGTGGCGAGACGCAGACCGATTACGTCATCGGTGGCGCCAGGGTCGAAAGATCCGCGACGGCTGATCTGGATTGCCTTCTGGCGATTATGAATATAGGCATGGAGGACGGAAAGACCGGCACTCCGTCGTTGGAAGTCTTCGGCAGCAAAGGCTTGTTGACGACGTTAAAGCTTGGTGAATTCCCGGCGCTGGCTTGTCGTCACGTCCTTCTTTCGGATCTCATTCCAAACCTGAATTTGAGCGACAACATAATGATGCTCAGATTGATCGATATGAACGCCCGAATGATAATGTCGGCGGTTCATATCGATTTCAGGAATCGGACGATTGCCCTGGACCACGGATCGGATAGGTTCTCAACCTAGCTGGATTACGGGTGTTGAAGGACCGACTCGGTTACAATAGGCGGCCGGTGAACATCGCCGGTCGCTTAAAAAAATCTTTCCTGTTTACTATCAATCCACTCGAATGGCCGCTCGGGATTGGACAATCTTTTGAAACCACTTGATAATACCTTCGTATCAATAGATTCGCATTTAGATGCGATTCGGCCCGCGATTTTTTAGGAGGTATCCAAATGTCTGATCACTATCACGATTCAAATGACCTTAAACTACTGAAAGATATGAAAGCGCTGGCGCCAAAGGATTTCGAGGCGTGGCTCAATCTCAACAACATAGTTGGCCGAGAGGACGGCGCGATTCCAAAGAAGTACAGAGAATTGATCGCCCTTGCTGTCGCCTGCACTACTCAATGTCCTTACTGCATTGAAGCTCACGCAAAAGCCGCAAAAGCGGCGGGAGCAACAGAACAGGAAGTTACCGAATCCGCGTTTGTCGCAGCGGCGTTGCGCGCAGGAGGTGCGGCGACACACGGAGCGATGGCATTGAAGTTTTTCAAGGATTAAGGATTCGACTGAGCAGAAGTAAAGTTCGACGCCGTGGCCTGAGTGATAATAGCCCGGCTAATCACTGACTTGTCGAAATGGGCGAGCTTTCCATTGATTCGCAACTCGATATTCTTAGTCTCGCCTATCGACAGTTCCAGTTTGTCTTTTGGATCGAATTCCTTCACCTCACCTGTCTTCAAAGTCAGATCGTGGGACGGTTCATTGTCCACCTTGGCGCGAATCCAGCACTGCTCGTTGATGACTTTGATCTCAACTTTTAGCTGACCATCAGTAACCGCCGATTGCTGGGACGACTGTGTTTGGGTCTGTGGTGCCGGTTGCTGATTTGGTTGAGGGGTCGGCTGATTGGCAGCCTTCGATGGTTGCTGCGCTGGTTTTGAGTCGGGTTCACTCTTCCTGCCAGAAGTTGAAAACTGGCTACGCAAACTCGGCCATGTCTTCCAGCCTCCGTAACCAAGTCCTGCCAGCAGCAGGATCACCACAACGACTACCCATCCGCGTGATGATTTTGGCTCTTTTGCGAGTGTAATGGCGTTGCTGCTTGGTGGAATATACGATCCGGAATCGTCGTCGGGATGCGCCTGCTCCTGTTCGACGTACCAGCGAACGGCCTCATCCTCATTCATTCCAACTTGCTTTGCCAGAGCGGCAACAAACCTGCGGTTAAACATCGCCCCCGGTAACACACGGTAATTGTCGGCCTCTATCGCCTGCAAAAACCGCATGTTGATGCGCGTGGTATCTGAGATCTGACGAAGCGTCAACCCGCGCTCTTCGCGGCGTCGCTTCAACTCTTCACCCAATGACGAAGTTGCGTGACTTGAGGAGGCCGTACTTTCCATCTTATGTGATAAACCTTAATCCAAAAGGGCCAAGGGGGGTCAAACAAGAAGGAATCTTAGGTGGTAGCTATTTGCTTGTCAATATGACGATCTCAGTTGCCGCAGGTTAGCCTAACGGTATTGCGTCTGATATCGAGGAAGCTGCGAGCATATGCCGCAAGTAACCCGCTGTTAAATCAGTGGTGTGATTCACGCGCAAGTTTTAATGCCTGGAACGTTCTAATCACGGGCGAATTAACGACTAATCTCCAATTACATACACGCGATTCTATGGGCGCTAGAGGTTAAAGCGATATGAAGGCATTAATATTTTTGATACCACTGATTGCGGCTTCAATCATGGCGATGTTTATCACGGTTCAGAATGTCCCTGCCCAGCAGATTCCCGAGTTTGTTCGACTGTCTGAAGAAGAACGTCTAAAGACCGCGATTTATATAGTTAAGGCACAATACCCTCCGTTGGCTAAAGCAACGAAAGTATCCGGCTCGGTTGTTGTCGAATTGATAGTTGACGAAAGGGGGCAAGTCGAGAGCGCGAAGCCTATCTCAGGTCCTGCTTTGCTCTATTCAGCCGCCGTCGAATCAGCGAAACATTGGAGATTTAGGCCAGCTCTGTTTTCCGATTCCCCGGTGAAATCTATCAGCGATGTTACGTTTGTATTCAACCTAAATGGACCATCACGCTATGTTATGGAAACCGAGAATCAGACTATCGTCATTCCTGATGCAAGCGACAAAATCGATACGAAGTTGAGCCAAAGGCCAATTACAGAACTGGGGCTGGTTAGCATACACTGCTCCTTTCCCGCGATAATTAAGGTGTGGAGAGGACCTGTAGAGGTGAGGGGACGCGTAGTAGATGAACTTACTGGAAGACCAGTGCCAGCAGCAACTGTACGCACAGTCGACACTTGCAACACAGAAAAATACTTTTTGCCTCATCAGGTCGTGACCGATAGTCAGGGCAACTTTTCCTTTCCGACACTTCGTCAAGACGAAATCAGCTTTGTAGTTAGCAAAAACGGCTATATGGAAACTTCAAAAGTTCTGAATACGGTTAGATATCCTGAATTAAGTGAGTATGATGTTGACCACAATATCGGCCGGATAACGCTGCGGGTTATTCCTGTGTCCGACATCACCGGTGTTGTAACTGACGAGAATGGAATATCAATGCGCGGGGTGCCCGTAAAGCTTGTGCGTTACACTTCTGATAATGGAAGGCACTGTTTGGCGCGGTGTGGCCATCTCGATAAGTACACCACAACCGGGGATGATGGATCGTACCGGTTCGAAGGATTGCTCCCAGGCCGATACTATCTTGTTGCTGGGACATTTCCTTATTTCGATCTGATTTTGAATGAAAATGGCGAGAGCTTCGCGCTTGAGCCGATGCAGGTTCCTACTTCGCGTGTTAACGATGAGAATCCGCTTATGCAAATCGCTGCTGGCGATCATATAAAAGTTAATTTCCAACTTCACAGGAAACGTCTTTACCATATTACAGGTTCTTACTCCGAAACCGGCCGATTCCGTTCAGATATTAACGTTAGAAACCGCAGCGGCGCAGTGTTGTGTAGCTCGGATGAGCGGAGTCGCCGTTTCGAGACTTGGCTTCCTAGTGGTACGTATCAACTTGTCCTCTCTACTGACGGAAACTTTTATCGAGGTTCTGTAAGTTTGCGTGTAAATAACTCCGATGTTTCGAATGTGGTAATTCGGGCGTTTTCCCTTGCAACGGTAAAACCTACAGTAGAGATCAGCGTCGACACTTCTCGGAAAAATATAGGCAAATATCCTTGTGACAAGACTAAAGCGGAGTGCGGCACAGCGATGATTGCCTTAGTTCGTCACTCAACCGACGTCAATCCCTGGCCGTCGTCTAACGAGGCAGAGATATCATCCGATACGTCGGAAGAATGGGTGAGGCTGGAAAGCGACCGAACCGCTACAGAATCCATAGGGATTTGGGCCGGAACATATGACCTGAGTCTTTTCGTGTGGGATGTTGGACTCTACCCAAAGAATATTACACGCAATGGGAAGGACCTGTTGAAAGAATCTGTTGTCATTTCCCCTGAAAACGGCGACGATCCTATTAAGGTTGTTCTTGCTGAAGGTGGCATAATTGAAGGTGCTGTCTCCAATGGAGACTGGTTGGTTAACGCCAGAATATATGTCATTCGCCTTGAGCCCGAGACTTCACAATTTCCGTATGTAAATTGTGATGGCGGGAAGTTCGTTACTTACGGACTGGCGCCTGGTCGGTATGTTTTGATCGCAACACAATTTCATCTCAATTTGGACGTGAGTAACCCAAAGGTCGTCAACTATCTGAGAAAGCATGGCCAAGTTGTGGACGTTAAAGCTGGCGATAAAATCCAACTAGTCATGCAGGTTGCAAGTCCTGAAATCAGCCAGATTAGTGAGCTTTATCCTTGATCCCAGTAGATGTGCGCGTCCAGACTTGACGGCCAGTATGTGCTGTCATTTTCATTTGAACACATCTAGCGCATATTGAACTTTACCAAATGGAGCAGAAACCTGAACGCCTTGCACGATGTTCTTGACGTGTAAGTACATCTCTCTCGCGATTGCCAGACCTTCTTCTCGACCTTCATCTTTGGTTTTGGTCTTCCGCATGCGCTCCATTATCGGCGGAGGAACTGAGGCTCCTGGAACCTCATTATTCATAAACTCGGCGTTTCGGAGCGATGTCAGCGGCCATATTCCGGCAATCACCGGGATGCGACAGTGTTTGATGCGCTCCATGAAATTAACCAGCTTTTCAACATCGAATACCGGCTGAGTAATTGCATATTCCGCACCGGCATCGACCTTCCATTCAAACCGGCGGAGTTCATGATCAAGATCGATTGCGCCGGGATTAACGCCGACGCCTATGTGCCATCCTGTCGGCTGACCAATCGGATTGCCGCCTATGTCCATTCCATGATTCAGTCGCGTCGCCATATTGGTCAGACCAATTGCGTCAACGTCGAAAACCGCTGTTGCATCAGGATACAGACCCATCTTCGGCGGATCTCCAGTGATAATTAGGATATTGCGAAGTCCGGCCGCATACATCCCCAGAAGATCCGACTGCATCGCCAGCAGATTTCGGTCACGACAACAATAGTGCAGTATCGGCTCCATTCCCACTTGCTGTTTTACCAGCAGCGCAAGCCATGCCGCGCCCATGCGCATTTGAGCGCGAGGTCCGTCAGGTATATTTACTCCGTCGACGCCAGCCTCTTTCAGCATCTTGATACTGTCCAGCACGGCCTTTGGATCGGCGCCTCGCGGAGGAGTAATCTCAACCGACGATACAAATTGTCCCTGCGCTATTTTCCGGGCAAATTCCGATTTTAATTCTCGAGGAACAACTTCTACAGGTTGCTGTTCGTCTTTCTTTTCGACTTCCTTGACGGTGATAAACGGCTGCACCTTGTGCGGCGATAACATTCTGGCGCCTGCCACTATCTGTTTTATATGTTCAGGCGTAGTACCGCAACATCCGCCGACCAGGCGAACGCCAGCCTGAATCAGCCTCTTGGCGTATTCACCGATATATTCCGGCGATGCAAGATAGATGTTTCGTCCTTCGACATTTTTCGGGAGACCGGCATTCGGCTGCGCGGACAGCTTTTTCTTCGTTACGTGCGCCATGCGCTCGATTGTCTCGAGCATAATCTGCGGTCCGACTCCGCAGTTAAGCCCGATCACATCGGCGCCCCATTCTTCGAGACGTCTGGTGAACACTTCAGGCGAAGTGCCGAAACTGCTGTTGCCATCTTCGAGAACCGTCATCTGCGCTACAATCGGCAGATTGCATAATTCGCGAACGGCGAGGATAGCCTGATGAATCTCGTTCAGGTCAGTGAAAGTTTCGATTATAAAGAGATCGATTCCGCCATCCAGCAATGCCTCTGCCTGTTCTTTAAAAGCCTGTTTCGCTTCGTCGGTCGATGTTGGTCCCCACGGCTCGAGTCGGATTCCCAACGGACCGATTGCGCCTGCAACCCATTGACCTGCGCGTGCGGCTTCGCGAGCAAGCTTGACGCCTTTGTAATTGATTTCGGCCAATTGCTCATTCAGGCCATAAGGAGTCAGTTTGAACCGGTTAGCACCGAATGTGTTGGTCTCCAGAATCTCCGCGCCCGCCTTGATATATTCCTGATGAATTTCCAGGACCACTTTTGGCGCGGAAAGATTGATCTCGTCATAGCAACGGTTGATGTACATGCCTTTGCCGTAGAGCATCGTTCCCATTGCTCCGTCAAAGACAAAGACCCGATCTTCCTGTAACGCCTCTCTAAAATCCTGAGCCATCAGATGACCTCTGTTTATCGAATGAAAATAGAGCGAGAACTTACGTCCTCGCTCATCCTGTTGATTATACACTGTTATGGAAAATCGGCGTTAGTGATAGCTTTGAATCAGCTTTAAGATCAGCACCGATTCAGCTTGTTTTCGGGTGAACGGCGCGAAGTTGTAGTTATTCTTCTTTCCGCCTTGGGTAGCCCTTATATGAAACGCGCCGTACTGCGCGCCAACCATGCCATTCGTTTTTGCTTCGTTGATGTCGGCTCGCGTCGCCTCAAGCGCGTGAGCGCCGTCGTCGCTCTTGTAAGTTACCCCAGTTTTGCTGATAAACAATGACCCAACGCAAACCTGCGAAAAACTGCCATTGTGATCGTGAAAGACTCTGAATATGGCCGAGCCTCCATGGTCAATTGCAGAGCGCATCGATTGTTCGGCCGATGTCATATCCTGCATACCATACAACTGAACAAATCCCAGCAACGCGTAGGCTGTAGGTGTCTCGGGCTCCATTTTTATCGCCTGGTTCAACAGTTGTACTGCGCCATTAACATCGTTTGATCGAATCGCTGCCGTGGCCTGATCCGTTAAATCCTCGTAATCAGGACCGCGCACTTCGGTCAATTCGCCGAGAGTAACTCTTACTTGCTGCTGACGTCGATTGCGGGTTATCACCAAAGTCGCCTGGCTGCGTGCAGGTGTCCGAGCTACTAACGCCGGCAGAGTATTTCCGGTTACGACCTGCCCATTGAAACTGGTGATTACATCACCGTGCCGCAATCCTGCTTTCTGCGCCGGACCGCCCGATTCAACTGAATCAACGTAGGCACCGCCTAAATCGGCCAAACCAAGTTGCGCTGCAATGTCGTTAGTAACATCGGTGACATTGGCTCCGAGCATGCCTGGCTTGAAATTGCCTGGAGGATTGCTGGACACTGACGATGTCGATCCGTTCGAACCTTTGTTGGCTATTGCTCCCAACAGCGATTTGCTTCCGCCAGCAGCCGTTATCTCTTTTGAGATTTGCGGAGTAAGAGTAAACGAGACTCCGCGAACTTCGACAAACTGTTCAACTCGGTCAGAGCCGACGCCACTCTGCAGCAGAGTTACGACTTCACTCTTTCCCAGCGGCGGTCCTGGCGGAACATTCGAAGGCGGCTTTGAATTGTTGTTGTTCGTTGAAGAATTCGTAGTCATCGCGCCAGCCGGTCGATAATTAGCACGAGCCGCCGCAATTATTTCGTCGGTCGCGCCGGCAGCGCGAAGATCCTGCTCGTCCGCGGCAGTCATTTGGAAGCTGACGCCACGTTTCTCTATATATCCGATCAATTCCTTAGTCGAAAGCGCGTTAATCTGAAGCGATTCCAGCAAGCCATTTTTGGAGATCGGTTTTTTCGCCTGCGCGAACACAGATGTTGGAGTTGAAAGCGAAATTACAAATGAAACAGCAGCGAATGCAATCAAGATGGCAAACGTATCCCTCAGTGCCCTCGTGGATATCCTCATTCTGAAATCTCCAGTCAAGATTTTTTAAACCGTTGAATTTGGTTGAAGATCAATGGTCTAAAGCATCGATAGCAGCTTTTTTGCGGCGGGCGCGCTCAGCTGCTGTCTCTTCCTTCTTCTTTGTTTTAGCGGATTTGTCTTCTGCTTTTGTGTCATTGCTCGCAGTCGTGTTGTCCGGTGCGACTGCGGGCGCCGATGGTACATCAGATTTCGGCTGCGCGTCGGGCTGCGGAGCAGGATTCGTCGTCGGAGTACTTGCCTGCGTGTCCACGGGCTTCGCAACCTCAGATGGCACCGTAGCCTGAGCAGGTGTCTTGTCATCGCGCGACGCTGCAGGTACAGGCTTCCTTCCAAACAGAACAAAAGCAACGCCGCCACCGCCCAGAATGATAAGAATTATGGCCGCTGCAGCGAATAGCTTCCAGTTAAAAGGACGCTTGATCGGCTCAGGTCCGGTTGCTTTTGGAACCTGACCCGTGATGACCTGATTATTTGGCGCAAAAACCTGCGTTCCTCCAGTTGACTGAATAACTTGCGGATTAAATTGCGCAGTTGGTGGAGTCAGAGGCGCAGACGAAGGCAAAGCCTGGCTCTCGCCCGATCGTGCCTTGTTCAGGTCGACGTTTGGATTCGAGTTTGGATCGAATCGTACAGTTTGTCCCGCGTTAGATTCACCTGTCGATTGTCCAAACGCTTTTGCTGCGCCAGAATCAAATCGCACGGTTGGGGGCACGGATTGTTCTGCTGACTGTGTTCCCGCCTGATTTATCGGGGCAGCAAAACCCGCATTCGGCGTCATCTGCGTCGCCGGAATCTGTGACGCCGGAACAGGCGTCGACCGATTAGGTACGGCGCTAAAGTTAGTAACTGCATTCGGATCGGTCGGCGGTTGCACCTTCGCCGAAAGATCGCCCCTGGTTACCGGAGCGGAGAAAACAGCCGTGGCATTGGACTGCGGAGCAATTGCGGCCGACGCCGCGGTCAATGCACGGTGAAATTCAGCAGCGGTCTGGTAGCGGTAGACGGCTCCCTTTGCCAGCGCGCGCATTATTACTTCTTCGACCTTCTTTGGAATGTGCTGCACAATTGTGGCTGGCGGCGGCGGAGTTTCTTCGACCTGCGCCCGCATCAATTCGTATTCGGTGTTGCTCCTGAACGGCACGTGGCCGGTCAGCATTTCGTAGAGCAGAATCCCAAGAGAGTAGATGTCGGATCTGGCATCCGTCTCTTCGCCTCGGATCTGTTCCGGAGACATATACTGAAGCGTCCCGATCGCGTAGCCCTGACGAGTCATCCGGTTTGTTCCCAGAACGCGAGCGATTCCAAAATCCATCACTTTAACGGTCCCATTGGCATTGACCATTATGTTCGCCGGTTTGATGTCACGATGAATGACACCGATAGCGTGAGCCTGTTCTATTCCAGCCAAAGCCTGCAAAAACAATGGAAGCGCTCGCTCGCATCGCATCGGGCCGTGACGCTGTAATAATTTATCCAGCGTTTCGCCGCGAACGAACTCCATTACCATAAAGAATTCGTCGTTGTGGCAAAAGAAACTATAGAGCGTGGCTATGTTCTGGTGGTTGAGTTTTGCCAGGGTAATTGCTTCAGTGCGGAATCTTTCAAGAAGCTCGGGCTGTCGAGCCAGTTCAGGTCGGAGGGCCTTGATAGCAACTTCGCGTTCCAGCATCAAATCGACGCCTTTGTAAACGGCTCCCATACCGCCCTCACCGATATGTTCCGTGATTCTATAGTTGCCAACAATACTGCCGATCATGATCTTCCCTCCATAGGCATCGTCTGATTCGCCAATTAGACCGCTATACGAAAAATGACTCTCACGGTTTCACGGAAAAGCGGCCCGGGCTGTAGCCGCGAAAGTTAGACAGAGCGAATCAGGCTGCGTCGAGCCTTCTGCCGTTAAACAAAATAATATGATATCTCCAAGCAACGATAAATGCTTAAAAACAAGGGTATGCCCCGCCGCATTTCAAGTCAACCGGAAAGAGTATAAGAGTGAAAACTGACGAGTTGAACCCAATCCGGAGACGCGGGGATACGGAGAAACGAAGACGCAGAGAGGGGAAGATTCTTAGCGGTCGATTCGCCCCGCTTACTCTTGCACCGTGTCTTCGCGCCTCCGCTTCTCCGTGTCCCAGTGTCTCCGTCGCTGCCTCTCGCGTTGCCCCAACTTATCAATTACTCAGGTGTAAAAAATTGTCCCGCACATGACTCGGTGCTTGCCGTATAATGATCGGTTCGATAGAATCGGGCCTGCTATCAATTGACTTTTCTAATCGCACTACGGAGGAAAAAATGGATATTCGCAGAGTGATGCTGTGGACAGCAGCGGTGATGGTGTGCTTTGTATCAGTGATTATGGCTCAAACAGACCGAGGAACGGCCGAAGCAACAATTAATGGCAAGAAAGTGACGATCAGCTATGGTCGCCCCAGCATAAATGGACCGGCCTTGAAGGGAAAGGATCTTTTTACCGTAGCCCCTGTAGGTACGGTGTGGCGACTGGGTCGCAACGAAGCAACGACGATTGAATCGACCGGCAAGCTGGTTGTCGCGGGCAAAGAACTCGAACCCGGCAAATACACGCTTTGGGCAAAGAAGACGGGCGACGATAGCTGGGTTATCGGTTTTCATCCTACAACGACTCAGCCAAACGGCAAGCCATTGTGGGGAGTTCCGGAGTTGAAGGAAGGCTATGTGGCTGAATTGCCATTAAAGCCAGAGAAAGCGAAGGATACCGCCGAGTTGCTGACAATCAGTTTAAAACCAGCAAAGAATCAGGCTGAACTTGTGATTCATTGGGGGGGTGTCGAACAGAGCGGTATGTTCGGAGTTAAGTAGTTTTTGAATCGAGATAACAGAAAGAGGGTCGCGAGTAAGACCCTCTTTCATCAATATTAAACGTGTTCTGACCTATTTTGATTTCCTTGTGCGCCGCATTTTTTTGGCGGGCGACAATTTAGCATATGTCGTTTTCGCCATCTTTAAGTGGTCTTCAAGTGTTGGCAGAGTCTTTGACGCCCAGCTCTTTATGTCAGCATCTTTTCCATTAGAAGCTTCGTTGCGAAACTCAGCGACGTCTTTTTCGTGATCCTTCACCATGTCGTCCATGTAAGCTCGGTCAAACGCCTTTCCCGATAATTTTGACAGGCGATCCATAGTTGCTTTGTCTTTCGGATCCACGGCGGTCGGAATCGTCATCGATTTTCGCGAGGCCAGATCTTTTAGCTCATTATTCGCCTTGCTGTGATCGTCAATCATGCGTTGTCCGAAATTTTTAACATCCGGGCTGGACGCTTTTTGTACCGCCAACTGTCCCAATTGAACTTCAGCCATTCCGCCTTTAGCCGCATCTTCAACGAATTTGTGGGTCGTTACCGTTTGCATCTTTGGCGGTTTTGCGTAGCTGATGCTGGTAATCGCCAGCGCAACTATCGCCAGAATCGTTAAACCCGTGTACCTGAACTTCCTCATATCTGTATCTCCTTAATTGAATTGCTCTGTAATGGTTGTGGAATGAAAGCTGAAATGTTGTCCAGCTTTAGTCCACAGATCCTGTGGTTCCTCCTCTGCTCCGCTTTTCAAGCGATACTTAGAATGCAAGGACCGGACCCGATTACCGGGCATCAGGTATTCCAGCGGTGTAACTTCTGGAAGTCGTTTCAAAGATTCAATGATTTTGCCGAGAAAGAAGTCACGGAGTGCATCATCCGCTATGATATGATTGTTTGGTGTAGCGACATTTCCTGCTCGCTCTAATAAATCATTTGCACTGATTGAGGTTCTGGTATCGAAGATGATCAAGTACTATACAAAACCCTGGCACGATGCTGTCGTCAACCTAATTAACACCAGCCCAAAGTTCGCCGCAGACGCGAAAAAGCTGAATGGAACCTTTGTTTTTCGCATCCTGGATTGTCCGGACGGCAAAGATCGCATGACAATTTGGACCTTTAAAAATGGACAGTGTGTTGATCACATTTATGAAGCAAAACAGTCCCCCGCTGCCGACATCCGCGAAGCTCCTTATGATAACAACTGGGTGATAAGAGCAACCTGTCCTTATCCTATGATGGCTGACCTGAATAAAGGCGAAATTTCGCCGATCAGGGCGCTGGCTTCACCAAAATACAAAGTCGAAGGCAAGAAGATGCTGGTGATGCAGATGATGAAAGCTATGAATTCCTGGAACGAACATGCAGCATCGGTCGAATGCACTTATGAATATTCAGCAGAATGACCGGTGATATGCATTGATAATTTGAGCTATATTTTTAGCTTGAACAAGATGTGTTGTTTGGCTTAACCTCCCGAATCTTTTACGCGAGGACTAACCGATGAGACATTTTATCCGTTGCGCGCATGCTTTTACTTTTTCGATCCTTATTACACTCTTAGCTTTCGGTACGGTTGGCTGTCATAAAGAGACAACCGAACCCGGTTCGAATCCGGCCCCGTCACAGACTTTCACCGGGATTGCAGGAAAATACGTCGCTGGCATTAAACGGTCTGACGACGTGGTTGAGTTGTTCAGGCTTGATCTAAATCGCCAGGGAAACGACATCAGCGGCGTGCTGGATTATCTGTCAAGCATGCTTGATTCGATAGATGCTTACGCAAACAATCTGCAAAAAGTAGATGTGCAGGTTTTCGAAAACTTTGCCGAGCGTCCCGTGAAGATCAACGGAAAAGTGGACGGCAATTCTATAGATTTCAGTTCGACAAATCCGCTGGTGGTCGGAAACTATGTCTACAATTGGCATTTTAAGGGCCAGATTCAGGGCGACAAGCTGGTCGGACAGATGGAAGAGAAGATGAAAAACGAGGATCAGGATGAATCCGCCGAGAACACTCAGACTGTGCAAATCACGTTTAACAAGGACGAAAGCAACAAACGATAACCCTAAGAGCGAGATCGAAGCATGAAAGAGATTGTCATTGTCCGATAGTTGCCGAATTCGTAGGCTTTTTTTGTGGATCCTCTGAATTATACGTGGAGATGTCAACAGGGTCGTCAAAGATTGTGAATTCTCCTTTCCAGGACATCACAAGCGTAATGACTAACGATAGAACGATTGAAGATATTTGAAACCACTTATGCATGTTCGGCCGCAATATAACAACATCCATGTGTCCGTGATCAAAGATAGATATCCCGAACAATAAAATCGACCCGAAAGCTATTGTAAATCTGATTCCAGCAGATTTTGTTACAATAACTATTATGCCGGCCATTGCGACCAGTAGGCTTCCAAAGCATGATTGCTCTGCTCCTCCCAAAAGGAAGAGCGGGAGAGAGAGCAAAACAAGAAACAGCACTGTGACAAGTATTAAGATGAACAGGCTTCGTCGTTCATTGGAACCTATATTTAAAAATATTCGAGGTAAATTAACACCCTCATTGACGCAGCCTACGGGCGTTAAGATAACAATAGCAACAAAAATCACTGACTCAGGAATGAAAAGCCAGAGTAGTCCCACGCTAGGAGTCAATCCATTATCAAAATTCATTACCAACGCAAAAATCAAATAGTAGAAAAACACCACCACGCTGGCGATGAAAATCACGATAAGGCGCTTACTGAGATACTCAATACGTTTGGAGGCCATGGTTTATGGATTTATAGGACCTCAAAATCATTACTTAGACAGTTAAGGGATTCACAACGGGCAGTACGATATTTTTTCCTGTATTCAAACCCCGCAAGTACACTCAATACCATCATTACGATCGTCGACGATAAAACGACACTCGTGGAGGCGGTCAAATAAGCAACTGTGGTAAATCCCACAAACGCACAGGCAATCTTCGCGACACGTCCGGGATAAATTAGAACCCCGTTCTTGATACACCTTACATTGTAAAAAGACAAAACGAATTCCCGCGAAACAATCGCAGTGTACACCCAGAAAAAGGAGTGGTCAACGAGCAACAAGGGCACACATACCATTTGGATAACTAGACGGTCCGATATCGAATCGACCATTCTCCGTCGGACTCTCCACTGCTTATTAGCACTCAGGAGAGATTTGCTAAAAAGAAAGCCATCAAGGTAATCAAAGGCCATGATTACGATGATACCCAAAGAAACTACCCATTTTAGATCTCTTAAAGAATTTATGAGAATTGCAATGATTTGCAATCCGACAACCAAGCGAATAAAGGTGACCCCGAAACTCGCCACGGCAAATTGCGAGTCTCGATCCCGCAATCGAATATTCCATGTTCTTAACATAAACTTCTCCACGGCAAATTAGACTTGTGAAAGCATTAACCACGTAAATGCGACAAACTTTGTGAGTCCAAGTTTGTACGCTGAGATTAATTCTAAAGTTCGAGTATCAATCACTGAGCATAACCAAATTAGACGATGATTCGAGCAGTGCATCAGAACCTTTGCCGAGGGGGTCCAATTCGAAATAATTGCCCTCATTGACCAAAGCTCATGAGAAACATAAAAACACTATTCGGCCAGCGCTGGCCGCTCAATGACCATAGGATTATAAATTAAGTAGATTTTACACGCCAGTGATAACTTGCTTTAAATGGATTTAAGAACCGGATTATAAACATCTAAGTGCGTCCGAACAGCCAACTTGTCCTCTGAATTCTTACTTGTCGTGGATGGAATTAAGAGGAGCAAGATATTCTTGCGTTGCCTCAGTCTGCGCTCCTGCGGGGCCGTTCGATGGATAAAAATTCGGCTCGTAATACCTGGGCGCCGGATTCATCGATAACTCCAGATGGTCGACCCATTTGGGATTGTTTTGCCCTGGCAATCCTGGCAACAGTATCCGAACGGGAAAGCCGTGATCGTCTGATAGTACTTCGCCGTTTACGTGAGTCACCAACAGCGCCTGATCCTGCAAATGCTGGTATGCATGATTCGTAAAATAATAACCCGACGCCGAATGAACAGTAACGCTCTGAAATCCTGATTTCGCTCCTGCCATTTCATATAGTTTTTTGAGCGACACTCCCCGCCACGTACGCTCGACGCGCCACCCTTGTACGCATTGCAACGGCAGTTGGGCTTCAATCGTAGGCAGCTTTAGAATATCGTCATAACTGAGAATCAAAGGTTTGTCGACGGCTCCATCGACCGTCAATCTCCATTTGCTGACATCAATCTTCGTTCCAGCTCCAAAGTAGGTAACGGTCGGATAATCCAAAGCTCCAGTTCCATCATGGTATTTTGAAAGCCATGACCAGCGCGGCCAAGGCCACTCGGCCGCCGACAGCGCCACAAAGATTCCAGCGCCAAAGACACCTCCGACAACGGCTCGTCGCGCGAATATCGCTCGTTTTGTTTCAGGATTAGCCGAATCTTCAATCTGCTTTCTCTTTTTGTTGCGAAAGCTCTCTCGAAAATGAGCGAGCATATGGAAGAGCATTAAAATAACCAGACCAAACGCCGACCACGTATGCCATTGGACTACGGCCCAGCTTTGATAGAAACTTCCGAGAGGATAGATACCCTCGTACGATCCCCACATCGCTACGCCGCTCCAAAGAACATTGAGAAACAGCAGCCCCATAATCGGCGACAGCAACCGGTTATACCATCGCGGCGGGCCTTCTTTTTTATAGAGCTTTCGACCTGCGTAATAACTGGCGGCCTTCCAACTGGTCGTCATCAGCTTAAAAATAACCAGCGGAATCAAAGCAAAT
>DASRDY010000075.1:0-16216 GCA_035652355.1 Blastocatellia bacterium
CGATGAGCAAACAGAACACGGCTCATGCAAAAGAGGCGCGAGGACTGGCAGAACGCACTCGTGAAAGCGCTGAACGCGGCGGTCAAAATATGCAGCGCCTTACAGAAGCGATCACCAAGATCAAGAGCTCATCCGACGCGACAGCAAAGATAGTAAAGACCATTGATGAAATCGCATTCCAGACCAATCTGCTGGCTCTGAATGCCGCGGTGGAAGCTGCAAGAGCGGGCGACGCGGGAAAGGGTTTCGCTGTCGTAGCCGAAGAAGTACGAAACCTGGCGATGAGATCAGCGGAAGCAGCAAAGAACACAGCCAATCTGATCGAGGAGTCCGTCAAAAATGCAGAAGGCGGAGTAAGCCTGAATGAAGAAGTGTTAAAGAACTTCTCGGAAATACATGAGCAAGCGAAGAAAGTAAACGAGGTAATGGCAGAAATAGCGGCGGCATCGGATCAGCAAGCCCAAGGAGTATCGCAGGTGAGCACCGCGATAGAGCAGATGAACCAGGTGACGCAGCAAACCGCTGCCAATGCCGAGGAAAGCGCTAGCGCTTCGGAGGAGCTCACCGGGCAGAGCCAGGAGATGCTGAATATGATCGCGAGTTTTCATCTGAGTGCGGCCTCCGACCGTCGCACTCGCGGGTACTTAAAATCTGCGGGACCAAGCACGGCATTAAGAGCGACTGTGAATTTTGAATCTGCTCGTGCTAAGCATTTGCTTTGGAAAGGTAGGCTGCGCGGTTTTCTGGATGGCAAGGAAGTTCTGACAATGTCTCAGGCGACGTCGCCGCGCGACTGCGATTTGGGCAAATGGCTATATTCGCAGGGCATGACGGACTTTGGGCACATACTGGAGATGCAGGAGCTCGAGCATCTGCACGCAACCATGCATGGATTGATCAAAGAGATCATTGAATGTAAGGAAGGCGGCAAATTGGAAGCTGCTGAGCGAAAGCTAAGCGAAGTCGATAAGCTGTCGAGCAAGATCGTCTCTCTTCTAACCACTATCGAACGCGAAGTAACAAGCGAAAGCAGTAACAGTGTAAGTGGAAATGATTGGATGAATGTAGTCGGCGTTGCTTCATCGCGGAACTCTCATAACAACGTGTCGAGAGGCTTTTGATGAAGAGATATCCAACAGGGAGTAACTTGCGATGAGTACGGATCTGTTCTCAGTCGAATTGGCTGACAAGCATTTTAAGGCTGTCAGCGAAAGGCTCTACAAGCTGTGCGGTATTAATTTAACCGACGGCAAAGAAGGTTTAGTCAAATCACGCCTGTTAAAAAGACTGCGGCACCTGGGGCTTGAGAACTTTGATCAGTACTTTGATTATTTGGATAAGGACAAGACCGGCAAAGAGCTGTCGACGATGGTCGATTCTTTGACGACTAACAAAACGAGTTTCTTCAGGGAATCAAGTCATTTTGACTATCTTCAGATGAACCTGTTCCCGGAAATCGCTGCTCAAGGCGGTCATTGTCGGATCTGGAGCGCGGGATGCTCAACCGGCGAAGAACCCTACACAATAGGTATGCTTCTCTGCGAAGCCTTCTCGAACATAGAACGAATGAATATTCGAATACTCGCCACGGATATCTCGAACCAGGTTCTGGCGCGAGCCTCTGCCGGCGTTTACGACGAAGAGACGCTACACGACGTTCCCGCGCAGTTGCGAAAGAAATACTTTCAGCCAGTGCAGGCAAAGCAGCCGCAGACTTATAAAGTTGTCGACAAGGTTCGTTCTCTTGTCAAGTTTGCGCGATTGAACCTGATGGGCGACTGGCCGATGAAAGGGCCATTCGACATAATCTTTTGCAGGAACGTAATGATCTATTTTGACAAACCGACTCAGCAGGAACTGGTGAATTGCTTTTGGGAACTGTTGCGACCGGGCGGCCATCTGTTCGTCGGTCATTCGGAAAGCCTGAATTCTTCTGGTCGGCAGTTTCGGTATGTGCAACCTGCTGTTTATATGAGGTAAGTTATTAGTCAGGAGGAGCAGTGCGACAAATCGTAGGGGTAGGAGACATGAAAATCGGTACTTCGCCGGACGACCAGATCGTCACGTATGCTCTCGGCAGTTGTCTGGGAATAACGATTTACGACCCGGTTACCAGGATCGGCGGAATGCTGCACGTGATGCTGCCTGATTCCACCATTGATGCTGAGAAAGCGGCCAAGAACCCGTACATGTTTGTCGACACAGGATTGCCAGTGCTGTTCCATTCGGCATATCGAGCTGGAGCTAAGAAAGAGAACATAATTCTGAAGGTTGCAGGCGGCGCCTGCATGGGAGGACGAGAAGAGGAAGACCGATTTCAGATCGGCAAAAGGAACTTTACAAAGCTTCGTCAGCTCTTATGGAAGAACGGAGTCCTGTTAAAGGCGCAGAATGTAGGCGGGAGCGTGTCCAGAACAATGACACTGGATATTGCTACTGGCGAGGTCACACTGAGAACAAATGAGGTGGTGACTAAGCTCTAGTGATCTTTAAGGCGGAGGTAATTGATGAGCCTGAATGTTTTAGTCGTGGACGATAGTTCCGTGATGCGCAACATGATTATTAGAACGTTGCAACTGACCGGACTGCCCGTTGGGCAGGTCTTTCAGGCGGCTAACGGACGCGACGGATTAACAATGCTTGACGAGCATTGGATTGATCTCGCGATGGTCGACATAAACATGCCTACCATGAATGGCGAGGAGATGATCGAACGGCTCAGGGAGAATCCATCTACGGTGGATTTGCACGTACTGGTCGTTTCCACCGAAAGCAGTGAGACCAGGATCGCGAAACTTCGCAGCCTGGGAGCGAAATTCATTCACAAACCGTTTACGCCGGAAGAATTGGGAGACCAGCTACGCCAAATGACAGGAGTGCGCAATGATTGACCGATTGCACGACGCTTTGCTCGAAACGGCGACTCTGACCTTCGAAGAAATGGCCTTCATAGTTTTAGAGCCATTCGATGACGGGCCTGAAGAAATAAACCCGCTGGTTGCCTCGACCAGCGTGTCGTTTCGAGGACCATTTACTGGAAGGCTGGAAGTATGGGCGAGTCGTGACATGCTTCAAACGCTGGCCTCGAACATGCTGGGATCAGAAGAGATCCCGCCGCTCTTGGAACAGTATGACGCGTTGGGCGAGATAACGAACATCATCTGTGGGAACATGCTGCCAAAGATAGCAGGATCATCTGCGGTGTTCTATTTACAAGGCCCGAAAGTCGGGGCCGAGCACCAGGACGATGGCGCGGCCGCCAGAATAAAGCTCGGCATGGAGCCCGAGCAGGTCGATCTGCTGTTCTATCTCCAGGATAAGAATTTTACAGAGGGGGTGGCCAATGATTCGAGTACTGGTAGTCGATGATTCCGCTGTTGTCCGCCAGGTGCTTACCGACGGACTCGCCTCTTTCAGCGATATCGAAGTTGTGGGCACGGCCGTCGATCCGTATGTCGCTCGCGACAAGATCGCGCAGTTAAAACCGGACGTGCTTACGCTGGATATTGAGATGCCGCGGATGGACGGCCTGTCGTTCCTTTCTAAATTGATGAAACATTATCCGCTGCCCGTTGTTGTGGTGAGCTCGCTGGCGCCGGAGCACAGTGAACTGGCGTTGAGAGCCTTGTCTGAAGGCGCGATCGACGTGATTGCAAAGCCAGGATCGACATACTCAACTCCGGATTTTGGCCGGTTAGCGAGAGCAGTCCGCGCGGCGGCCGCATCCCGTCCGACTCGTCGACAGGAACAGACCGAGAAACCGCCTGCGATTACCCAGATGAAAACTACTAACACGATTCTCGCGATCGGCGCTTCTACAGGCGGAACGACCGCGATTGAAACGGTATTGCGAGGAATACCAGCCAACGGACCCGGAACGGTGATCGTCCAGCACATGCCAGAGGGATTCACCAGAACGTTTGCAGAAAGACTCAACGGCGTTTGTCAGATGCAGGTAAGCGAGGCTCGCGATAACGATATTATCACTCCGGGTGTCGCTCTTGTTGCTCCTGGCAACCAGCATATGATCGTGAAACGAAGCGGTACGTGCTTCATGGTGGAGCTCAAGGACGGCCCGCTGGTTTATTACCAGCGACCCGCGGTTGAGCTGATGTTCCAGTCTGTTGCCCGCAGCGCCGGACGCAATGCAGTTGGCGTAATTCTGACGGGAATGGGCGCGGACGGTAGCAAGGGGCTGCTGGAAATGCGAAATGCCGGCGCGTATACGATTGCGCAGGACGAACAGAGTTCGGTGGTTTTCGGTATGCCCAAAGAGGCTATTAAGCTCGGAGGCGCAACGGAAGTTCTGCCATTGGGGAAGATTGCAGGAGCTGTTCTCAACTATATAGGGAAAAGCAGCTAACGAACGGGTGGAAAGACGCATTCGAACAGCAATGAACGCAGTGCAGGGTCAGTTAATTAATTTGGATAGGAGACAGCAATGAAACTAAGGGCTCTCGTAGTAGATGATTCCAGGGTAATGCGGGGAATAGTTATGAACTCGCTAAGAAAAACGGGACTGGCGGAGTTCGAATTTACCGAGGCGGAAAATGGCAGCGATGCTATTGCCAAATTTCAGCCCGACCAGATCGATATTCTTTTCGTCGACTGGAATATGCCGCAAATGAGCGGGATAGATTTTGTTCGGCTGGTTCGCGCTGGCGGCAAGACAGAGCACATTCCCGTGGTGATGGTGACCAGCGAAAAGACAAAGGAAAAAGTTGATCTTGCGCTGCAGTCGGCCGGAGCGAACGCATATATCACAAAGCCCTTTACCCCGGAGGAAATGCTGGCCCAACTGTCAAAATTAATGTCGACGATGACGGTGGCATCATAACCAGAGAGGGATGGGTTCAACAATGTCAATACCTAACGATACACTTTCAATACCGGTCTCGACCGATGTGATCCTTTCCGTACGCGAGTCAATCTGCGAAACATTCGGAACCATGTTTGGGAACGAGATCGAATCTCATGACTTGAACGAAGATGCGCATAACGAGGGTGAGGCAATAATCGGCATCATTTCGTATGTAGGTGATTTCAAATGGTCAATGCTGTTATGCCTTCCCAAATCAACGGCGGTCACGATGGCGATGAAGTTTGCCGGCTTCGAAATCGACTATGACGGACCGGATATGGGCGATATTGTCGCAGAGCTGGCAAATATTATCGCCGGTGATGTAGTCGCGCGTCTATCGAATCGAGGCATCAATGCGGCGCTTTCGCTTCCCATGGTTGTGCGCGGCGCCGGGCTCAAGCTGCAGTGGCAGCGCGAATTACCGACTCACTATCAGTCATTTATTTCCGCTGACGGAGAGTTCAAAACCAAGATAGTGGCTGGCACGCCTCACCATTGGTTTGGCGGTATGTCCGGAGTCAGCAAGGTGTCTGGCTCAGAGCTTAACAAAGCCTGTTAAGTAAGGTCGTGTTCTTGTTCTGAGGGTGGGTGATTAAGGGTCGTCTATGAAGCTCAAACCACTCAACAGCGGTTACGCCCAACGGTTTCGTGCTATCAACGAACGTTGTATGGGTCAGATGACCAGCGATTGCGCTATGCTGGTCGATCATGAGATATCAATTAATCTCAGTCAGTTTGGAACGGCCGAGAGGGAAGTGATACTGGCAAGTTCGTTGCGGTCCATGGCTTTCGTCAAATTCGAGATGGCCGGAGCCGCCGAACCCGTGTCGATTTCGCTGCTGGTAGATCTTACCGCGGGAGGAAATCTGACCAGGTTACTTCGCCGGATGACTGTATCGAAGTCGCCAATTACGAGCTTTGATGCAGACGACCGTGACTGCTTTGTTGAGATCGTTAATGTGCTGCGCGGAGCGTTGAACCTCGCCATTGATGAGCAGACCGGTTCAGAATACGCAATTAGAGATATCAGCCTCGAGATACCAGGGCTCAAAGAAGTGCACGACTACGCCCAAATCTTCTTTGCTGAAAAGTCGTATATCGTGGCCGAGGCCAAACTGAAGATAGCGGACGCTCAGGACAGTAACGTGTACCTCATCTGGGATTGTCACGCGATAGAATCGATGTTTGGTCCTGACCCGGCGGATAAACGGACAGTTATTCTGCTCCAACGTGCCGAGCGCGAAGTACCGTTTCGCTCCAGCTTGATTAACGTTGTAAGTTACGATCTGGACGGGAAGAAAATGGAACAGGTGCGAGATTTCATCATCGAACACAAAGAGGCTTGTGCCGCGTTGGTCACGTCAGGTGCAATCGGCGAAGCCACCGAGTTGTGTCACCGCATCAAAACAGATTACGCAAACGGTTATCTAAATGTAATCGCGTTAATGGATGAACCGACGGAAAGCACCGTCCTCGCAGCGATCGAGACTGGAGTAGATGATATCATTGCGCTGCCCGCTGCCGCGGAATTCATCGAACAACGTGTCGATCGCCTGACCGCTCGCTGAGCGCATTGTTGCAAATCAATTCACAAGTCTTTCCGCGACCTCACCCGTCCGAATGATCGTCAACCTCCAATAATATTTTTGTGAGAAATTGATAATAACTTAATCAAGACCATAACTTGCCGAATTTATAAGATCTTTTTTGCAACCGCTACGCTTGAACTCCCGGTGATAACAGGCGAGTTAGCTATGGAAGAAGAGGAGAGGTAATGGAAACGTTG
Source organism: Blastocatellia bacterium (assembly GCA_035652355.1). GTDB lineage: Bacteria > Acidobacteriota > Blastocatellia > DASRDY01 > DASRDY01 > DASRDY01. The sequence goes on from DASRDY010000075.1 coordinate 6,648, forward strand.
CTGCAAGATCTCAGATTCGGAGCCCGAATGCTTCTGCGCAATCCCGCATTTACCGCTGTTGCGGTTATCGCGTTGGCATTGGGGATCGGCGCGAACAGCGCTATTTTTACCGTAGTTAATACGGTGTTGTTGCGTCCATTGCCGTTTCCAGAGCCAGAGCGCATTGTGCAGCTATGGACATCCGCTCCTCAGCTTGGACTGCCACAAACTGAACTTTCTTTTCAACGGCTGACGGCAATAACCGAACAAAACCAGACTCTTGAAAAAATCGGCGCATATACTCCTGATACCGCTAATCTGACTGGCGTAAGCGATCCCCTGCAATTGAAAACGATGCGAATTTCATCCGGTTTGCTGGACGTTCTAAAGGTGAAACCTGCTCTGGGGCGTAACTTCACGCCAGATGAAGATAAACGAGGTGGTAATCCCGCTGTGATTCTTAGCCATCCTTTCTGGGAAAGCCAGTTTGGCTCAGATCCAGGAGTGATCGGCAAAGCCATTTCGCTGGATGGGACAAGCACGACGATAATCGGAGTCATGCCTGCCGGATTTGATTTTATCAAGGCTCAAATTGATATCTGGGTTACAAGTGTATCTGAGCCAACCTTCTTTTCCAAAGGTACCGTGGATCACGGCGGTGGCTACCTATACGTGCTCGGGCGCTTGAAACCAGGCGCAAATCGACAACAACTCCAATCGGAGCTTGAGTCAATCATTGACAACAACCGCATTCCAGGTAATCCCGATGCGACGTTTGGTATTGTTACGGTGTCCTGGACGGAACAATTAACTGGGAATATCCGCCCGACTCTGCTGGTGATGCTGGGCGCGGTAGTTTTCGTTTTATTGATTGCGTGCGCAAATGTGGCCAATTTGCTATTGGCAAAAGCTGTGGGCAGACAAAAAGAGATAACCGTCCGGGCCGCGCTCGGCGCGAGTCGTTCACGCCTGATTCAACAGTTTTTAACAGAGAGTATCCTGCTGGCCGTCATTTCAAGTGCATTGGGGATGTTTCTGGCAACTGAAGGAGTCGAGCTGCTGACGGCCAGGACTGCGACGATTCTGCCGCGAACATCCGAACTGAGCGTCGATGGAAAGGTGCTCGGGTTTACCATCTTAATCACTGTGTTGACTAGTCTGATCTTTGGCTTGGCGCCGGCTTTACATGCATCAAAAATCGATTTAAACGAATCGCTCAAAGACAGCAGTCGAGGCTCGACTGGCGGACTTCATCGGAATCGTTTGCGAAGCGCGCTGGTAATAGTTGAGGTTGCGCTTTCAGTTGTGCTGCTCGTCGGAGCAGGATTGCTGATCAGAAGTTTTATTCGGCTTCAGGGAGTAAATCCCGGATTGAATCCGAATAATGTCATCGTTGCGGATATCAGTCTTCCCAGGACGAGATATTCAACTCAGATACAGGTGAAATCGTTTTATCGTTCGGTAGAGCAGGAATTGTCGACTATTCCAGGGGTGGTATCGGTTGGCGCTATTCAATACTATCCTTTTTCTGGTGGTAATCCAAAAGCCCCAATAGCAATTGATGGCCGGCCCCTACCTCCGCCTCAGGAAAGACCTATTGTTTCAATCAATACGGTCAGCGCGAATTATTTTAAGACGATGGGGATTCCGCTTGAGCGCGGACGGTATTTCGACGACCGAGACAACGAAACGGTGCCGCCGGTTGTCGTAATCAATCAAACATTTAAAAACAGGTTTTTCCCGGATGAGGACGCAGTAGGTAAACGCCTGAATCTGGGTGCCCCGAAAGGCATAGAAATTGTTGGCGTAGTTGGCGATGTTCATCATCTTGGTCTGGATCAAGTCTCCCCAGCTGCAGTTTATTTTTGTGCAGGTCAGGGATGTCCTCCTGCAATGGGAATAGTTCTGCGCACCATCGGATCTCCTCTTAATCTGACGAAAGCTATCAGAAGTAAAATCGCAACAATTGATAAAGACCAACCGGTTGCGAGTTTCCAGACAATGGACGAGGCAATCTCAAAATCGATAGCCAGCCACCGATTTACTCTTGTGTTGATTGGATCGTTCGCCGGAATCGCGCTGTTGCTTGCGTCAATTGGCATTTACAGCGTGATGGCGTATATGGTCAGTCAACGCACTGGGGAGATCGGTTTGCGAATGGCACTGGGTGCGCAGCCGAGCGCAGTTTTGCATATGGTCGTCAGGCAAGGATTGAATCTGATCCTGATCGGTCTGGGAATAGGATTGGTTGTGGCGTTAGGGCTGACGCGTGTTGCTGCTAGTCTGCTGTTTGACGTCAGCCCGAGAGATCCTGTTACCTTTACTGTTACCCCATTGTTGTTGATTTGTATTGCGCTGCTTGCCTGTTTTATTCCCGCGCGTCGAGCAACCAGGATAGATCCCCTGGCGGCGCTGCGGTACGAGTAAGGGCAACTAATGTTTAAATTTCATCCCTTCATCTACAGCGGCAAGATCGATTTGATAGATGTTGCCGTTTCCATTCAGGATTGAATGAAGATTGGTCTCAAGCTCACTGTATGTAAGCGGCTTTTGCAGTGGCTTCGTTGAGAAATTTCGCTCACTGGTAAAAAACAGGTATTTACCATCCGGCGTCAACCTGGGGCTGTAATCTCGCGCCGAAGTATTGAACATTGGCCCCAGATGTTTGGCGGGAGTCCACGATCCATTTACGTTGTAACTTATATAAAGATCCCAATTGTCAGGTGACTCAGGTCGGCCGCCTGAGGCGAAGATCATGAAGCTCTCGTCCGGAGCGATTGCAGGCTCGCCCTCTTCGGCCTGGGTGTTAATTGCCGGACCGAGGTTTTCAGGCTCAGCATATTTTCCGTCGATGAGTCTTGATCTGTAAATGTCCATTCCGCCTTTGCTGTCGGCTCGTCCTGAGTTTGCAAAATAGATTGTCCCGTTCGCGGACATCGAGGCGAACCATTCTTCGCCCTCGGAATTGATCGGTGCGCCTAGGTTTCTAGGTTCACTCCAGCTACCGGCAGTTCTGTCCATTATCCAAACGTCATAATCGATTTTTTGCTCGCCCTTTACCGGTCGGTCGGAAATAAACAGCATCTTTGAACCATCTGGTGATATGACTGGATCGAAATCACGAAAGTGACCTGAGAACGGTGCTATCTCTGGCGTGGTCCATTTCCCATTTACGAACCGCGAAACGCAAATGGTATAGAAATATGAGACGGGAATACTTTTGCTGAAATAGAATTCCTTTCCATCAGGCGTGAACACGCCGCCGAATTCATTATCAGGCGTCGAGATTATGCCTTCACCAAATATGCGCGGTTCCGTTAACTGCTGGTCAATGGCATAAGGTGGTTTTCCTTCCGATCCCACTTGTATTGAAACTGCGCTTGTGTGCGAGCTGTTCAAAAACGCCAAAATAACGAAAAAGCAGACGATTGATGATTTCACGCGGGTTCCTTTCAATGCTTGATGGCCAGCACACGAATATCAACTTGGTAAATGTTTCCCTGTCCGTTGGTGACAGACTTTAGGATTCTCTGATAATCCTGATAGCCAAGCTGCTGTTTGGGAAGGTTGGTGACGGAACTGCGCTCGCTGGTGAAGAAGAAATATTTCCCATCAGGCGAGATAGTTGGGCAACCTTCGAAAGCTCCAGTGTTGATTGGCGGGTCCAGATGTCTTGGCTCAGTCCACTTTCCGTCTTGCATCAACGAAATGTAGAGATCTCCTCTGACGTAACGATGGCCGTTCCCGTAAATCTCGTCCTCTCGATAATAAGAAGTGAAAATAAGATAGCTCTCATCCGGAGCGATAAAAGGGTAGGCCTCGGATGACGGAGTATTTATTGTGTCGCCTAGATTTTCAGGCTCAGTGTATTTGCCATCGACCAGTCGAGAGCGATAGATATCCAGCAATCCCTTCCCATCCGGACGGCCGGAACAGAAATAAAGCGTTCCATTTTTTGTTAGTGTCGGATAAGACTCGCTGGCCGCTGTATTTACCGGAGCGCCAAGATTTCGCGGCTCGCTCCAGCCTTTTGATGTCCTGTTGACAACCCAGATATCGAAATCGCGCTTGGGTTTATCGTCGATAGGTCGCGCGCTGGCAAAAAAGAGTTTCGATCCATCCGATGAAATAAACGGATCGGCATCAAGATACTGACCGGAAAACGACGCAACCTCCGGGGTAGACCATTTACCGTTTTCGAATCGAGAGAAGCAGATTGTCCAGAAATATCCCGGTACGGCGCGTTTGGTGAAATAGAACTCGCGTCCGTCGGGAGTAAATGTTCCTCCACGTTCGTAATCGTTGGTTGAGATAACTCCTTCCCCAAAAATCCGCGGTTCTGTTAAGGGTCCATTCACCGAATACGGCGGCGCGGATTGAACTGGCGGTTTGCCAATACTCACGCAGACGAACGCAATAATGATTATTGACACTGCGACTGAGGAAAAGACTTTATGCATCCTGTTGTCCTAACCCTGGATTTTCCTGGATTCAGGAATATGGCAGGCAAATAGTAGGAATTTTCGGACGGGGCGTCTTTAGGAATTTCTCACTAAATCCTTACAAAACTATTATCAGGACTCGCTCATGAAAAATGACTGATAATAACAACATCATTGACCATTGTTCCGCGCTCGCAGGCCAGGGTTTTTCCGTCCATTGACCAGGAGAAGCGAAAGATTTGGTCGGATTTGAAATTCGTCAGTTGTTGAGGCGCACGACCGTCAATCGGTTGTCTCCAGATATTGGAGGTGCCTCCGTGATCAGTGGCGTAACAGAGTGCATTGCTGTCAGGAGTCCATGCCATATCAGGTGGCGAGATCAGCGGGGTATCGAAAAACCTGATAAAGTTTCCATCATCAAATGAAAGCAACGCCATCTTTATATCGGTTCCCGATTTGTTCATTAAATAACAGGCAAGTTTCTTACCGTCCGGGGACACTACCGGCAGAAACGCAACGTCTGTTGTTAACTGGACCGGATCACCACCTTCAACCGGTACCTTCCAGAGCGTTCTTTTTCCAATGCCGAACGCCGAATAGACTATCCATTTCCCATCCGGCGAAAAACTGGGATAGTCTTCACCTTTCCCATGCGTAATCTGCGTTTGGTTGGTCCCGTCTGAGTTCATTCGCCAGAGATTCAGCGAACCAGATCGATCCGAAACGAAAACTATATAATGTCCGTCCGGTGAAGCTGCGGGCATAATGTCATAATGCGTATCGATCGTCAGTTGTTTACGATCGTTGCCGTCAGCATTCATTATCCAGATATCCGGATTGCCGCTCGCACGGGAACTGAGAACGATTCGGCCATCGGGCAGCCATGACATGCCCAATCTGTCGCTACAATTATCCATGAAACCGTTCGCTATCTGTTTAGCGTGATCAGAATCGCCATTACGCGCGATCCACAGACGGGAGACTTTTGTCGATTGCACGGTTACCAGGGATTTCGAATCCGCCGATACACTTACTCCGGCATAGTTGTTCAAATCATTGGTGATGCGGTGAGTCTCGCCTCTTGGATAGGAAAGATACCAAATCTGATCTGCGGGTATTTGCGATGCCGGATCACGCGCGACCAGGATTAATCCCGAGCCAGTTTTGATCCAGGACACCTGTCCGATTCGAAGCCATCTTTGCGGAGAAAGCTGAAGCTCCGATCCATCGACGACCCTTATTCCCAGGACCTTGATATTCAAAGCATCGGCGTTCGAGCTTCCACCGGTAATTGCAATAATGTTGCCGTCCGGCGACCATGATGGACCATCTGTAGTGAAGAACGACGGTGCTTTTCGTGAAGCCAGGATTTGTTCGCCGGTTCCGTCTGCGTTTGCAATGATCAGATATCGTTCGCTCTCTTTCGCATTTATTCTTATGAAAGCAATGTGTCCGCCGTCTGGTGAATAAGTGACGATGCTATCGATATCCGTCGTTACTTTCTTTGGAGTGCCCCCGAGCGTGGGCACCCGAAATAATTGTCCGACGCCATCAGATTCGCCATACACGACGTAATTCAGGAAGTTACCATCGGGCGAAAACGATAGCCCTTTGTATCTGACATTAGCGGCCGTAACTATGGTTATGTCGCTGGTTGATACAACCTGTTTCAGCCGGATGCTCTGTTGCCCGGCCTCTTCAACCACGTGAGCAATATATTTACCGTCAGGTGAGATCACCGGCAGTATAGCTTCGCCGGATGTAGTTAATTTGGAAATCTGCAGGATGGAAAATCGCTCTGGAAGCGTGGCGTTCGGTCCCGATGGAATACAGAATTCATAAATCGCCAGACCGCCAAAAACGGCAAATATGGCTGCTATAGCGATCGTCACCGTCTTCAATTTGCGCGCCGGAATGGTTGGAATAATTATTGTGGGTTGTTTAGCATTAGATGATTCAAAACTGTCTTCGGTACGGCTGTGACGGTGCGTGCCGCCCTCTATTTCTAGCGGTTCGACATTCTCAAAACTATCCTCTGCACGAGGCTGAATAGTATCGCTTGGATTCGTCGTTATCGTTCTTTTCACCTCGGCGGTAAAACGATAGCCGCGTTTCGGCAGTGTATCAATATACCGATGGGTTGGGTCCTTTTCGCCCAGTATCTTTCGCAGCAAAAAAATCTTTTGCGTCAGACTGCTCTCTTCAACGAAACTGTCCGGCCAAAGTAAGTGCATCAGCTCGTCTTTTTCCAGCACGTGACCTTCATTCTCAACCAATATCAAGAGAGTATCGAAAACTTTGGGTGATAAGGGTATTTCTTTGTCTTCGTGAAGAAGGACGCGTTCGGTCGCATCCAGAACGAATGGCCCAAACTCAAATAACAGTTTGGGAACTTTACTTAACGCCATGACGAACGACTCCGTAACAGTTTTGTGAGGATTTGATGATAACTTCATCAAGATCGCAATTTGGTGCCGGCGTAAGCTCACATCAAAAATCGGGCGGTCCTCAACCATTAACAAGATTTGTTGACGTTTGCAATGCTTTATTAAGGATTAAGTCGTTAAAACAGCAAGGCCAGCAACACAATTCGGCTTCTGACGGAAAAGATAATTCCGATCTGCATCGATCTTGGTGAATTCAATCCTGCTGAAGCCGCAGGACATCTCCTTCTCAATCTCACCCTCTGTCGTTACGTCTGTGAACGAAATCTGGTCTCGCAACTTGCCGACAGCTCCGCCAATACTTTTTTTTAATCGCTGTTATTATTGGCCAACCTCTTATGCCGATGACAAATTGCTTTCATCTTGATGGTACTGACCTTGACGGATGTAAATGCTCAGTCTCTAACTGCCACCGCTGCAGGCAGTCGACTCCAGGCTGAAACTGACCGTATTCAGAATAAAAGATTTATTTCGCACGGTATCAAACAATACTGCCTGACCGGTGTGTGTTGTCGCATCAAATAACGCGTTCATTGATGGACTGTTTGTTCTGATTCTCAGTGTTTGTGAGTTGAATTCAATCATAGCCGGAACGTTGCTGACAATCGTGGTACCATTCGATATCCAGGTGTACGTTCCATTACCTGATTGCCCATTGGCGGGAACCGTTACGATCAATTGATTACCGGTAACCGTATCGGTAAAAATGAAACCAACGTTCTGGCCGCCTGCAAGCGTTCCGGTGCTGCCTGTGAAATTAGGATCTCCGCTAAAGATCGCGGTGATTGTGTGCAGACCTGGAGTCAAACAGGACTGTACTACGGCTGCGACACCGCCTGACAGCGTCACCGGTCCGCCGATGTTAATTCCATTATCTTTGAATTGAACGGTTCCTGTCGGTGCGCCGCCGCCAGGCGCAGTCGGTACAACAGTGGCCGTAAAAGTTACTGTTTGACCTATAAATACCGGGTTTGCAGAGGTCGTCACCATTGTAGTTGTCGTGGCCCTGTTGACTGTCTGAGTTATAGCTGCCGAACTGCTGCCGTTAAAATTACCGTCACCCCCATAGCTTGCGGTTATCGAATGGGAGCCAACTATCAAGGCGCTGGTCGTGAAGCTTGCCTGGCCTGAACCGTCGAGAGTGCTGGTGCCAAGTATGGCCGCGCCATCCTTGAATGTTACTATTCCAGTGGGTGTTCCCGCTCCGGGCGCAACGGCCGTAACGGTCGTGCTGAATGTGACAGACTGACCAAAGACAGAAGGATTGACCGACGACGTCACATTCGCGGTTGCGGTATTTGCTTTGTTCACAGTCTGAGTCACGATTGGCGACGTGCTTGAATTGAAGTTATCATCTCCGCTATAGACGGCAGTGATGGAATGCTGGCCGACGCTCAAGGTTGAAATCGTCAACGTCGCAACGCCTGAACCGTTCAAAGTCCCAGTTCCAATCTGAGTTGCTCCGTCAAAGAACGTTACAGTCCCGGAAGGAGTGCCTGTGCCGGTCGTGACCGCTCTGGTAGTTTGAGTTCTGGACGCCACAGTTCCAGTGCGTCTTCTGACTGCAGGACCGGAATTGTTTATTGGCGGAGCAATCGAAGTAACCGTCGCCGTGAAAGTAACCGGCTGACCAAACACTGAAGGATTGACCGATGAAGTCAGCGCGGTTGCCGTCGGCGCTTTGTTGACTACCTGATTGACAGCACTGGATGTGCTGCCGTTGAAATTGCCATCTCCGCCGAATGTTGCAGTGATCGAATGCGTTCCGACCGACAACGCGGTCGTGCTGAAGGTCGCTACGCCACTGCCGTTCAATGTTCCTGTTCCGATCTGGGTAGCACCGTCAAAGAAGGTCACCGTTCCAATCGGCGCACCCGCTCCGGGAGCGTTCGCAGCGACCGTCGCGGTAAATGTTACGTTCTGACCGAAGTCAGATGGATTAACATTCGATGTAAGAGCAGTTGTGGTCGCAGCTTTATTCACCACCTGGTTAACGGTATTTGACGTGCCGCCATTGAAGTTACCGTCACCTGGATAAGTAGTCGAAATCGGATGCGTTTCCACCGACAGATTAGATATTGTAATCGTCGCCGCTCCTGAACCATTCAGCGGAGCGCTTCCGATTGGGGTTACTCCATCGAGGAACGTGACCGCTCCCGTCGGAGTGCCCGCGCCCGGAGCGACCGCCGAAACAGTAACTGTGAACGTAACTGATTGACCGAAGACGCTCGGATTAGCCGAAGAAACTAGCGCCGATGATGTATTCGCCTTGTTTACAGTCAACTGAGCGTTACCGCTGCTGGCCGAATGAATGGCGCTGCCTCCATAATTTCCCGTAACAGTGTGCGTGCCGATTGTCGTTGAGGTGAGATTAATCTGACAGGTTGATGTGTCAGTTGTCGCAGCTACCGGAGTGAGGCTGCAACTCGTGGGATTCAGGACATCGGAGCCCGCAGAAAAACTTACCGTCCCCGTCGGATTCGACTTGACGCCTGCGTCCGTATCGACAACCGTCGCGGTTACCTGAACAGTTTGACCGCTCGCCATTGGATTAGCGCTGAAGGTGAGCGATGTCGTCGTTGCCCGAGACCCAACTGAGATGCTGGCCGAAGCCGTGCCTCCGGGTCCTGATTCGTTCGCAGTGATATTGCCGGTAACATTGTTCTTTACGCCGGGTGTTATGCCTGTCACGTTTACTGAGAAG
>DASRDY010000076.1:0-4763 GCA_035652355.1 Blastocatellia bacterium
GTCAAAGATTCACCCGGATTTGCAACCAGTCGTCTTGGCCTGGCGCTCGGTCTTGAGGCTGTGCGAATGCTGGAAGCCGGAGTTGCCAGCGCCGAAGACATCGACAAGGCGATGGTGCTCGGTTACAACTACCCGATGGGACCATTGAGGCTGGGCGATCTGGTTGGCTTGGATGTTCGACTGAACATTGCTGAATATCTGTTCAAAGAAATCGGCGAGCAGTTTCGTCCGCCTGAGCTGTTGAGGAAAATGGTCGCTGAAGGAAAACTCGGCCAGAAAACCGGCGAAGGTTTTTACAAATGGCCGTCCAAATAAAGAAATAACCACAGAGACACAGAGTCACAGAGGTTTTTAATTCTGTCTCTGTGCCTCTGTAGTGAATTAAAGAGGTGAATAAATGTACGAGAATATAATTTTAGATAAACGCGGCGGCGTTGCTGTCATTACTATAAATCGACCTGACAAATTGAACGCTCTGAACATTCCGACCAGGACCGACATAGTCAATGTTCTGGACGAACTGAAATACGATAACGAAACCCGCGTTGTGGTATTCACTGGCGCGGGCGAAAAGTCATTCATCGCAGGCGCGGACATCAGTGAATTCGAAGGTCGCACTGTTAACGATCAACTCCGTGCAATGACCGAGCGCAATGCATTTCAAGCCGTAGGCGATTTCCCAAAGCCGGCAATTGCGATGATCAACGGTTTTTGCCTAGGTGGTGGATGCGAGTTAGCGCTTGCCTGCGATATTCGTATTGCCAGCGAAAAGGCAAAGTTCGGCCAGCCAGAAATCAACCTGGGCATAATTCCTGGCGGCGGCGGCACACAACGGTTGGCGAGGCTTGTCGGTGAAGGCGTCGCCATGCAGATGATCCTGACCGGTGACATGATCACGGCGCAGCAGGCGAAAGAGATCGGCTTAGTCAACGAAGTTGTAGCCGCCGATCAACTGGAAACCCGCACAATGGAGATTGCCAACAAGATTGCGGAAAAGAGTCCTATCGCCCTTCAAATGGCAAAGGAATCAGTAAAGAGCGCTCAACGAATGAACCTGCGTGAAGGACTGGAAATGGAGATTCAGCGGTTCTGTATTTGCTTTTCCAGCGAAGACAAAGAAGAAGGCGTCAAAGCTTTTCTTGAGAAGAGAAAACCAACCTTTAAAGGACGCTAAGCAGGGGGCAGGAGCCGGTGTTCAGTGATTGGAGAAATGCCACCGACCCTCTAACCACTACTCCTTTTGGCCCCAGATAACTGTAGCTTTTATCGACACGTCGAATTTATGACCTTTGCGTTCGCGGTCAATGATTCGAGCTATCGATTGGCGGACCCGATTGGCAGTATCGCTGTCAGGCAAGACTTCCATCCAGGTATCGAAAAATACGTCTTCAATAATTGGCGAAGTCAGAAATTGCTCAGCCGAATCGTAAAGGAATTCCTGTTTCTTTTGAACGGTCTTTAGCTTCTTGACGCCCACGTGTTTTAACATCGCTTCGGCGTCGGAAACCGTCATGCGCTCTGTAATCAAGCTCTCGACGTCCTGCGAGAACTCTTCCAACCCGCATTCGTGCAAAGCTTCCCAATAAATCGAAAAGAATTCATCGAAACTGCCGCGCGTCGCTATCTGCAGCACTATTGTCGCGCCGGGCTTTGCCACGCGGATCATTTCATTCGTCAGCTCTTCAATGTCATAGGCCAGCATCATCATACTGGCATCAGCAATGACAACATCGAAAGCCTCGTCGTCGTAATCAAGCGTCGGTGGCTCGCCAAGCTCGAACGAGACATTGGACAGCTTCTGCACTTGAGCCTTAGCCCGGCCCAGTTCCAAGCGCTCTTCGTGCTCAGAAACGGCAGTCACGTCGCCTTTATCGCCCATTGCCGCGGCTATCTCGATGCTGTGCCCGCCAGTTCCGCAGTTAACCACCAGAACGCGACCTTCTTTTGGCAAACCAACCTGTTCGTTGAAAATCGTATCGTATGTGTTCCGCCAGGTAGGCGCTATGTAGAGGTCGTAGAGATATGCTTTCTCTTTATCAGTTTTGCTCACAGTCTAATTCCCGATGCGCAGACCAGACGAGTCGGCAGCGACGTCGGTTGCGCCCATTGATTTGTTGATAAGCATTATTGTTTGTAGGTCAGTCCTGCGCAGCAACGTAATTTTCTGTACGGGTTTCATAATCCGTTTGTGGCGATTGAATCTCCCTATGCTAGCCAGATTCTACCGAACCCGCAAATCGTTGTCACTCACAAAATATTTGATTAATGAACCGAAGGGAACACCCTTGAAAGAAGCCGGATTTACTGCTCATTCCGCTCTTCAGACTCTCCTATTATACGGATAGGTGTGGCAAGTCAAGCAGCTTATTGAAGCGGCTTATGGATAGGGGATATCAGGCATCAGCATGCGCGATTTTCCTGGCAGGCTCAACCATCGGGAAAATGACGTTAAATCGCGTGCCGCCGGTGTCTGAGACGGGGCTCTCCAGCTCCAGGCTGCCGCCGATTTCTGCGACTCGGCGTTGAACAATCGCCAGCCCCAGCCCCGTTCCCCGCTGTTTCGTGGTAAAGAACGGCTCGAAAATCTTTGCTCGAAGATCATTCGGAATACCGGGACCAGTATCGGTCACCGAAATCTCGATGTCTTTATGACCATTGTTCTGCGTCGCGCGAGCTTCGACCGAAACCAGGCCACCTTTCGGTGAAGCCTGAATGGCGTTCAGCATCAGGTTGCTCAACACTTCCGTCAGGGGCCCGCCCTGTCCGCCGCTCAAAACAAGATCGTCTTTCACATTGGTCTTCAACTCAACGTCGGCCGACTGAGCCTCAGCTGCACATAACTTAGCGCTGTGCTCCACCATCTTCGTAACAGGGATATCTTCGGTATCGAACCGGTATGGACGTGAGAAACTGAGCATCTGCGTAACAGTGCGATTCAACCGGTTAATCTCACCCAAAATTAACGCTATATCGCGTTCATACTCTTGATTAATAGCAGGATCTTCGGACATTACCTGAGCAATTGATTTAATCGCGCTCAACGGATTTTTGACTTCGTGCGCAACCGTCGCGGCCATTTGCCCGAGCACAGCCAGACGCTCGCGCTGCGCAAGCTCGCGTTCAAGTTGCACTTTTTCTTCCGTCAATTGACAATTCGCGAGAGTGATGGCGATTTGCCCGCTCAAGACCGCAAGTATTGCCCGGCGTTCAGAATCCAATTGTAATGTCGCAGCGCGCAGCAGCATCAGTCCGACCAGCTTCCGCTCTCGCCAAAGTGGGTAGGCTACGCTGGCATTCGTACCTTTAAGCAAGGTTTCATCATCGATAAAGGTCAGGTGGTAATCTTCGGCAGCTTTGAAGACCTCGGCCAGCGACGCTTGATGTTCTGCCTGCTGTTTTGTGACGATCTTCACATCAGGTAAATCAAGTTCACGCCTGACCGTTGCCTGCAGGAACTCAATCAATGACTCGATATCACCAAACGCGGCGGCCTGTCGCGTCACCTGAAGCACCAGGTTCCGGTAAACGTTAACTTCTCTGGCAAATAATCGCTTTATGCTGCTGTTGAGCCATCGCATTACGGGCTGCGCAACAAACACCAGTGCCAGAGTCAGAATCGTTTCGATCACGTGCGGAGTCAGTTTGTACCGCTGCACCAGAAAATCATCGATGGTGCGAACACCGTAAACGTAAACCACAACGACCAGTGCCGCGAATCCGGCATAGACGAAGCTTTGTTTGATAATCAGCTCGAGGAAGCCGTACCGATAGATGTAGTATGCGCAGATAGCAGTTGGCAGAAGCGCAGACAATCCAATTGCAGTATCAAGATAATGACCGATGACAGGAATGGCTCTGGCGTTCAACACGTATACAACAAAGAACCCCAAACCAATGAGCGCCAGTGTGATCGCCAGTACGTAATAGAATCGTTGTTCTCGAGGCTGCCGGACCTGTGTAGACAACCGTGCATCGATCCCCGCCGATATCAGCAGGGAAATGGCGGTCCAGGTCGCGTGCGGCACTATCCATGGCGCAAGCTTTACCAGCGGTGTTTGATATGGTCCGAGAAACAGTCGATCTAGCGCAACCGGCACAACGATCAACGGCACATATGAAAGAATGATTCCGACCCAATAATAGCGCCGTTTCGGCGAGTCATCCCACATCCCCCAGAACGCGAAATGCACATGCAGGAGAGCTGTCGGCAACAACCCTACTCCCGCAAAAGCAAGAGTGTCGCCGACATAAAGGATTCCGGTCAGGTCGCGAAGCCCTAAAAAATGGTAGAGCAGATTGATAAGGCTCCCCAGAAACCAAGCACCCAGCGTTGCACCGAGCAAAACCAGCGATTTCTCAGCGTGGATGAGGTTGCGGCGGCGCATTATCAGCCATGCGATATATAGATGCAGAATCGCACCGGTGGTAAAGCCAACAAGTTGTATGATCTGAAGCGGAGTCAATTCAAAGCTCGTCTTTACATTCTTTGTCTTCGAATCATTGCAGAAGTCATTGGTCCCGAAGCGTCCTGATCATTTTAAAGCAATGGGGTGACAAAATGAATGATCGCACCCGCGCAAAATTTCAAGTCATTAACTTTCATGAACTTATTCCAGATTGTGAACACCGAGACTGCTTTCTAAAAGCAAACTTGGAAGAGTCAGAACAATGATGGCTTGACGTCCAATCTTACCATTGTTGAGAATCATGCACCGATAACTTGATGTTACCTCTGACAGTACCTCGACTGACTCGACTTACCA
>DASRDY010000077.1:0-2322 GCA_035652355.1 Blastocatellia bacterium
CAATTCCTATATGATCGCCGGCCAGTTCGACGATGCCGTTCGTGAATTCAAGGAAACACTCCGCTTGAAACCTGATCACGTCGAGGCGAAGAAGAGGTTGACCTGGACAAATCAGCGAATTGCAAATCAGCCTAAATACGGACCGATTCTCAACAACCTGCAACAGAATCCATCTGACCCCAAGGCCCATTACTATGCCGCAAAGATGTATTATCTGATCGGTCAATTCAAAGAATCGATCGAGCAGTTCAAAGAAGCGATTCGTCTAAAACCAGATTTCTTCGAAGCCTACAATGAACTTGGTATCGCTTACGCAGATTCAGGTCAGTTTTATCTGGCTATCGAGCCTTATAAGCAGGCCATCAAGCTCAAAGATCATCACGTGCTCCATTACAGTTTAGGAAAGGTATACCTGGACCTGGCAAGATACGATGAAGCGGTCGCCGCTTTTAAAGAAGCGGTTACCATAAAACCTGCTTTCGATCTGGCGTGGTATGACATGGCGCTTTGTTACAAAGCTCTTGGCGAATATAAAGAGGCGGCCGATGCCTGGCAAAAAGTCATAGAGATCAACCCGAAGGATGACGATGCCCATCTTGAGCTTGGCATAATGTACATCAGGTTGGGGAAACGTGCGGATGCCAGAAAAGAATACGACACCTTGAAAACGCTTGACGCTTTGAAAGCTCAGAAACTGATGGCTGAGTTCCGCAGTTGGTGAGACCTGCATCTTATGAATGACCGGAAACCAGCTTAACAATCACCTTTGGAGTCAACAGCCACATCAGAACTCCGCCGCCCAGGCGCAACGGAACGTCAGTTTCGACCAGAGCGATTCCGCCTTTTTTCATCTCGACGACTGCGCCAGAACGCGCCATAAGGCTTCCGACCATCGAGCTGAAATCGGGTTCGTGACCGACGAACATTGCAGATTCTAAATTGTTCTTGCCGCTGAGAAGCTCCTGCAGGTTCGGAATGCCTGCTCCCATTTGCAAATGAACAGTCTCGACCAGCCTGTTTTTCAGACCTAATTCCCTGGCGACAACTTCGGCCGTTTCGCGGGCGCGAACGAGAGGGCTATGCCAGATGATGTCCGGCGAGACATTCAAACGCTCCAAGCCCTTCGACTCCAGCTTCAGGATTTCGATGCCTTCTCTAGTAAGAGGACGCTCGGCATCTGTCTTTATGGATGTGCCATTAACCGATGCCGCTTCACCGTGACGAAGGAAATACAGCTTCATAATTTACTTCATATTGACGCTGAACTCGGCCCACGGCTGAGTCTTCATATCCTGCATCAATCCGGTCATCCAGGAGTATTCGGGATGTTGTTTCAGGAAATCGGCTGCAATGAAATCTGACGCGCATTGATGCCCAAGGGCTCCCCAGAAATGCATCGCCTTGGCCAGCTTGCCGTCGACCACCTTTTGCTGAACAGTTCCGCCGGGGAAGAATTTATCCCAGTCCCATTCGGGTATTCCGCGAGGAGACTTGTCCACACAGCCGCAGAGTGACCGTTCGTCGGGACCTTCTTTTTTCTCGATGACGTCGTAGTTATCCGACTCCATCTGCTTTGCGACTTCTATGTCGATTTGTCCTTTGTATTTTGCCATCAGTTGTTCCCATCGAACACGACGGGCGTTAGGAGAGTTGGCCTGATTATCTGAATCAAAATTCGTTTCGTTCTTTATCAATTTCGCATCGACGGGAAAGTTCGATCCAACGAAATATCCGTCTTTTGTCCGGCGAACACTATGCTCTTTCAAACCCAGCTCAAACAGAGCGATTTCACCGGTTTTGTTATCGCCAATCAACCAGTCATTAGCATAACCGCCATTGTTCTGGTCCAGCATAATCTTCACGTAATCATCAATCGAGTTGCTGTATTGAAGCGCCTTGCGTGAACGATAGAACTCGGGCGAGCCTTTCGGATCGAATAATTCGAAACCTGTAATCGTGGTCTCGGTAATCATTATGCCCGCGGAATTAACACCGAAATCGTCGTCGCTTGTGATAACGCCCGGCAGTCCATCCATCAAAATGCGGTGACCTTTTTCAGGTTTCAGATCGAAGACGATGTTCCAGCGCGATCCTGTCAGGTAATTAGTCCAGTTATTGTGCCCCATCACGATCTGATGATCTTTGGTGTAATTGCCGGTTGCTATAAAGGCGCTGCAATTGCCGGGGCTGTGGGTAGTGGCTTGCTTTCCCTGACTCTTTTCAAGCCAGGGCACGTAGTAATAAGGTAATTCCTCAAGTGCGTTAAGCGCTACGATGTCCCATCGGTCTACGTCAACTTTCTTTGCGTGCGCTCCGGCGCCG
>DASRDY010000078.1:0-13725 GCA_035652355.1 Blastocatellia bacterium
GAGATTTCAATGGCAGGATGGCTATGGAGCCTTTTCAATTGGCGCTTCACAAATCCCGCAGGTGAAATCCTATTTAGCTAAACAAAAACAGCATCACCGAAAGACAACGTTTCAAGAAGAATTTATTCAATTTTTAAAGAAATACGAGATCGGTTACAACGAAAAATATTTGTGGCGACAGATAAGGTCCGACCCCTTCAGGGTCGGAGAATCTTATCTATGCTTTCCGTGGGCGACGCTTCGCTTTGCCCACGGCTATTAACTTTTTGCCCTTTGGGCAAATCAAAGGTTTTCCGCATAGCAAAGCGGCGGAGCCGCGCAAGTTACCGTAGATGGTCAAACGCAAGCGAGCGCTTCGTCAGCGTTAGAAATGTCCAGATTTCAGAGCGGCGCAGCCACGTATGGTTACTGCCTGCCGGTGGGTCATCGACACCGCCGCACAGCAAAGCGGCCGCAGAAAACCTGGACACCCTGCACTTACGGGGTTTCGGCTATGGGAATAGCCGAAACCCCGAAACCGGCGACAGATTCCGGGGGAGTCGCTCTGTCGCCCTTTTCAAGCGCTGGAAGGGCACGGTGACGTTGTCGCCAGCGTCGCTTGCTCGACAAATCCCGACGAATAGAGCCTTAGCGATGACCGGATTCGGTCGCCGCTGACGCGACTTTCGAGGTCACAACAACCACCTACGACGCTGCAGCCGCGCTGTTCGGAGCCTGGCGTCGTCGTCTTCCGCTGATCAGATAGAGCGCCGCTCGGACGTCCAGCAGCGGATCGGCCGAAGGCTCAATTCCATCAACACGCGGAATCGGATCGAAGATGATATGTTGCTGCTCGGCCGGATTATTGGCAACCACCCGGTTCAGTTCTACTGTTCCCAACTCGATCTGCTCGCGGTCTTCAGGCCAATGCACCGTGGAATCGTCGGTTATATCTGTCGGCGCCGCAACCTGCACGACGATCTTAAATCGAATGGGAGACTTTGTTACACGCTCGACGATTTCATCGAAATGATAATTTGGTGAGAGGCTTGAAACCTGCTCTGCCGGTAAATAATCATTTCCGAGCTCCGGAATTATCCGATAGCGCCCGAACTTTGTTTCCCCGGCCGCATTGGTGAACGCAAGCGCCGTCACGCCAAAATAGGTTTCCCGCGCGAGACTGGAAGGAAAAGGTTGGTTTGCCGTCACGAATGCCAGAGCGGCGGGATGGGAGCCCAGGAACTTCTCGATCGGTTTTGGCGAGGGTACGTCAGGACCGCTCTGGGCGGCTGCGTGAAGAAATTCCAAGAACTCCGCTGGGGTATGCGTCGGAAAAGAATCGAGCGAATGACTGACGATATCTGTGTGGACGTGCTCGCCCATAAAAAATCGAATCGCAAACCCGCGCGGATTCGCTTCCGCGGTGTTATCAGGTATCGCGGGAATCCCGGTTGAATTTGAGAAACGAGCCTCCACCCGTATCGGGCCTCCATTCAGATGCGGAGCTCGGGAAAGTTGCCGGGCCGTCGCAGCCGGCGTGAATGTTCCGCTCAGCAATTCGCCTTTCGCGTGAGCAGGTCGAAATCCGGGGTGTACTCCGAACAGTTTGTCAAACGCCTGCAATAGATCGTTGGCTAGAGAGACGATGCGTTCATCCTGTGGTAATGGCATTAGGTGGCCTCCTTTTGAGATCAATTGGTCGGGTTGTGATTGAGGGGTTAATGATACACGCTGTCCGCAACCCACAAAAGTTGCCGTAGACGCCAGTTGACGCTTAGACCTTTAAACAGAAGGTTATAGACTGTGACGCCAATTGGCCAAGTCCTAAGACCTTAGTATTTGGCCATCTGGTGTAACGCTGGTCAGGAATGAGCAAACGCTTTGAACGCTATGACTTGCAGCAAAAAAGCGGGTCCAGTTCTGTTGTCCCCGGAAAATTGCGTCTAGATATGTAAAGGGAAATTCCAGGCTCTACGGGACGAGGCAGCACGGCCGAAACGACCGGACAACCGAATTTGGCCAAGTGATGTCATCCTGTCACAGCTGGAATAAGCTCTTTCAGTGGTGCAGGTTACGCTGTGACACCTCAGTGTAACAGACGGACTTCGTGGCCCAACTGATGGCACACCGGTTCAGTGTCCAGGCTTTAGCTTGCCATCTTCTAATGGCGGGCAGCCTGAAGGCTGGACTCTGAACTTTGCAATGTGCTGTCACACGTGTCACAACACTGTAAGCTCTTTGCTATCTGTTAGTACCGCTGTGACAGCCACTGTGACATCAGGCTAAAACGGCCGAATTCGGCCATTTGACGTCACACACGAACAGCCAGGGTTACGAACAATCGCGCTTTGCCTTTGCACGCCGAATCAATCAAGGTTATTCTAAGCTTCTGTTTCTTAGGTTGTGCTGGGTACGGTCAAACCAGCCTTATCGAATACCGAAATCATCTTGCTTTGCAGAAGGGAATTCTTATGGGCGCATTTTCCAAAAAGACATCCAGAAGAGAATTCGCGAAAACCACCGCTAAAGCTGCCGCCTTGCTGACGTTCGGCGGCGCGCTTGTGCCAACTGAAACGAGCGCCAAACCCGTCATTCCAACCGAGGCTACTGTGCAGCAACCGCAAGGGAATCAGACGCCGCCTGCGGGACTCGACGCGTTGACGCAGTATGTCAAAGACAAGTACGGCAAATACCTTAACGATGCGCAGTTCGCTGATGTAAAACAGGGAATCGAGCGCAACTTGCGCACGTCGGAACGGTATGGTCGGCTGAAGCTCGAAAATGGCGACGAGCCCGTCTTTCGCTTTCACGCTTAGTGGCGATTGGAAACTAACAGGAGGATTCCGTGCTGAACGAAGAGACTTTCTTTGCACCCGTACGTCAGTTAGCAGCAAAAATCAGGTCGCGCCAGATTTCTTCGGTTGAGTTGACCGAGGGCTATCTGGATCGCCTGGAAAAGATCGGTCCGAGACTGGGCGCTGTTGTCACCATTACGCGCGATCTCGCAATGAAAGAAGCGAAAGCGGCAGACCGCGAGATTCGCGCCGGGAAATATCGCGGACCACTGCACGGAATTCCGTACGGCGTCAAAGACTTGCTGGCAACAGCGGGCATTCCTACAACCTGGGGCGCTGCGCCATACAAGAATCAGGTCTTCAATTATGACGCGACGGTCGTAACTAAGCTGCGAAAAGCTGGCGCGGTGCTCGTCGCGAAACTGGCGATGATCGAGCTGGCCGGCGGGCTTGGTTATAACAATCCGGATGCTTCGTTCACCGGTCCGACGCGAACCCCGTGGAACCTGGGTTTCTGGAGCGGCGGTTCTTCGAGTGGACCGGGATCCGCAACGGCCGCCGGGTTGGTGGGGTTCTCCATAGGGTCAGAGACTTCGGGTTCGATTGTTACTCCTTCGGCGTATTGCGGGCTTGCTGGCCTGCGACCGACATACGGACGGGTGAGCCGTCACGGAGCTATGGCGTTGTGCTGGACGTTAGACAAGCTGGGACCAATTTGCCGAAGCGCAGACGATTGCGGGTTAGTTTTGGCGGCAATCGCCGGTGTTGATCCGGCCGATCCAACTTCAGTTGCATTACCGTTTACGTATTCGCAGACCTCCCAAAGGACTCGGCGATTCAAGATTGGCGTTCTTAAGAATGCAACCAGCGGATGCCAGCCCGAAGTTCAGAAAAATTTCGAAGACTCTTTGAAAGTGCTGAGCGAATTCGCCGACCTGGACGATACAGCGGAATTTCCCACGGACCTTCAGTATGGTGTTGTCGGTACTATAGTTGCGGCCGAAGGTGCCAGCGCATTCCGTGAGATTATAGAGAACGGCAAAGTACAGGAACTACAGACTCCACGTGATCGCATCGGCGGATTCACCGCGATGACAGTATTCGCAGTCGATTACATCGATGCGATGCGTCACCGTGTTAAGGTTCAAAAAGGTATGGAAGCGGTCTGCGCGAAATATGATGCAGTCGTAGCGCCATCCAGGAATACGGTCGCTTCACCGATTGACGTAGATTTCGACAAAGCTTTTCCGGAGATGCGCAATCAAAGACCAGGTGCACCAGCTCCTCCGGTTATCGCCGCCGGGAATCTGGCAGGGCAACCGGCGATTTCGGTTCCGAATGGCTTTGGCCAGAACGGGTTACCGACTGGCATCCAATTCCAAGGCAAGGCATTCAGCGAGGATAAATTGCTGGCCATTGCGAACGCTTACCAAAAAGCGACCGACTGGCATACAAAGCATCCCAAGGTCTAACCTGGAAGAGGACGCTCGCAGAGGCTATCTTTCCTCATAGCTGGCGTCAATTATCTTCCAGCCCTGGCTGGTTTTGCGAAACCGGATTTTCTCAGCTTCCTGGCGAACAATGGGAGTGGTTTGACGATCTTCTGTCAGCTTTCCATTAAGAGTGGCGCTGACAATTGCGTCAGCGTGATCGCCATGAATCGCTAAGTTCTTTACCTGCACATTTGTTAGCGTCATGTCGTGGACCTGGTCCTGCTTACTGTCTGTATCGGTTTTTAATCGACGCTTTACTTGTTCGAGATGAGTTCGGACCGTTGGATCGGACATGTCGAAGTACTTATCCAGTTTGTTGTAGTCTCGGTCATTAACCGCCTTGGCTAAGTCGGCTGAAGCATTGTTAATCAAATCCTGTATCGCTTTTTTGTCGTTTGATTCGTCTGTCGACGGTGTTGACGCAGTCCCCCCCGAAGACGCTGTCGGTTGCGACGCAGGGTTTTCTGTATTTGAACTAGAATTCGATGATTGATTCGTAGGTTTGCAACCGACGTAAATGAAAAGGGTTAACAGACTGATGCAGAGTACTGCCGTGGAAACATTTCGTCGCATGTGGTTTTTCTCCCGAAATGAACGGTTGTTTATTGTCTTTATTATTCTGGAAAGCTAAGCAAGAGAAATGCCCGATTCTGTCAAATTCTTGCCCTATTTGGGTCATTTAGTCACCATTTGGACAGTTCTTTCTGCGTCTCAGGTTGACGACTATGGAAATCTGCGGTCGCAACTTTGTTATAATCGTTGCGATTGTTTCAAATAAAGCTAACATCATCAACTGAATCTGAGAGAATAACCGAAACTGACATCTCGCAAACCCATCGAATGATGCTCGGCAGGTCGACCGGTACCAAGTTTGTATTAGTAGTGAGCGAACGGCGGGATTACGGAGGGTAAGGTTATGAAAGGTCAAGTGATTGTAAAGCTCGGTTCGAAGCAAGCAGTCGAATCTGCCATAGACGGACTGGAAGTCTTATGGATCAAGGATCTGGGCGACGGTCGCATGGCTGCAGCGGTGGTTCTGCCTTTTTGCGGGAGATAAACGGCTTTGCTAATGAATTTCGTCAATATAGAAGACTTCGACCGCATCGACGTACAGCAGCGCACGCCCAGTGTTTCGTATCTTGATTGAATCTGCTCTGGTTAAGTTCAATCCAGCCAAATCGACTAAACCTCCGGCATCTCTACCGGAATCGGCTTCAACCCATCTTTCTCTGTCAGCACTCTTAACCCATACTTGAAATTGTGGGTTTCCCGCAGTTTTGGCGTACACGCGAATATCGGGGCCACTGCCATTGTGAAAATAACGGTCTTTGGACATCTCCAGGACCAATTCACCGCCTGAGCGAATTGTCGCATATCGACCATCTTCCGGGCCTGTTGCGAATTGAGGATTATCCACGTCAGTGCTTTCGTCTGCCCTGCTTATCTGAAAATAGTGACCGTAATTACCCGATGATTGTGCGTTGGCGCTGAATGGATCGATAGCGACGGAGGAGTTCCGAGGCTGTGACATTATTCCCACGATAGTCGGAGGTTGATTAGGATCATCTGCGTCCAGTTTCCATTGACTCGATTCCTGAACCAGAGCAATCTCCTCTGCCTGCGATCTTACAACTCCATCCGAACCTCG
The DNA here is from genome assembly GCA_035652355.1 of Blastocatellia bacterium. GTDB lineage: Bacteria > Acidobacteriota > Blastocatellia > DASRDY01 > DASRDY01 > DASRDY01. Next base: position 5,916 of record DASRDY010000078.1, read on the forward strand.
CCCCACAATTGTCACGATTACCCTGGCGGTTCGACCCGTAATTTTGGAATCGATTATGTCCAGTTTGATCAGGTTCTTATTCAACTGTTTTAGGGATGATTCAAGATTAGTTTGATCTTGTCCGATTACTCCGGGTTTTGTCGCTTCGGAATAACATGCTGCCAGAGCCTTCGGGTTAGCGGACTTTACCGCGCCAGCCCAGGCGTGAATGGTCGATTGCGGCGAAGAATAATCGAATGACGAGCCAAAATAAGGACCAAACAAATAGTTGCCCCCCACGGCAAGACCGCCGAGCGCAATCATGATCAATACGATCGGCACCAGTGGCCGACGTTGTCCGGCAAGCGGTCCGAGCTTCAACGATACCGGTCCTTGACTCACAGGTGGCGCTGGGCGATTTACTACTGGCTGAGACGGAGTGATTGAGCTGACCTTGCGCCCACAGTTGCTGCAGAATCTGGCGCCGGGTCTGACAATAGCTTTGCAGGAACGACAATTCATAAATGCCACGGCTTTAATCGTGTGTTATGACGCAATCTGGGGCAAGGTCGTTAACAATGATAGACCACTTCTTTACAGAGTAAAGTGGAAGATTTGGTGAAAAAGTTTCTGCCCTCGTTTAAGGATAATGAATCGAAGAGTTACGAGAGAGCGGCTCGCGATACGCATCGCACCGGTCGCCGCTCAATTTCGATTAGGGGCGAGACATTTACTTGTTGAATGTTATATGACTGGTCTTTGTAGCGGCTTCCACGCACGAACCGCCGCCGGTGGCGTCCCATGGGATCGAATCAACATTCTCTTTATGGACAATCCGCGCGTCTTTGAATTGGAACAGGACCACATTGGCCGACCAATCGGCAGCGCCAGGTTTCGTGAAGCTCACTAGTTTGAGCGACGTCAGGGCATTCCACTGTTTGAAGAACAGATCAAGGTCAAAGTTTTGCTTTCCAGTCTGCGGATTGTATTCGGCTGGACGTACTGCACTGTTCCACTCTACCATCCATTGATCTGTTCCGTGAAGATCAACTTGAATCGCGCTCAGACCAAGCGCCGCAAAAGGAAATGCGCCACCGACGCCTGCTATGGATTCTTGCTTCGGTTTGAAAAAGATTTCGTGCTTATCATCCCAGCTATACGCTGTATCGAAGGCTCCTGACGTCGAAGCAAATTTGCCGTTATCTCCAGCCAGAACCAAGTAGTTGACAGTCATGTTGTAATCGACATTCTTATCCAGCGGCTTGCACTCGACAGACTTGCAATCAACCCTGAGATTGAGAAAGACCTGAAGGTTAATCTTGTTAGTCGTATTGTCGTATTTAACATCGCCCACACCAAGATGGAAAAACACGGGCTTCTTTGCGTCACTTTTGGCGCACATATCGAAACCGTTCAGGATCACTTGATAAATGCCGCGGTTTTTGACTGCCATTTCGGCTGGAACCGACACCGGAATGGCCATGCTTATAGTCTCGTCTTCTTTACCCGTGACTTCGAAATTCGTCGAGCCGGATTGAAATCCAACATCAGGTGAAGATATCTCTGTAAAATAGGAACGGAATGTAGCTGTGTCAGAACCTGATCCAGACGCTGCTGCATGAGTAACGTCCGCATTGAATTCGCTGGCGTTCTGGTCAGAGAATTTTACGAAATCACCCATTCGATTCAAACGGTGATTGTAGCCCCATTGTTCTTCGAATCCCCGCCAGATTACAGCCCCGTTATAAGCACCTTGCTCTCTGCCACCAAATTGATTTCCTTTTGATGGTTGATTGAATCCGATCAACAACAGTGAGAGCAACACTGCTGCTGCCATTGTAAATTGTTTCATTGTTCATCGACTCCTTCTGGGCCGTAGAGTCGAGATTTTAACCTAACGAACGGTTGAGAGGCTAGTCCGGACTATATTATCCGGCCTGTCCGGAATGCTGAACGGTTGCCTTTCGCTCCAGCTTACCCCAGCCGACTATCGAGCCCCTGATTGCCGTGATCGTAGATTTGATCGCAACGTAATACATTATCTGGCGATAACAGAATCGTTGCGGCAGTAGTAAGATCAGTAGCTTCCAATTTTCTTTCGGCTCAAGAATGAAAGCCACAACGGCCGCGATGACTTCGATTAACAGGAATAACGTGTAATAGAACAATGCCCACTGTAGTGTGTCGGTAGAATAATCATTTGGGTGTTCAACCATTCCCCAGACAGTCGCCAGCAGCGAGCCCACCATCATTAAGTCCATCACCGGTGAAATCAGCGGAAAGAAGATCTGGAAGATAAGCACATTCGGAATCGCCAGAATTCCCATTGAACCGTATTTCGGACGGAACAGAGTATGTTTGTGCTTCCAAACCGCCTGAAGAGTACCGAACATCCAGCGGAAACGTTGCTTCACAAAGCCGCGAATGGTGTCGGGCGCTTCGGTGTACGCGATGGCTTCTTCTTCGTAATTGATCTCGTAGCCCATTTTCAAAATGGTGAGCGTAAGATCGGTGTCTTCGGCAAGAGTGTTGTCTGGGAAACCGCCTGCTTCGACAACCAGGTCGCGTCTCCACGCACCGATAGCGCCGGGAACCACCGAGATGCAATTAAGCGCATCGAACGCTCGCCTGTCCAGGTTCTGGCTGGTGATATACTCCAGCGCCTGCCATCGGGTCAGCATATTAATGCGATTTCCGACCTTGGCATTTCCGGCGACGGCGCCGACTTCGAGGTCGGCAAAATGGCGAACCAGTTTGCTAATGGCATCTTTCGCAAAGATTGTGTCAGCATCCAGCGCTACTATGATCTCTGCCTTTGAACGGTTGATCCCGTAGAGCAACGCTTTCGCTTTGCCGCCATTCTTAACTCGATAGACTGAAAGGCGTTTGTCATTACCAAACTCGTTCATCGCCTTATCGTAAGTTTCGTCAGTTGAACCGTCATCGACTACGACAATCTCAAAGTTCGCGTAATCGGAATCAAGCAGCGCTTTAACTGATTTACAGATCACGCGTGCTTCGTTATAGGCCGGCATCACGACCGTCACCGAAGGGCAATAGTCTTCGGGATATGTGCTATGTCGCCATCGCCACCATTCCCCGAGCGCCAATACGACCACAAAGACCAATCGCATGATTCCCAGAACAATTCCAGTCAGGAACAAGTAGTGAATGATCGTTCCGAGTTCCGTTAGAATGATGAATCCAGCGTCCGTCAACCCCGCCGTAAGTCTTTCCCCGGGTGGAATCGGCGGCATTACTGAGTCACGAGAAAGGCCGACAAGCTCAGACACCGTTACCAGTTTGAATTGTCGATCTTTAAGCCCCTGGATTATTCGCGGCAGCGCAGCCAGCGTCTGCGAACGATCCCCACCGCTGTCGTGCAGAAGAACAACGTTGCCCTGACCTTTAACGGCCTTGTCTATGGTTCTGTTTACGATTTCGTCAACGCCAGGGTTTTTCCAATCCCCCGGATCGATCTGCATTCCAATTGTGTGATATCCGAGACTACTGGTGAATTGTAGAGGCTCAACCTGGTCCGGAGCATCGGGTTCAACATCTTCGGCGTACGGGGGCCTGAACAACAATGAACGACGGCCGAGTCGGCTCTCAAACAATCTTTCAGTCGCATTTAATTCCAATCCGAACTGCTGCTGGCTGATAATCGAAGTATTCGGATGCGTAAATGTGTGGTTGCCGATCTCGTGACCTTCGTCCAGCATTCTCTGCAAGAGATTCGGATTCATGTCGGCTTCAAGTCCAATCACGAAGAAGGTTGCCGGAACATTATATTGTTTCAGGATATCTAATATCTTTGGAGTGTTCCTGGCATCCGGCCCGTCATCGAAAGTCAGGGCAATCATCTTATCATTCGTGCCCCAGCGTGTGATCACGTACGGCGATGGGTATTGAATAACTTTTTCATTAGTTATTAATCCCTGCTCATCGTTGTAGGTAATGTCGCGTCTTCCGTCGTGTGGGGTTGAAGTAACCTGGAGCACTTCGCCGTGACCGTGGTAATCCAGATCGTAACCGGATCGCATAGTCGTCAGCATGTCCGCAGCCTGGTGATCGAGGTTCAGACGATGCTCGAACACATTCCAGATCAACGGGTCTTCCGCGCCGAGTCGCCACAACGCATAACCATGCGGATTGAACTTCTGAGCTTCTTTAACCTGATTGAATGCTGTCACCGCATTCAGAAACCAAACGTGTCTGAGCGCATCGTTGTCATCGTAATAATCGAAAGTCGGATTCAGCGTGCCAGAGTCGAGCGTTATCTTTCCCTGTGACTCGTCAGCCGTTTGGATCGCGTCCTGGTAGGCGTATTCTTTGGCAGAGTTGGTCTTGTCATCCCAGTCGTATGCATAATTGCCCAGCGCAATCACATATTTTTCAGCCGGTACATCCGCGAATCTTTTGTGAAGTGCAGTCGCATACCAGTCCTGTGCTGCCGGCGGTCCGGGCTCGCCGTTGCTGTCGTGCTGGTCATATGCCATCAGGATAAGGAAATCGCTGTTCTGTGATAACGCTTTGTAATCGTACGATTCGTCGTCGAAGGGAACCGATTCTGATACTTCCAGCCCGAGCGCGTGAAACCTGTTGTACAGGTCTCGCATAAATATGACCAGATTGTCCTGACTGTCGTCGGGTACGGCTTCAAAGTCTATGCTGATGCCGGTGAAATTGTTTGACTGGATAACCCCGAGCAAGTTTTGGATAGCTCGCTCGCGCTTATCCGGATCGCCCAGCATCTGGGCCAGTTTTTCGTTTTCCCAATGTCTCTGCTTTGGATTGAAATTATTTACAATCGGACAAATCGGCAAATTTGGACGGTGATCATGAACGTATTGAAGCACCAATCCCTGCCGTGCAGGATTGTCCATCGTGAAAGTGCCATCTGATTCAGTCAGGTGGTACCATTCCGGCATCACCTTGTCCATTTTGTTGATGTTCTGCTTGAACGAAGTGAAACTGGTATCTTCCCAGTCGACGAAAAACCCTATAATTTCGGATTTTTTTGACGTATTCGAGTTCGGAAAAGCATCGGGCGCTGCCTTAACGCTGGCGACATAATCGTTGACGCTGGATTGCGCCTGGTCTTCCTGTTTTTCTTTGGCCGAAGGATTCCACGGTTTCGGAACAGGTGGAGCGCCTTTTTTAGAGGAAGGCAGGTTACGAATTGGTTTCAGGCCAAGACTGGGAAGTTCCTGCTTATAGATAACGCTGACTGCCAGCACGCCGAATATTATGGACAATAATCCCGCTACAAGCTGAATGAACAACTTGAAACGACGCCAGCGCCGACGTTGGGGATCGTAAAAAACAGGAGAGAGTTGCTTACCAGGCATTTCGCGTACTTCTCATCTCAATGAATCCTTCGAAGCCCCCTCCATCCGATTGGATTCGATAACCTCAATCGAAATTTAAACCGCCATTGTTGTGCGATCAGACAATGAAACACCTATGCAGGTTTAACAGATTCTGGCGCTTTTGCGCCGGCCTGTATCCGCGTCCAAATTGCAAACAGGCCAATCGCCGTGAAGGCCTCGAGGAGCGGATACACTTCCAAAACATATCTGCATTCCGTGTTTTCGAGCGATGCAAAATAGACCGTCCTGATGCCGATAGCCAAAACAGTTAATAGTATCAGAATCCTGTCTTTTCGCATCAAATAAACGCCAACAATGCCGAGAACGATATATCCCGCGTTCAGCAGGAACATCCAGAAATCGATTGTGAAATCGATCGGCGCATCGTTTATTTGCTGCTTTATTGGAAGAAGCACGCCGTTAATCGGCAACAACTCCGTCCGGGTGTCGAACCACAGTGAGACGCCCCTTTTGGCCGGCACCCAGAAGTAGTAGTTGAACGGATGCCTCGCTATTCTCTCATCGGCGATCTGGCCAAACTGCTGATCCAGTTCAGGTGTCATTTCTGTGTTGTCGTTGTATTTTTCCAGCAAGTCGGCGACGCGATTTTTTTCTTCTTCAGAATCGAAGGCTTTGTCTGGCAATGCACCGAGATCAATCTCGCGATCATCAAGAGTCCAAAGCGCCAGGTTTTCGTATTTGCTGTTATCTATCCAGGTTCGCACCCATTTCATATAGCCCTTTGGGACGTATTCTCCAGGCATCTCAGCATAGCGGGCAGATAACGGCTGGAATTTCTTTAAGGTTACGAAGTTTCTGATAATCCAGGGGCTCATCACTGCGATTATCGAGAAACCAAATGCCGATGCGCCAATGACCAGTGATTTGAAATCCTTTTTTGCAAACAGAGCAACCAGCAGTGTTATCCCGATTGCCGCCGCCAGCAGTACGGAGTCAGGCCTGACAAGGATGGTCAATCCACAGGTAATTCCTGACAGTAACCAGTAACGAACTCCGCCGCGTTTAAGCGCGTTAATGCAAAAGAACAGCGCCAGCGTAGTCAGAAAAATCGTCAGCGTTTCGCTGAGGATCGACGCCGTGTAATTAGCCAGAAAGGGACACACCGTGGCTATGGCGAACGCCAGCAGCGCCATTCGCATCCGGTTCGGATCCGGCGCAATCGCCAGGACTATCATCGCGATTAAGAAACAGGTCAGGATATCCAGCAGAACCTGGGCCAGTCTGATCGGTGTTTCGTGATGGCGAAACACGACGTAGATGGCAGCTATAAAGAGAGGATAACCGGGAGTCCTGATATCGTTCGGAACGTACGGTGCGGAGTCGGATATTGAAAAGGTGTGGGTCGCGATAATGTCGTTCGCGAGTTTTTCATAGACGATAGTGTCTCCGCCGATATGAGGGAACACCGCAACTAAATATAACCGTATGATGAGCGCAACGATGGTAAAGAATAAGACAAAGCGACGGTGATCGCGCCACGATTGCTTAACAAAGTCAGGGAGATTCACTCTCGATTCACGGGCCTCTCAAAAAAAAGTGAAGCACAAGTATAGCATGCCGGGAAGGGCGCACGCGTCTCACGTATCTTTCGTTTATTAAACCGGAGCGTCTAGAAAACAGATCGTAGATTTAAAAAGTTTTGCGCCCGAGACGCGTGCGCTCACAGGTCAGGTTCGGGACTTGATCCATTCGTTGATGCCGGAAAGAGATTGCCGCGGAAAAACGTGCCCACCTTCGCAAGTTCGAAATTCAACTGCTGCCGCGCGGGTTTCAAGGGCATCCTTAAACTTGGTGGAACGTTCGAGCGGATAATACTCATCTTCAGTCGCAGCGATGTGCAGAACTTCCGTTGAAGTGTTCTGGTAAGGACCGTCAGCAAAATCGCCAGGTATACCGCCGCAGACGCCCACCACCCCTCGAATAATATTCGGATTCGAAAAAATGAACCGATAGTTCACCGCAACGGCCTGCGAAAATCCCAGGATAAATATTCGGGCGGGATCAATGTGGTATGCCTTCGAGGTATTACCAATGAGATCGAGAACGTTTTTGTGGTGAAGCGCGACCGATTCCGCCGATTTGTAAGGTGTCAGCCAGCCGAATCCCACTTTTCTGGTGTCGCTGCCATCCTTTGCCCTGATGAGGAACTGATACGGCCCCTGCAAAGACGCAATCAGCCAATCGCTGTCGTTAATAGATAGCGACAGCCGCATCATCGACTCTTTGGTTCCCTCATAACCGTGCATCGATATCAACAGTGGCCATGCCTGACTGTCGTCATACGCAGCAGGGACGTGCAAATCGTAATAGCATTTGATCTGCTGGTTAAGATACCGTTCTGTTATCGTCGGGTTGCGCGCCATCTGGAGAGTTTGTCGAGGCGTGACCTCTAGTCCAAATCGTCAATCGCCATCTGAAATTCTTCGGCCATACCGGGA
>DASRDY010000079.1:0-2795 GCA_035652355.1 Blastocatellia bacterium
TTACAGACCTTTTCTACGCGCACGCAAAAGCGGGTTAAACCAAAAAATCATAGCTCAGCCACTGCCCGCCTGACCAGATTTGAAAGCTCTTGAATGTCGTCCTGGTTTTTGAATCGTACTTCGATCCACGCCGAATTTGGCGAACGATTGGGATGATGATTGGAATCGGGTGGGTGCGACATATTCAATCTCTTTATGATTTTTTTGGTCAGTCTCAGATCCAATTCATTTTCGTTATGAAAATGGGCAAACGATTTACCGAAATAAACGAGTTCTGATCCTCCCGCCACTGGAGACGGTCGATCTTCGACGCCTTCGATTTTCCTGAGCTCCTCCAGGAGCTTTGCCTTTAAATTGTCCATCTGGATTCCTCAGCCACAAATCACGAAACACGACCACGAACAACGACATCGACAATCGCCGTTACCGCCAGTCATCAAGAATATAAACGTCCGCACGATTGTAGCCTTCTTCGTTCGGTCGATCCATCACCACGCCTTGAATATCGGTGCGAAATCCGCGCGCCAGCATCTGCCGATAAGCCTCGTGACGAGCGGTGTTGACTCCGGCATTCAGGCGGGATGCGCCAAGTAACGCTGCCAAGGCTTCGCAAGCTTCCAGCAAACGTCCGAAATCCCGCTCGGCGTCAGGCGACGGCAGCACTGCGCCGAACTTGACGCGGCATACGCCTGTTCCAGCCTCTGTTCCCGGCCCGCTATGACAAACACCGAGTCCAATCAGTTTCCCGTTGTTCCACAGAAGGACTGTATCGCCCAGGTTTTGATTGGCGACCGCATCGATTTCAAGTTTGACATCTAAGCCGTCGTAAACAGCTTCTGTCAATTCGCGACAGGCGTTCAAAATGGCCGGCCGATCACCAACAGGCACCTCAGAGAATCTTGACCATCCGGACGCTCCTCTTGGTTCCACCGCTTTAGACATGATTGCGGTCAGAAATCGCGGCCAAAATCCGAACTTCTGATAGAGCCCGACGTGTTTCGTGCTATGAGGAAAAGTGAAAAGACCGGCGTGCCTGATTCCCCATTTGTCAAAAAGCTCAATGACTGGCTCGATCAAACGTCTGCCCACTCCGCGATCCCAAAAGTCAGGTCGAACTGTGAGCGGGCCGAAGAAACCGACGCTGCCCCAATTAGTCGCAAAATTTGACCCAATCAGCTCTCCGCCAGACTCCGCGGCGAAGGCAGAGTTTGGATCGGCTATCCATCTGCTGCGTACGTAACCGGCATCACCTGCGAAAGTTTCAGGATCAGGCAATCCAACAAAGGTACCAAATGCGACTCGCATAATATGATCGGCGGCAGACAAATCACTTTCCTGAAGAGGTCGTATAACAATATCTGATTTGGCAGGATCTGATTTGGCAAGTTCTTCGGTTTGGGACTGAGACTTCATAATTGCACCATTCACTGAATCAATAATCAAATGAATATGATATTACCTTGGTCGGATAATTCAAAAAGACGTTTCGCCAGTCGTTGATTCAACCTGCCACGGCGTTGGCAATAGGCGTCTCTCTTCGGATCACTTCTTGAGGTACTGGTCCCAGGAAACAAGTCGCCAGGGGTGCAAATCGTAAACGAAAACGTGGTTGATTACAGCAGGGTCGTGATTGGCTATATCTTTGGCTTCGCTTTCGCCTGTTGCCTCGATTACCGCGGCGCCTCCGCTGTTGTCCTCAAACGGTCCCGCGAAACGCAGCACGCCGGTCTTATATAGATTCAGTATGTATTGAAAGTGTTCCTTCAGAGGCTGTTCCGAGAGCGACTTTCCAGACAGCCACGCAGAGCCAGGTTTATAGATGACGATAAACGTCTGTTTCTTTGTCTCCCCCGAAGCAGCTCCTTTTGAGTTCTGCCTGAATCCGAAAACCGCATCCGAGTTATAAGCCAAAACGACGATTGCAATAATCGCGAATGCCGGGAATAGTCGTAGTCTCTTCATGAGTTTTCTCCGTCTGTTTGTCGGCATCTGTCAACGGGACGTCAGCGCGGCGCCGATATTTAGTGAAAGAACGATCGCGGGAACGAATGCTGCCAGTCCGATTAATGCGGTTATCGCCGCAGCGCGTCGCGTCAGCAGTCCTGCGCGTTCGAGTCTTACGTATAGATAAATTGACACCGGTATCACGACGACTCCGGCCGTAATGGCGCCGGGCGCGTAACCGCCAAAGTATATCGCTTGCGCCAAATGCGTGAACCCGTGGAGGAAGAAGCCACCGAGTAAAACAGCGAAAGCAAATTGCCACACGCCCAGCCCTTCGGATCGGCGAGCGCATTCCGTCACCAGCATAAAGATAACAAATAGAATCCCGACGCCCAACACCACTGTTGAGCGAGTTACGTTACGCAAATCAAGGCCTCCGGTCGGCAAATGCAGACGCGCAATCAGGTTCGCCAACTGCGGGCCGTGTGCGGCTATCCAGCGCGGCATCGTCATTACCTCTTCGGCGTCATGGATGCCAAAGGCAACTGGAAGAAGCCAATACCACCGGAGCGTCTGCCTGTCGGTCACCATGATTATATCGTCGCAAGCGGGGATTGGACCTGTCGTTTTGACTGGTCAAGAATTGAATCATTCTTTCGATGCAATCAATTGAACGATCGCGCTGACGCCTGTGTGGTAGAGGCCCTCAACTATATTTCGTTCAAGCTCCATCAGGCGGATAAATTTCAATCCGTTTAATTCGGCGATTAAAGAGTCTTTTGATTGCATCGCATCGGCCGAATTGCCGCCACCGGTGCCATACCTTAACTGATCCGGAGTGTAGGCTTCCA
>DASRDY010000080.1:0-29783 GCA_035652355.1 Blastocatellia bacterium
CCCCCGAATTAGGGAATTCCCTTAGTTTTAACTCTTATTCTCCTAATTGTTATGTTCAAGTTAAAAACCTACAGTTATTTCTGAATAACCAAACACACAATTGGACAAGAGTAATAGTTTTTTTCATCAGGACGAGGCAATTTTTAGGGAGGAGTACGGTCAGATGAAGTTGCATATCACGAATCTCTCTCCAAGGGTAACGGAAGCTGAGCTGAAAAACCTGATAGGTAAATACGGCACAGTACTCGGTATAGAAATAACGTGGTCACGCCAGGCGGGTCGTGTAAGCGGAATTGCGATTGTCGATATGCATGTCGTCGAGGCTTTGGCCGCTGCAAGGCAATTAAACGGAAAAGCGTTCAGGAGCCGCCGACTTTACATCACGCTGATGGGCGAAGTTGTGGAACAGGCTCGTCAACCGTCTCAGATTCGCGTATGATGTTATCTATAATTCAGTGATCAAATAAAAAAATTGTCCTTGCTGCCGGCTTCCGGCGGTATCTAAGCGACAGGATAGATTTCGCAAGTAAACGCCAGAAGAGTATGCGAATCCCCGAGCGAAAAACACCAGCTATCCTGATCGTCGACGACAATTTCGATCTCAGAGAGGCTCTCTGTCTTCTCCTCAATTCTGACGGTTATCAAACAGCTTCAGCTAACACTTTTTCGGAAGCAATAGAACTGATCAAACAAAGAAAGTTCGATTTGTATTTGCTGGATACGTGGCTGCCCGACGGCTCAGGCATTGATTTGTGCCAGCGTATTCGTGTCCAAAACGAAAAAGCCCCGATAGTCTTTTACTCAGGCGACGGTTTCGAAAAAAACAGGATCATGGCAATGGATGCGGGCGCAAAGGCCTTCATATTAAAGCCTGCCACGATCGATGAGCTGGAAGAGGTAATATCAGATCTCGTCCGAAACAGTGATTAGGCGGCCTAACTCAGTTCTGAATATTTGATTGCCCGACGGCGAATCAAGCGCCTCAGTTCCTAGCCTTGCATTTAGCCTGCAACGAATAATATTGTCGTTATGGCGCTTCCCTTTTCAGGATCAGTTATGACGAAAAGTATTTGTAGGATAGTCCAGTCCGACCCTTTCAGGGTCGGAAAATCTTATCTATCCTTTCCGTGGGCGTCGCTTCGCTTTGCCCACGGCTATTAACTTCTTGCCCTTCGGGCAAATCAAATGTCCAACCTTCAGTAGCGCGTTTCAACGCGGGTCTCTTTACCAAACGTCGATCTTATGTTTACCGTCCGGCCAATAACTGACTGCATGTCCGTCTCAACCGGACAAACATTTGGCCGGACGTTTTCAACTTTACGCGACAGTATTTCTCCTCTGCCTTATGACAAAGGTATTTCGTTCGACAGCTCAACTCTTTTATAATGTAATTGTTGCTGAAACAAAGCTCGGTTTCCTGTCGGTCTTATTCTTGTGAACGGCTCTTGCCTGTAACCTCTGTGGACTCGACGCTGACCTTGGCGAGCTTGGTATCTTAGGGCGAATGAATGAAAGAAAAGATTCTAATAGTTGATGACGACCAGACCATCAGATGGACATTATCCCAGGCGCTTCAGATGTGGGGTTATTCGGTAGTCGAAGCCGGCAAAGTGGCCGATGGCTTAACGACATTCGACGCTGAGCAACCAGGGGTGGTCCTGCAGGATATCAATCTTCCGGACGGCTCCGGACTGGATGCCCTCAGAGAAATCAAACGACGACACCCGCAAGCGGTTGTAATCATGGTTTCTTCCAGTTCTCTCGTCGATGACGCCGTATCCGCACTCCGCGGCGGGGCGTATGATTTCGTCAGCAAACCAATAAATCTGGACGAGCTTCAGGTGCGAATCCGCAATGGCATCGAAGCTCAAAGATTGCGTAAAGAAGTCGGGACAGCTCGTCAGGAGCGAGCGCGCCGATTCAGCTTTGACCAGATCGTGGGCGGGTCCGACGCTATTGCTGAAATGAAAATGCTGGCGCGCAAAGTCGCCGAGAGCGAAGTCTCGACCGTGCTGTTGCAGGGCGAATCGGGAACCGGCAAAGATCTGCTGGCCCAGGCTATCCATTATGCTTCGCACCGCGCTGCCGGTCCGTTTGTCGCAATCAATTGCGCTGCTCTGCCTGGCACTCTGATTGAGAGCGAGCTTTTCGGCTATGAGAAGGGCGCATTTACTGATGCCAAAGCGCGCAAAGAAGGATTATTCGAACAGGCAGAAGGCGGCACGTTATTCCTGGACGAGATTGGCGAGCTGGAGCTGGGACTGCAGGCAAAACTTCTTCGCGTATTTGAAGAACGGCGTTTTAGACGCGTCGGTGGCCTTAAAGACATTAATCTTGATGTCAGGGTGATTGCCGCATCCAATCGAGACCTGAAAGCCGAAAGCAATACCGGCAAATTTCGCCTGGATTTATATTACCGACTCTCTGTTATCCAGATCGACGTGCCTCCGTTACGCGAGCGTGGCGATGATATTCTGCGTTTGACTGAGTCGTTCATTGCCCATTTCAACAAACAATTGCGAAAAAACGTCTCGGGAATATCACCAGAAGTCCGAGAGATCTTCAAACAATATTCGTGGCCGGGAAACGTTCGAGAGCTGCGGAACGTAGTCGAACGCGTAATGATTCTGGAGGATGGAAATACAATCTCAGCCAGATTTTTGCCGCGAGGATTAACCTCTGAAACATCCGCGGAAATAGCAAAACATTTTGAAGAACCGAGCGCGCCTTCAAGCACCAATCAGCCAGCCGATGCGCCACAGGTGTTTCAGCTTCCGCCCGAAGGAATCTCTCTTGATGAACTTGAGGCTTCACTTGTACAGCAGGCGATGTCGCGAAGTGGCGGCAACCAAACGCGCGCGGCGGAGTTATTGGGCATTTCGCGCGATCAACTTCGTTATCGTTTGAAGAAGTGATAAAAACAGAAAACTCTTTCCCACCCAATCCGAGCAGAGGCCACTTTTATGTGCGGTGAGTCTCTCATAAATATACCTCCCTCTAGTGCGTAGTTTTCCCCGAAACATCTCCTGAAAATCGCGAAATCCCGCATTTGAGTCATTACTGACCTTATTTTCAGTGATTTACAGACGGCATAACCATTGCTCTATTAGGGCATTCGTAGGTTAAAGAGAGCTCGCTGAGTGCCCATGATCGGAATTAAAAGCATTTTATATCCATTTGACCTGCCGCAGAGGGCAAATGAAGCTCTGCTTTACGCAACCGCGATGGCATTGTCGTACGACGCCAAGCTTTATCTGGTTAACTGCGTCGAATCCCTCAGTTGTGTGACAACAGAAGAGCGGCGCAATATCGAAAGCTTGATCGACGATAAAGTGGAGCGATGTCTGCGTTTTGGAAATACCAGAGAGATCGAGTGGGAAGGTTTGATCCGCGAAGGCGAGGCGGCGGAACAGATCAGCCGGATAGCGGCGGAAAAACGAGTGGAGCTGATCGTTATGCAATCTCGCCGGCGGCCACTGGCCGCAACGTTGCTAGGATCGACAGCGGAGGCTGTTTGCAGGTCAGCGCCATGCCCTGTTCTGGTGACACACGAAGCTGAGCGGGACTGGGTTGGACCGGGCGCGAACCGAATAGATCTGAAGCGAGTCCTGGTCGCTTATGATTTTTCCGACGATGCCGAGATTGCCTTGCGGTATGCGCTGTCATTCGCAGAGCGGCATAACGCGGAAATCCATATGCTCCACGTGCTTCCCCCAAGGCATATGTTTTCGGGCAGGACATCCGTAGAACTGCCGGTTGCGCTGGAAACTGATTTCCGCGAAACGGTCCGCCGTTTGAGTGGCGCGGTGCCGCCTGCCCCGCGAAGAATGACTAACGTTAAAACTTCAGTCTGCGAAGGACATCCGTATCGCGAGGTTCTGTCTTACGCGATTGACTACCAGATAGATCTGATCTCTATGGGTGCGCACGGCGCCGGTCATGGAGTCAATGCTTTGTTCGGTTCGAATTCAGATCGCGTTTTACGTCAGGCGCCTTGTCCGGTGTTAATAGCAAGACCATTGAGACCAGCAGCAGTATCGGCAGCTAACTGTTCAGCCGACTAGAGCATTTTCATTTTAGTCGTATACAGCGTCAGTGATCGCTCTAGGTACCCAGAACTCGGGATCGAAATGAAACTTCTGCTCGCCACGGATGGCTCTAAGTACAGCGATTTGGCTGCGCAGCGAATTGCGGCAAGACAGTGGCCGGACCACACCGAGTTGAGAATAATCACAGTTGTCGAAATGATGCCCCAATCTCTTTCACGCCTGAGTACGCCGAAGTCTGATCTGCAGATTCAGCTCAAGGCGGACAGCGTTAATCTGGCGAAAATTGCGATTGATCAGGCTATCTCAATAATCAATTCGCAAAATCACCATTCGCTGGAAATAAGCACTGCGATTATTGAAGGGACGCCCGAAGAAGCGATTCTGACGGAATCGGAGAGGTGGGGCGCCAATCTGATTATTCTTGGGGCAAAAGGTCACAGCGATTCCAAGATAACCCAGCTCGGTTCGGTAACACGATTTCTAAAAAGATACGCGGGACGTCCTGTTTTGGTAGCTCAGGACGGCCAGTAGCATTAAAATCTAAACATTCGCGGCAATCGTGGCGTGGACTTCAGTCCGCGCAAGTCATTGATCTACCGAGGCTAAAGGTAAGCCGCGCAATGAAACCTGGAGCGTAAGGGCCTGTTTCTCTTGATTTGAAAGATTTAGAGCTTGCGCGGACTAAAGTCCGCGCCACGATTGTGGCAAACCATGCTATAACTATTTGAATTTGGCCAACTAGTGTCACACTGTCACAGTTGGTGTAAGCTCTTTGCTATCTATCAGTAGCACTGTGACACCTGGCGTGACACCACCTCAATTGGCCCGAATTCGGCCATCTGATGTCACAGTTAGATGGCCATCGAAGCGCCACCAGGAAATTCTCCGCCAGGACCTTTTCGTTGTCTCGGGACCGCAGATTGGAAGAGAATTGTAAAGATCGCGATTGATCGCATTCCAAGATACTTCTTCAATTGCATCTTCCAAGCATTGCCCTATAATTACTATAGGCATTCTGAAAAGTATTCTACTGCGGATCATCAGTCGGTCATCCTTCGATTTGAGTATACTGGTAATCGTGATTTATGGCATATGGCGGAACGCGACAGGACCTAAATGATCACATGAACGTTTCCCTGGAAGAATCTGTATTTTCCATCCTTGACACAGTTACCGATGGCTATGTTCTTGTTGATTCCAGCGGCAAATGTCTGCGAATAAACGACAAAGCTCTTCGTCTTCTGCAAAAGGCCCACAGTATCGTGGGAGATCCTTTATGGATTTCCTTGCCACATGCTGAAGGGCATTATTTTGTTGATAAACTGGAAGAATTCAAGGCGACCCGAAATCTCCTGGCATTCGAATGGTATTTAGCGTCGCTATCCCTGGCGTTGGAAGTGAGCTTTGTTTCTTTACACGACAACATCATTGTTTCTTTCCGGAACTTCTCAGAGCACAGACGATCAGACGAGGCTCTCGACAAATCTCGAAAGGATCTGGCAGACATCAAGTTTGCTCTTGACGAATCCTCGATCGTGGCAATCACCGATCAACGCGGAATCATAAATTATGTGAACGATAAATTCTGCCAGATCTCAAAATACAGTCGCGAAGAGTTGCTGGGGCAGGATCATCGCATTATAAATTCCGGTTATCATTCAAAGGAATTCATTCGCAACCTGTGGACTACGATTGCCAGTGGAAAAGTCTGGAGGGGCGAAATCAAAAACCGGGCAAAAGACGGTTCCTATTACTGGGTCGACACGACGATTGTTCCCTTCCTGAACGCTGAAGGCAAGCCATACCAGTACGTTGCACTCCGCAATGATATTACAGAGCGTAAACTGGACGAAGAGCGATTGGCGGAACAGGCAGCGCTATTAGACCACTCGCAAGACGCGATCCTGGTGCGTGATCTGGAACATAACGTCCTTTTCTGGAATAAGAGCGCAGAACGCATCTACGGTTGGACTGCGCAAGAGGCGCTGAATAAAAGCATCTACGATTTGATTTACCAGGGGCGCACTCACGAACTGCATAATGCTGATAAGGTTTTGCACGAAAAGGGAGAGTGGAAGGGAGAGATCCACCAGGTCACTAAAGATGGTCGCGACCTGATTGTTGAAAGCACCTGGACTCTTGTTCGCGACGACAACGGAAATCCAAAATCGATCCTTATCACGAACACCGATGCTACCAGCAAAAAGAGACTGGAAAAACAGTTCCTTCGGGCGCAAAGAATGGAAAGCATCGGCACGCTGGCCGGTGGAATCGCCCATGACCTGAACAATGTCCTGTCACCGATTCTGATGGCGACTCACCTGCTTCAACTAAAGATAAAGGACGAGGAAACCAGAAACCTGCTTGCAACCATTGCGACCAGCGCCGAGCGAGGCTCGGACATGGTCAAGCAGGTTCTGTCTTTTGCCCGTGGAGCCGAAGGCGAAAAAGTCGCGCTGCCGCCCACCTATCTGATCAGAGAAATTGCAAAGATCCTGAAAGATATATTGCCGAAGTCGGTCCAGCTTTCTTACAAGACCGGCGAAGATCTGTGGCCGGTTGTGGGCGATGTAACGCAGCTGCATCAGGTATTGATGAATCTGTGCGTGAATGCGCGGGACGCGATGCCACAGGGTGGCAAGCTTTCGATTGAAGCTCGGAACGCCTCTGTCGATGAAACCTACGCTCAGATGCAGTTGGATGCTCGGCCCGGCAACTTTGTTTTAATCACAGTATCTGATACTGGAACGGGGATTCCGGATCACATCGTAACCAGAATTTTCGAGCCGTTCTTTACAACAAAGGAACACGGCAAGGGCACTGGTTTGGGTCTTTCAACCGTACTTGGAATTGTAAAAGGACATGGTGGTTTCATAAACGTATACAGCGAAGCAGGTAAAGGGACTCAATTTAAAATCTATTTGCCGGCCGCTGAATCCTACGAGATTAAAGAAATGGAATCGGACACTGACTTACCGGCCGGGAATGGCGAAGTTATTCTGGTGGTTGACGACGAAGCCGCGATTCGACAGATAACCAAAGGCACGCTGGAGACTTACGGGTATAAAGTATTGACCGCTAATGATGGCGCCGAGGCGATCGCAATTTACGCCGAAAATCGTGACGACGTAGAGCTGGTTTTAACCGATATGATGATGCCGTATCTGGACGGTCCCGCAACGATTAGAGCCCTGCACAAAATGAACCCTGACATCAAAATCATTGCGGCGAGCGGTCTTCCGGGAAATGGCAAGACAACTGAAACCAACCTGCCAAATGTTCAGAAGTTCCTGCCAAAGCCCTACACCGCGGAGACGTTGTTAGTGGCGGTTGCACAAGTACTGAGATCGAGCGGTAATAAAAAAGAGTGAGCGGACGACCTTGTCGGAAAGATATCCGCAAGGTTCTTTGCTGTGACTGACTTTTTATATTGCCAACTATTCCAGGAAGCGCGAATATAGACTGTCCGTTTCTTTTACCTGAGTCCTGTTGTCAACAAATCAACCGCGAGGAAAAACCGATGATTCATCGCCGCAGCTTCTTCCAGGGCCTTTTCCAGGGGTGGATGGGATTGAGCCTTCTTCCCTTCGCAAAATCTTCCGTGTATGCCGAATCGATTCAAAAAGAGCAGTCTTGGCCGAGCCAAGCGGATCCGAATTATTGGCGATGGATTCGACAACAGTTTCTGATTCCTCCCGATGAGGCTTACTTTAATACAGGCACGCTGGGAGCAAGACCGCGACAGGTGACGGAAGCGGTTGCGAACCACATGCGCGAGATCGAAGAGACGCTGGCTCATTTCGATTACAAACCCGGTCATCCAGAATATTTTGCGGGATACCAGCCGCAGGTAGAGCTTCGAAAAAAGGCAGGTTCCATCATAAACGCCAGCGAGCGCGAGATTGCCCTGACACAGAATGCGACTATGGGGATTA
Source organism: Blastocatellia bacterium (assembly GCA_035652355.1). Lineage (GTDB taxonomy): Bacteria > Acidobacteriota > Blastocatellia > DASRDY01 > DASRDY01 > DASRDY01. Next base: position 7,985 of record DASRDY010000080.1, read on the forward strand.
GCTTCATTGCCGCCGGTCTTAATCTGCAACCCGGCGACGAAGTCCTGCTGACCGACCAGGAACACCCGAGCGGCAAAGGCGGCTGGGATCTGCGCGAAAAGCGTCAGGGTATAGTCGTCAAGAAACTGCCCATACCGATTCCGACGCCAAATCCTGATGTTGTAGTTGAGACATTCGCGAAAGCGATTACTCCGCGCACAAAGGTCATCGCCGTGCCGCACATCACCAGCAAATACGGAGTTGTCCTGCCGGTGAAACAACTATGCCAGCTCGGTCGCGAGCGTGGCATCTTCACCTTTATAGATGGCGCTCAATCGGTTGGCCATTTGAAAGTCGACGTCAAAGATATTGGCTGCGATGCCTACGCGACCAGCCCACACAAATGGCTGCTTGCGCCGGTAGGCAACGGGTTGCTGTATGTTAGAGATGGCAGATGGAATGATGTCTGGCCGAGTCTTGCCAGCACTCAATGGGACAACCACAATCCGGCAGACGGCATTGTTAAATTCATGGCGAACGGGACTGGCAACCTGTCTCTGCTGGTAGGTTTGGACGCCGCACTAGATTTTCACCTGAAGATTGGTTCCGCGCGAGTCCAGAAACACGACCTCGATCTTGCCGACCAGTTAAGAAACGGCTTGCAAGAAATTAAAGGAGCGAAGATCTATTCATCAGTGCATCCGGCGATGGCTTGCGCGATAGTGACCTGGGGAATGGAAGGAGTGACGGGCGCTCAGATACAGGATGCTTTGTGGGAGAAAAAGAAGATCCGTGTCAGATCACAGGGCGACGAAGGCGTCCGGCAATCGGCTCATATCTATAACAATGCGGACGAGATTAATGCGACTTTAGAGGTGGCCAGATCATTGGCGAGGGGATAAACGGCGGCAGAGTAAAAGTCGATAAGGCCAGATATCTAATCTGACTATTACCACTAAGCGCCTATACATACAACTTGTTCCGATTTCATACCGATTTAAATTGCGTTATGAATCAATAAACGGCTCCGTGCTCTCGTAAATATTGAACAACGTCGCTCTTATCAGCTGCGATGCGTTTCCTTAAGGCACGCGAAAGTGCGGTATTGCCGTCTTTATCTCTCTGATTCACGTTAGCCCCTGCACTAATGAGCATCTTTACGTTTTCGAAATTATCGTATTCGGCCGCGACCATAAGCGCCGAGAGTCCTTCATTATTAACTTCATTCACTGGAGCGCCTTTTTCTATAAGCAGTTTTACAAAAACCGGATCGTTCTCATCCGCCGCCATCATCAGCGCGGTGCCAAATTCATCCTTAAAATCAACTTTTGCGCCTGCGTTTATTAATATCCTGAACGCTTCCACCTTGTGCTCGGATATCGTCAATGTTAGCGCTGAATTGGCGTCATTTCGATGATTAACGTCGGCGCCCGCCTTTATCAGCACGTCCAAATTCTCAGGGACAAAGCCCACGGCGGCATACATCAAAGGCGTAAAACTGCCATCGTCTTGATTAACGTCAGCGCCTCTGCTGATGAGCTCTTTTATTACTTCAGGCTTCGCGATACCGGAGGAAGTCAACAGTGGGAATCGTCCATCCCATTCTGCCAGTCCAACGTCCGCACCTTCACTTATAAGAAGATCCACAATTTCTACACTGGTCTCGCCGCTTATAGCGTTTAAAGGTATCGCCTTGAGAACATTTTCATTTTTGCCGACCTTTGCCGGAGCCATAACGCCATTTACACCTGCCCCGGCTGACACCAGCAATTTAACCATCTCCAAGTTGTTGTTTCCGACAGCTTCCTGCAGAGCAGTCCTTTCTGTGGCATCGTCAATTGAATTCACATCCAGACCAACATCCAGAAGGGACCTAACACCTCCAAGGTCGTTTTTCATTGCTGCAAGGACAAGCAAATTTTTGGGCTCGAGCGTTAAGACACCACCAAGTCGTATTGTTGTCTTCTCTGTAAGATGTAGAACAACGGCCAGGTTTTTGGCTCCGCTTGCAGAGATTTCGATATTGTCCTGCTGATACAAGTCGAAGGTATCTGCAAATGCAACCACCACATATATTCCAGGCTCAACCTCATTAAATGAGAATTCGCCGTTTTTATCTGCTAGCGCCACCCATTCTGATCCTAGTGTTGCACCAGTAAGAGTAATTTCGGCTCCGGGCACCGCACGCCCGGCCCCGTCCTTGACAGTACCTGATACGTTGTTGCCGACAATGGTACGATTTCTCAGCGTTTTTTTGCTATGTAGATTTCCATTTGTTTTGATCTCTGTAGATTTAAAATCAGGTTGGATCGCGGTAACATTTGACGAAAGACTGAGCGCGGCAGCGAAAGCCCCGGCGGCTACTCGCGAGACTTTGCGGGAGATTTGATGAAATCTGGCCGGCCGATCAACCGTGGCGACGGAACCATCAGGCGACCGATGATATCTCAGGCATAGCCTACCTTCCGATCTTGCGATCAACAGTAACGCCTGCGCTCTGGTCATTCTGGAGATGTTGTGCACGTCTTTCGCGCAATGCTCACAAAACCTAACTTTATCGTTCCCAATCATCGAATCCCAATCGGCAGTACACGGCTGTGTGATTTGGACTCGATCTAAAATGGACAGTTGTTTGGGCATAGCAGTTCCAATTCGGCATCTGCCGATGATTTAAATTTCCCTTTTTCTGGTTATGTTACCTGTCAACAACTACGAGAGAGAATCTGTGTTAATAGACGCAGGTGCCGAGATTCAGGTCACAAATGTAGAATTGGGCGCAAATTTTTTTGAAGGATTCAATAATGAATATTGAGCCCTGGAAAGTTGATAAAACTACTCATTAGCTTGCGCGACGAATCATTGAATCGCTCCGTGAGCTTTTAGAAACTCCATCATTTCCTTATCATCATTGCCCTGGGCGTAATCAAGGGCCGTGACGCCGTATACATTCCTGATATTAAGGTCTGCACCGGCGGCTGTAAGAATCTTTACCGTATTAAATTTCTTGCTAGCCACGGCATATATCAGTGCGGTGTTGCCCAGATAATCAGAAGTATTAATATCTTTGCTTTTCCCAGGCGAATCAATAAAGGCCTCGACAATATCGTCCCGGCCTATTTTCGAAGCAATCATTAGTGAGGTCTGCAGGTTCAAGTCCTTCGAGCTTAAATCCGGTTTGGCAGACAGTAGCTCACGAATTGCTTCTATTTTGGTCCGCTCATTAATAGTCATTAGAACGGTTCGGCCATCATGGATTCGAACACCGACGTCAGCCCCGGCCGCTAACAATCTCTTGATTTCATCAACATCATTATTAGATAAAGCCTTCGCAAGCGGCGTCAGGCCAGTTCTTTTATCAACATCATTGATGTGCGCTGACGGATCTTCGATGGCGTTTGGCAGCATGGGAATAATATCCGAAGCCAATGCCAAAACCCCCATAGTTCCCACACCAACCTGCATCGTTATTGCCAGCACTGTACCTGCCCCTGGCTCGATGAGGACGTCCTGTAAAATGACCCTATCAAATCCGGGACTTTTCAGCTCCAGGATGTACCGCCCGACTGCTAGAGGTTTCAGGTCAAGCATGCCATCGCTGTTCGTCCGGGATTCTATTTTCTGATCGGTCGATTTGGTTAAGATAACCGAAGCGCCGCCGATGACCGCGCCGTTCGTATCCAGCAGAACGAGTTTCAACGAGCCCGCTTGTGGTATAACTACGGCACCATTCGATCGGTAGCCTGATCGTGCGGACAGGTTGTCCTGAGTCTGACTGATCCCGAGGTTGGGTTGATGTGGAGGAACAAGAGTTTCTCCCATTTTTCCAACAGGACTACCGATCTGAGGGTTCGCAATCATCACAACATCGCCCATCAATGACCCCACCTCAATGGTAACGTTGATTCTCTTCTCCAATCCCTTTGCAATATCGATATTGGGTAAAGTGGCAATTTTGAATCCCGGGCTCGTCAAATGCAGAACATAATTACCGGCCCCGAGGTTCAGATTGAACTCACCGTTCTCACCGGTATTACTGGTAATGATTTGACCGGTCTCTTTATTCGTAAGCGTTAATGAAGCCCCCGTTATCACAGCGCCATTAACGTCATCCACGACACCCGTCAAAACACCGAAGTCCGCCTGACGGGCAGAATCTTCCGCTTTGTTCAAGTCTGGCGCTTGTGTTTGGCTATTCCGTTGCGGAGCATTTTGAGCGTATGTACCTGCGGCAGTTGATAAAGCCATCGCCGCCGTAAAGGCTCCGGCGGCAATTCGAGAAACTTTGCGACTCACTTGGAGTCCTAAACCTGGATTGTCGGTTGTCTTAATGCTCCCATCAGGTAATCGATGGAACCTGACGCACAAACGGCCTTCCGAGGCAGCTACCAATTGCAAGACCTTCTCTTTGGTCATCGCCGACAAATTGTGAACGCTTAGATTGCAATGTTTGCAGAATCTGATCTGGTCATTCCCCTGCATTTCTTCCCAATCGGCGTTGCAAGGCGAACGAACTCCAATACGATTCAGGCATTTAGCGAATTCTGACACGAGAATGTCTCCTGACGTTTAAGGTGGCCGCCTCTGTTTGAATTGCGCCATTGGCTTTTAATAGCTGAATAATCTCATCTTTATTTTCAGCCTCCTCAGCAACTACGTAATCAATTGCGGTCTTGCCTTCCTTGTCTTTCGAATTCGGATTTGCGTTGTTATTTAACAGCACCTTCAGATTCTCTAATTTACCCGCTTGAGCAGCGGCAATTAACGTCGTCATCCCATCTTCGTCAGCCGCATTGACGTCCGATCCGGCATCAATCAACAACTGCAAGATCCCCGGATTTTCGACAGATGCGGCCGCAATCAGTGCAGTCCGTCCGGTATTATCCGTCGTATCCAGCTTAGCATTAGCTCCTATCAACAATTTTACAATTTCCGGGTCGGTGATATTGTCCACCTGAATCAACGCGGTTTCGCCATTTTCGTTTTGCAAATTAACATTCGCCCCAGCGGCTATCAATACTTTGACACTATCAAGGTCTCCTCGGCTGCAGGCTAACATCAGTGGAGTATCTCCGTCAGAATCTGTGCTGTTAATGTTCAGCCCGTGATAGATGAATTTCTTCAAGATCTCGGTGTTGCCGGCATCAGCTGCGGCTACGATCGCAGAAACGCCGTTCTCATCCTTCTGAGTAGGATCAGCACCTGCTTGCAGAAGAAAGTCGATGATTTCCGGCTTGGTGTCTTGGCCAATGCCCGAAAAAGCTGGAGACCGCAGTGGACCAACTGTGTCAGAGCCAAGTTCGGTGACTATGACACCGTTCACCTTGGCGCCAGCGGCAATCAATAGCTTGACCATCTCCAGATTATTATTCTGTACCGCCTCGTATAAAGCGGTTTTGCCCAAGCCATCGTCGAGTTTGTTAACATCCATACCGACCTCGAGAAGAGCTTTTACGCTTTCGAGGTTGTTAGCAGCGGCCGCTGATACAAAGAGGTCGGATGGCATCCTGATGCCTATACCGCCAGCAACAGAAATCACTTCTCGCTGTGCCATCGACGCGTCGCTTAACGTAGTTTGTCTAGCCGAAACATTGATGTTGTGTATATCGATTGTCGAGAAGACAACTGATGTTACTCTCAGACGATAAATTCCTGACGGCACATTATTGAACGTGTACTGACCGGTTTGGTCTGACTCAGTTCTGTCAATTTGCAAGGCATCGCTGTTCATTAAGAATAAATTGGCAAAAGCAACTGGCTTTCCGTCTGGATCTGTAACAGTTCCTGAAATTGAACCGCTCGCATCTTCGGTCGTTTTCTTTTCAGTCGTGTCCGCCAGTTTAGATACCGAGATTCCCGATTGACTTTGAGAAGACTGAGCCAGTGCCGCGGAAGATATACTAAGGGCAACAGAAAATGCTCCGGCCGCAAGTCTTGACGCTCTACGGGTCAATCGATAAAGCTTTCCCTTATCCTCGGCAGTCGCAGGAGTGCCGTCATGGTTTTGAAAATATTTGAGGCACAAATTGCCGTTTGATTTCAGGACCAGCGTTTCGGCCTGTTTCCTTGTCATATTAGAAATATTATGAACGTCTTTGGCGCAATGCTGACAGAATCGAACTCGATCATTGCCGACCATCGAGTCCCAGTCTTCTGTACAGGGATTTGCGATATAGACTCGATCAATGATGCCTTTAGGTTTATGCATGAAAGCTCTCCACGTCACTGGTTGCCGATTTAAAGGAAGTGAGCCAACGATCAAGCTAATTGAAAACAAGTCGAACAGACTTGTAGCGCCTGCATATTAGACGTATTAACTTAAGACTTGTTCCGACAATTCAACAGATTATCGACCGCTACTCGGTTGCTCCATTCAATCTTAAGAATAGAATCACATCTGCATTGCTGCCTTTGTTATCGCTTGCTATTGCTATCTTCAGAGCCGTATCTCCATCTTTATCTTTTGCGTTTATGTCTGCGCCCGCCTGAACCAGCAGCTTGACGCTCATTAATTGGCCGCTACGGGCTGCATTCATTAAGGGCGTAGTTCCATCATTATCGCTGTCGTTGACTTTCGCACCGGCTTCCAAAAGCATTGGGACGAGGTGCTCTGCATCATCAGCCAAAACAAAGTTTGCCAGCGCCTCTTCGCCATCGTTCTCCTTCAGATTCGGGTTAGCTCCCGCGTCGAGCAAGGCCTTGGTAATTTCTTTGTTCTCCTCGAAAAACGACATGCCTAGAGCAGTTTTCCCGTCGGTATCCTGAGAATTCGGGTCTGCTCCTGCTGCGATCAGAGCTTTAATGATATCCAGTTGACCTCTAGAAGCCGCGTACATCAGTGGCGTTCTGTTCCCGGAGTCTCGATCATTGGGATTAGCCCCAAGTTGAATAAGTTTTAGAATCACTGGCAAATTCTTTGAATACGAAGCGGCGATTATCGCGGAATCTCCGCGCCAGTCTTTAATATTTACATCTGCGCCGTCTGTCAGCAATTCTTCAACTAGATCAACGCTTGTATTGTCGGTTATCCCCAGAAGTGCCGGCGCATGGATTACCAGTTTTGATTTGTCCTCCTCGTCAGGTGCTTCAACTCCATTTATTTTTGCTCCCGCAGCAAGCAGCGTCCTAACCATTTCTTTATTATTATTTTCGACAGCGTGATAAAGAGCAGTCGTACCGGTTAAGTCATCGACTTTGTTTACATCCATGCCTAAATCCAGAAGAACATTCAAGCCTTCCAGATTGTCGTCTTTTGCGGCACGCACCAAGAGATCGGTGGGCTCTACGATCATTGCGCCACCTACAGTGGCGCCGTCGCCACTAACCTGCAAGCTAATTTTTGGTCGCAATTCTTTACCTTCTGTTACATTTACGTCTTTTACTTCGGTGGTTTTGAATCCGCTTGCAGCCACCTTGATTAAATACAAACTGACATCAAGATTGCTGAATTTAAAGATACCATCTTCATCGGTTGTGGCGGTGTAGGAGACATCAATCGATTGGTTAACTAAGGTAATCGAGGCACCCGCAATCACAGCTCCATTGGCGTCGATAACAGTTCCGGAAATCGAGCTGCCGTTTTCTCCCGCAGCTTGTCTGTCTGTAAGCTTCTTCGAACTCACGGAAGTCGTACCTGGCTCAGCTTTCGATTGTTGCGCAATGATCGTCGACGATAGGCTAAGCGCAACCGTGAATGCTCCCGCCGCGATTCGGGACACTTTGCGGGTCATTATCTGATATCTCGACGGCGTATCCATCGTTTGAATAGAGTTATCTGGCAACCGGTGATATCTTAAACACAATCTGCCATTCGACTTTGCGACCAGTTCTTCAGCTGTTTCCTTGTCATTGCTGAAATGTTGTGAACATCTTTGGCGCAGTGTTCGCAAAATCTGACTTGGTCATTTCCTGTCATCGAATCCCAATCTGCGGTGCACGGTGATGTGGTTTGAACGCGGTCGATGATTGAAAGCGATTTAGGCATAACTATCCCTCCTTCAGGCGGCGGCCTGTAAAAAGTTCTCCGATTGGATTGTTTACAGAGGCAACAACTACGAGAGCGAATCTGTCTCAACAGACGCAGGCATCCGGACTCCGGTCACAAATGTAGAACGGCGGATAATTTTCTTTTTGCAGTTTTTTGAATGGGGCTTAGCTGGATATTCAAACGAAGGATTCAGAGAGCACAAATCATATCTTCTGTGCTCTCTGGTTCGACCATCATTATTTAGTCCGTCTAAAAGCATAAATGACAACACCGAGTGGATCACCGATTTTGATTTCGGCCGGTTTTTTATCCTCAATGAGTTTGCCATCGACGGTCATCGTCACTGGTATTGAAGCAAAGCGGTTTGGCGCTCTGTTCAAATGGCATTGCATACAAGATTCCTGACTTGCTCGAACCGGGCGGGCGGAGATATTCCAGCCGTTCAAAGTAAAGTCGTAACTCTCATTATGCTCGAATGATTTCAAAGCTTTGGCGCTTGGCTCCCACAACTGCGCAACCGTCGGTAAATCTGAAACAAGTTTCTGGTCGCCGGTGATCAGCGCAGGACCTTTTATCGCGTTCTTCATAAAGATATCATTGAGCTTTGCATCTTTGTTCTTGTCGCCGGTTGAGCTCGGGTTAGGAGGACCAAGGACTTCCAGATCAGTCAGATACAGGAACAGAGTCTGACCGGCATTTGTAATTCCATCAACATCTTTGATTTCCCTGGCGTTCTCTGGCCTGAAATTATGCGCAAATGGCCGAATAATCCTTCTGTAACCAAAATCCCGGTCGACCGCTTTGAACCGATCCTGAATGCGGTCGTTGAATTCGGATATTGCACAATCAAGATCGTCCTGCTGATTCTGAACACCCTTCGACTGGAGATTCGCCGATGCCTTCGAATGAAGAGCCAATAAAGCGATTCCTCCAAATATCACAACCGTAATAGCAATTCGTATTGTCTTGCGCATCGTGAAGGACTCCTTTTGACCTCTTAAGAGACGGGCTGTGCCTGGCGGAATCAGGGCAGTTTAAACAGAGGTCTTACCTGACAGACGCACCGGTTAGATGACCTTGCAGGATTTTTGGCTGCTTTTTTAATTGATATAATGAATACACCAAGGGAATCTAAGGCAGGGGTAAGATGAGCAAAAAAGATATAACACCTTGTTCGCTGGTATACAGCCAGGAACCGGTTGAGATAACGGTCGAGATTCGGGCCGATCAGGCTCTCGCTTTAGAGTTGATTCAGAATGCGGAAGAACAGAAGAGCGGTGTCCCTTACGATCAGTCCGCATTGGTTCGGCAGGCTCTGGATATGCTGATTAACTCCAGATTGATTGCGATTAGATTGCAGAGCAACACGGCGACAAAACAATTACTTGCCACAGAAGACGCAGAGGACACGGAGAAAAACATTTAATCCTCCGCGTCCCCTGCCATCTAACTAACATTACTTCGCTAAAACCAGATTGTCGATGAAAAACTCCATCATACGATCCTGATTCACCGCGGTGTGGCCCTTGTCCGGTCCGACCTGCACATCAAAGCTCTTATTCTCTTTCTGCAGAGCAGTGATCAACTGCAATGTATTGGCCGGATGAACGTTATTGTCTGAAGTTCCGTAATAGATCAACAGCCGGCCTTTCAGGTCTTTTGCGTAGGTCATAGCACTGCCTGCGTCATAACCGGCCTTGTTCTCTTCGGGAATCCACATATAGCGCTCAGTGTAGATACTGTCATAATTGCGCCAGTCGGTTACCGGAGAAGAAGCGCTCGCGGCCTTGAACACTTCAGGGTGACGCAACAGGCACATCACCGACGAATACCCACCATACGAAGTGCCAAAAATACCGACGCGATCCTTGTCAACATAGGCTCGAGTCCATAGTGATTTCACTCCCGCAGCTTGATCATCCATTTCGGGAATGCCCAGTTTCAGATAAATCGTATCCGTGATCTTCTTTCCGCGACCAGCCACGCTCCGTGAATCAAGCGATGCAATCAGGAACCCGTATTCAGTCAATGGGGTGGGTGTTGAGAAAGTTTCGCGAGCTCCGTTCGTATCCGGACCGGCATAGACTGTTACCAGCAACGGGTATTTTTTGTTCGGATCAAAATTCGATGGGAAGCTCAGTAAACCGTAAAGATCGGTTTCGCCATCGGCCGCTTTGTATTTGATCAACTCCTGTTTCTTAAGACCGAGTTGTTCGAACTTTGACATGTCGCTCTTTGCCAGTTCCGCAACGACTTTGCCTTCGGCGTCCATTAAACGGGTGAACGGGGCTATGTCGTGCGTCTGAGCGACGTCAACGAAATATTTGAAATCGGGAGACACCTGAACGGCGTGTAAGTAGGCCGGATCAGTAAGACGCACATCGCCTTTGCCATTCAGCCCAACTCGGTGAAGCTGCAACTTCATCGGGTTATCGCCATCGTGCGACATGTAATAAAGCTGGTTGTGCGGCTCGTCGATTGCAACTATGCTCTGCACTTCGAAATTGTCATTGGTGACGGTCGAAATCAGTTTTCCGCTCAGATCATATAAATAAAGATTCCTGAAGCCAGTGCGCTCTGACGCCCAGACAAATCGTTTGCCGTCCTTGAGGAATTGAATCTCTGGCGAGTTGGTTACCCAGCTTTGCGGCCATTCTTCAGTCACCACAGTTCGACATTTACCAGACTGAGGACTACACGCAGTAAGTTCCATAACGTTTTGTCTGCGGTTCGTTCGATTCAACAGAAGCTCTGTTCCGTCAGGCGACCAACGAATGTCGTAGGCGTAATAACCGATAACGGAATTTTCGAATGGTTTGCCATTGCGGATGTCCAGCTTGATCGGTTGCTTTGTATTGATGTCGTAAATGAACAGATCGACAATCGGGTTTGGCGCTCCGGCTTTCGGATAGGCCTCTTTATCAAGCTGATCCTGAACATCCACCTGATGCATCTGCAGGTAATAATCGGGCACCGGGCTCTCGTCGAAACGATAGTAAGCGATCTTGGTGCTGTCCGGCGACCACCACATTGCCGTCGTCTGACGGAGTTCTTCACCGTAAACCCAGCTTCCTGTCGCGTACTTAACGCGAGTCTTCTCGCTGCCATCCGTCGTAACGGCAAATTCCCCACTCGTAGTTGCAGACTCTGTTTCGCCGTTCTTGGTGACGTTTAAATTGGCCAGCCAGAGATTGTGATCGCGGTAAAATGCCCTGAGCTTTTTGTCAGGCGAATCAGCGGAATCGAATTGCCGGCCGCGTTCGGGTCCTCCGGCGCGACCGCCGCGCCCCCCACCTCTGCCACCAAACCTGCCCTGACCTTCAGGCGCGGCTCCTGTCTCAGTAGCAGCCTTTGTGGCAATGTCGTAATGATAATTCTTGCCGTCCTTAACGTAATCGAAGCCGCTGCCGTCGTCTTTCCATTTGACGATGAGCGAACCCATCTTCACCGAACCGGGAATCTCTTTGGACATTTTCTGGTACTGATCGTACCCCGGCATGCTCTTTATTCTGTCCTGCGCTGTGACAACGCCCAGCATCTGGAACACAAGTCCAAATGCCAGAATTATCGCAACAGCGAGATTCCTTTGCTTATTTCTTCGAGTTTTTCCAATTCGGTTCATTATCCAAATCTCCTTGTCGTAAAAGACGAACCCAAGTGCGGCGCAGACCGTTCATCGCGGCATTGCTTGAACTCCGGGACGATGCCTGAATTTCATCCCTGAATTTCATCAATGATGTCTGATTTTTTGGGCGATGGGTAGAGACGCCATAATTGCTCAGGTCAGTATGGATAATACAACGGCAGCTTGTCAGGGTAAATAGCGCGTTCGCGTAAGCGAGTGGGTTGCGCTTTTCAAGAGGAGAAAGCCGCTTTGTTGGGCGTTTACGGATCTCATCGGCTCACCCGTCTCCGCAGAACAGAAGCGTGACACCATACGGCCAAATATGGGATCTTCGGCTCGGTGTCACGCGAAGTGTCACAGTCTTATTGATAGAACCGAAAGAACTTAACCGTGCTGTGACACGTGTGACGTCATATGGCCAAACTCAAGCTTTGTGACACACTATGGCATATTCTGCCACGCCCCCGCTGGGCGAAAAAAATATTTGGGAAACGAATATCACGTCCGATCCGGTTTCAAAAGTGCCATTATTTAAAAATGGAAAATCCCGCATAAAAAACGTTGTTATCGAATCCAGGATTTATCTGACCTCTGAAACCGTTAGAAACGTGATAGAACTTGTACCCAAGCGTGACTGCTTTATGGTTTTTGGTCATGATTTGGACGCCACCATCAAAGTCGAAGGTGAAATTGAATTGGGCTCCACGAAAATCCGGAATCGGGTCTACGAAATACAGAAAACCGCCACCGGCTCCAGCAAAAGGCTGCACTTTCTTCTTCGGCCTAAAACTAACCTGGAACCCGATGGGAGTTAATCCGGCGCTGTAGACAGAATCGCGTTGTCCCGCAAAAAAACTGTCAGGAAAAGACAAGACAGCGGCAGGAACAACATCTACCGCATATTTCAGGACAGCGCTGTCGCCGGATGAGAGAACTCTGGTGTAACGCAGAGCGAAAATGCCAAATTTAGCGTCGGGCGTTGTGCCGATTTTCGTCGACGAATGAAACGAGCCGCCTGCCCAAAAGCCAAATTCGTTTTTACCGTTTTCTATGTCGACTGCGTTCTGATTCGTCGTCTGTCCCGCGGCAGCGTTGGACGTATCCGAATTAGTAACACTCTGAGCAGATGAAGTAATTTCCATCCACAAAAATACCATCGAAGCAAATGCAGTGATTTTTAGAATAGTTCGAAGTAAGTTCAAGTTTTAGTCTCCTTTGGCTGCTCGCTGAAATACGCAGATCGCAGCAAGTTGAACGTTCCTGTTTTAAGGTGATTGCCTTCCGCGATTTTCCTGAACCATCTATTCGGCCAAACTCACGAATAATAGTTACGCTATCGTGGAGATTCCAAAGATCGGATATCTACCACTAGGCATGCGGCTTGTCTTATAGACGCTTTCAGTAGAATGCAGTTGCAGAGGAAAGTACAAATATTCGCCGAAAAGCTTAAAGAGATCCTGCTAATACGTTGAGGTGCGCCGCCGTTTACCAAGGCGGCGCGCCTTATCGAGATTAGTCGCCGCTGGCGGCCATCTCCTGCTGGGCCGCTTCCATGGCTTCGTGGTGATGAGTCTTGTGCCTGTCGGCTCGGCGGATAGCGTTTTCCGCGTCAAACGGACTGGCGTTATCGATATTGATTGAGCAGAGACTGCCGCACATCGAACAAACAGGTGATCCGGCCGCTTCGCTGCTCATCTTATAACGTCGAGATTTTTCCGGATCCATCGATAGCCGGAACATTCCTTCCCAGTCGAGCGCCTTTCGATAAGCGCTCATCTGGTCGTCCCACTCTTTAGCTCGTTTCACGCCTTTGACCAGATCACCCGAATGCGCAGCAATCTTTGTTGCGATAACGCCGTCGATAACATCCTGCTTGTCGGGCAGGCGCAGATGCTCAGCCGGAGTTACGTAACAAAGCATGTCTGTTCCAAACGCCGCCGCAATCGCTCCACCGATTGAACCGGTAATGTGATCGTATCCCGGAGCCACATCGCAGGTCAGCGGACCCAGCACATAGAACGGCGCTTCGTCGCAGACACGTTTCTGCAATTGGACGTTGGCTGCAACCTGGTCGAGCGGCACATGACCCGGACCTTCGACCATGACCTGAACGCCGCGCTTGCGAGCCCATTGGACCAGCTCACCCAAAACTAGAAGCTCTGCCAATTGCCCGCGATCAGTCGCATCGCCCGTTGCTCCCGGCCGCAATCCGTCGCCCAGTGAGAACGTCACATCGTATTTCAGGAAAATATCGCAGAGTCGGTCAAATTGGTCATAGAGAGGATTCTCTTTTCCGGTGTGCTCAATGTACGCGGCCAGCAGAGCTCCTCCGCGGCTGACGATGCCTTCGATTCGCTGGTGACCGCGGAGCTTTTTCACGCTCTCTTTCGTGACGCCGCAGTGCACGGTCATATAATCGACGCCCTGGACGGCTTGCTTTTCAATGGTATCGAACAGGTATTCAGGATCGAGCTTTGTGATTGGAACTTCGGACGCCGCCTGATAGATCGGCACGGTGCCCAGCATCACAATCGATTCTTTGATCAATGTTTCTCTAATCAGATCCAGATCGCTGCCGGTTGAGAGGTCCATCACAGAATCAGCGCCGTAACGGATGGAGGTGTGAAGTTTGTCCATCTCTTCTTCGATCAACTGATGGTAATTCGACGCGCCGATGTTTGCGTTGACTTTTGTCCTGAGCCCCTTTCCAATGCCGATGCCGCGTTTAGGATGATTGATGTTGTTGGGAATGACTATTCGCCCGGTAGCAACGCCTTCGCGAACGAATTCCGGCGATAGATTTTCGTCTTCGGCTACTTCCTGAATGGCTTTGGTAATAATTCCGAGTCGCGCCTGTTCCATTTCTGTCATTGTCTTATCTCCTCAAATAGCGGACGGTAATCGGCAATCCAAATCTGAGTCGTGTCAGCTGTTACTGGGTATTCGCGGTTGTCTTCAATCTGCGAACCAAATCGCTCAACGAATCAGATTCGCTGAACATCTTTATAGCCGCGATGCCGTTTGCTCCGCGCGTCAAAACGTTATGATAATTCTCTTCCGTAATTCCGCCAATAGCGATTAGGGGGAGTTTGGTATTAGCCGCAACTTCTGAGAGCGAGTCCAACCCGACCGGCGGTCCATACTTCATTTTCGATGGCGTTTCGAAAATGGGTCCGAAGACGACGAAATCGGCTCCGCCACGTTCGGCTTCTTTAACATCGCTCAAAGAATGAGTTGAAATGCCCAACAGTTTGTTCTTACCTAAAAGCGACATGGCTACTTCAACTGGAATAGAATTCGATGCCAGATGGACTCCATCAGCGTCACAAGCAATTGCAATATCTATTCGGTCGTTGACCAGAACTCTCGCGCCAAGCGGTCGGACTTTCTTCACAATCGCGTCAGTTAGTTCAAACAGCTTGCGACCCGTCAAATCCTTTTCACGGATTTGAATCAGGTCAATGCCGGCACTCGCGGCTTCAGCCACAAAATCAACCAGAGATTGAATTCTATCACTACCACCAAGGGAATGTCTGTCGGTAACCAGATAGAGGGTTGGAGGTTTAGCTGCGGACGTCATCTTCCTGTAACGACCTGACGCTGTGACCGAAATGCATTACTTCCAGGAAGCCAATCAATATGTTGACAATTCCCAAACCGGTTATTGCGCCTCGAACGTAGCCACTTAAAACAAAAGGAATGAGGCTGGACCAGCCAGTGTGGCCGACGATGTAATTCAGGAAGAAGTTATCGTCCCAAAGAGACGTCCACGGCAGCCAGGCGAGCAATGCTCCAGTTGAAAAACAGACAAAGATAAAGAGGATAACCGTGATTTTGGCCGACATTAAGTTTCTTTCTAAACCTACTGAATCTATAAATTTAACAGAGCAACTCAGTCATTACAAGACGCGGCAGTCATTAACCGTTTTCGCTTTCATGCATTAATGATATACGGTATCTTCAAGCCTGATGACACTGCGCGCAACTATCGGACGAATAATCATCGTTCTTGTCGTTATATTTTGTGTTGTGTATGCCTGCGACGATCTGTCTGCCAGATTCAATATACCGCGCTCGCGCCAGGTCTGCGGTACTGTAACGATCAAAAACTATTACGCAGTTCCCCAAAAAAACGGCAGGGTCCAATATATGTTTAAAGACACACAGGATGAGACCTGCGTAAATTCATTGTTTCCTCACTTTGGTTACACGCCTTGCTGGTATCTGAATCGCCACAAAGATAAATGGATCAACGTGTAATCGGATAAGCGGATGAAATCCAACAGCGAATACAGTCGAACGGCCGAAGGGATGGCGCTGCTGCGCGCGATAGAGCAGTTTCAGCCTGAGCCGGAACGGATCCTTAACGATCCACACGCGGCCGACCTGTTGCAACAACCCCTGACCAAGGCGATTGGCCGTTCGAGGTTACTTGCGTACCTGTATTCACTTTGGTTTTCCCGTTTTGCTCCGGGCGCGCAGGTAACTCTGGTAACAAGAGCCAGACTGGCCGACGATATTGCGAGCGAATTAGCAAAAGATGGTCTGCGACAGATTGTGGTGCTGGGCGCAGGGTTCGACCTGATGCCTTTGAGGCGACGATACGAGCTTCAGGATGCGACCATCTTTGAGATGGATCATCCCGCGACACAACTGGCAAAACGGACGTCAATCGGGAATATCGCTCCGGGGAATGTAAGATTTATTCCGGTTAATTTCGAGGACGAAGATTTTGGCGAAAAGCTGGTCAGCAACGGTTTCGATCCAAACGAAAAGAGTCTGTTTCTGTGGTTGGGTGTGACGTATTACTTAACGAGTGAGGCTGTAGAAAAGACGCTCGAACGTTTATCGATTCTGTGCAAACCCGGAACGAATCTGGTGTTTGATTATCTGCTGGCATCGGTATTAGACGGTACTACCACTGACAAAGCTGCATTAAACCATGCAAAGTTTATCGGCCGACTAGGTGAGCCGTGGCTATGGGGAATATATCCAGAGCAGATTAGCGGGTTTATTGGGCGCTTCGGATTTAAGCTGATTACCGATTACGACTCGGTGAAATTAAGAAACCTATACAGGCACGATAGGCCGATGATGAGCTATGTGCGTATTGTACATTGCGTGCGGGAATAACCAGGGAGTGCAGGCGACTGGTACTGACACTACTGACGGACTCGCTGGTTAATTAATTACGAAGACTCTGTACGGGAGCGGGAATCCGGCCGCCGCGATTGATAAACCGAGCGCAGTTAAACTGATTAACCGGCATTATCGGGGCACTGCCTAACAAGCCACCAAAGTCGACGATTTCGCCAACCTTCTTTCCGGGCACCGGGATAATGCGGACTCCGGTAGTTTTGTTGTTAACTACGCCGATCGCTATTTCATCGGCGATAATCGCCGAGATCGTCTCCGCCGAAGTATCGCCTGGCACAGCCACCATATCCAGACCTACCGAACAAACTGAGGTCATCGCTTCCAATTTCTCAAGAGTCAACGCACCCACCTGAGCGGCCTCAATCATCGCGGCATCTTCGCTAACGGGAATGAACGCGCCGCTCATGCCGCCGACGTAACTGGAAGCCATCGCTCCGCCTTTTTTTACGGCATCGGTCAGCATTGCCAGTGCCGCCGTGGAGCCCGGTGCGCCTGCTCGTTCCAGACCCATAGCTTCCAGAATCTCTCCGACGCTGTCGCCGGGCAACGGAGTGGGAGCGAGGCTCAGATCGATGATGCCGAATTCGACTCCGAGGCGGCGGGCCGCTTCGCGGCCGACAAGCTCACCGGCACGAGTAACTTTGAATGCAGTACGTTTAATTATTTCGGACAATTCTCCAAGATCACAATCTCCCGCCATTCTGACTGCGTGATTCACGACACCCGGACCGCTGACGCCGACATTGACGACTACCTCAGGCTCACCGACTCCGAAAAATGCTCCGGCCATAAACGGATTGTCTTCGACGGCGTTTGCGAACACCACAAACTTTGCGCATCCAATCCCGCCGCGATCTGCAGTGCGTTGCGCTGTAACTTTGATGATTTGGCCAAGCTGCCGGATCGCCGTCATATTGATGCCGGCCCGAGTCGTCGCGGCGTTCACAGACGAGCACAGTCGTTCAGTCGTACTCAAGGCTTCGGGAATCGACGCCATGAATATCTCTTCAGCGCGAGTGAAGCCCTTGTGAACCAGCGCAGAGTATCCGCCGATGAAATCGACACCGACTTCGACGGCGGCTTTGTCTATTGTGCGCGCCAAGCGCGGATAATCTTTGTTATCGCAGGCCTCACCGACGCTCGCTACAGGCGTAATCGAGATTCTCTTGTTAGCGATCGTTATTCCGAATTCGACTCCGATGCGATTGACTGTTTCGACCAGTTGACCGGCGTAACGAATAATTTTGTTGTAGACCTTTTCGCAGACGCGGTTGATGTCGGAATCGGCGCAGTCGCGCAGGTTTATTCCCATCGTGACAGTTCGAATGTCCAGATGCTCCATCTCGGTCATTCGAATTGTTTCCAGAATCTCGCGTTGAGTGAATTGCATTCTTGCAGGTCTTTCTAAAGCCGATGCATGGTGTTGAAGAGGTCTTCGCGCTGAACAAAAATACGCACGCCCAGACGGTCGCCTTCGGATCGGAATCGTTCTTTAAGCTGCGAAATATCGCCGCGGAGATTGCGTGCATTGACGATCATCGCCATCGCGAATTTGTTCTGAACTACAGTCTGATTAATATCGATGATGCTGCAATTGAATTCGGCCAGAATCGAAGAAACAGCGGCGACGATGCCAGGATGATCTAAACCGAAAACCGAGATGATCAAACGATCGGCGGAAGCCTGGTCGGGTTGAGAAGACTTTGAGCCGTTAAGAGAAGGCTCAACTATTCTGAAAACGTCGGTTACGATTCCTTCGACAACTGCGGGATCACTGCCCGAACCAAGCCGATTAAAAACCGCTCGAGTGAGTTGATATATCAAATCCTGATTGTCCATTATTCTTTATTAGTCAGCGTTGCGTAACTCTTCAGCCGCTATGATTGTCTCGTCCGAGTGGCAGTTGGTTAAATCCATTCGGTCGACAATACCGACGACGGCGGCCTCCAATGCCATATCCTGATCTCCGATGGCAGATCTTGCGGCCTTTCCGTAGGCGCACATCACGATTTCACCGATCCCTGCGCCAAGGCGGTCGGCAACGACGATAATATCGTCATTCGTAGCTTTCTTCAGGTTGAATGGATGAACGATCAGGAATCGAATGCCTTCCAGGCTTTCGGTCTTCTTTGTCGACCAGACTGTTCCGACCACTCTGCCTAAAAACATAATCTTCCTGGGAGCGCAGGCATCTTGCCTGCATGACTCCCGTAACGCACGAATTAAAAAGCAACGGAAACCCTAGCGAGACATGCAGGCAGGATGCCTGCGCTCCCAGGACTACACTTTCGCGAAAATCTCGTTCTGCTCGCCTAAATCCCGAGCGGATGGCGTAATGATGGTCTTCTTAGTGATGTAAATCCGCTGACCGTTCTCCATGGCGCGCTTGACATCAACCTCTGAAACGAAATCGACCGGCTTGTGCCCATTGGTTGGAGTTGATTCAACCGGAGCGTAAGGCTTAACCTGAGTCTTCGGCATTTCAGTTTGAACCGCAGTCGAAGTCTCAGGCTTTGGCTGAGCGACTGGCTCAGGACTGATCTTCTTCTCTGCCAAAAACTTTTCGACCAATGCCGCAACAGCAGAACGATCAAGCGTCGCCGAAGCCGCCATCTGTTGCGGTCGGCTGGCGCTGGTCTGAAGCGGAACTGAAACCGGCTGACTATCTGGAATGACTTCGCGCGTTTCGAACGCGACTCGCTTGATATCCATCAAATGAATCGGCGACACGTTATCCGAAGTTACATTGCCGCCCCACGACCCGCATCCGAGCGTCATACTCGGTGACAGATCAGTCGAAAAACCGATAGCTCCGTGCGTCGAAGGAGTATTGACTACCACACGCGCAGCGGGCATCAGGATTCCGTACTGCCTTGCTGCGTTGCGATCTCTGGTATGAATCGAAGCCGTGTGGCCCATTCCGCCGAAATGAAGGATTTCGCTTGCGCGCTGACATCCCTGCTCAATTCCGTTCGTGACATAGTAAGCCAGAATCGGCGAAAGTTTTTCCAAAGACAACGGATAGTCGCGACCAACTCCACCGACTTCAGCAACCATGCAACGTGTTCCGGCCGGTACGTTGAGTCCAGCCATCGCCGCGATCTTTTCGGCCGACTGACCGACGATTTTTGGGTTCAGAGTCTTGTTCGGCGTCATCACGACTTTGCCGAGTTTTTCGGCTTCGTCAGAAGCGAGGAAATAAGCTCCCTGTGCGGCCAGTTCCCTTCTCACCTGTTCATCAATGGCTGTGTCGGCGATTATTGCCTGCTCTGACGCGCAGATGGTGCCATTGTCGAAACATTTGCCGGTCAGAATGTCTCTAACCGCTTTGTGCACGTCGGCGGTCTTTTCGACAAACGCCGGAACGTTGCCAGGGCCGACCCCGAATGCAGGCTTGCCCGAACTATAAGCAGCGCGGACCAGACCGGTGCCACCGGTAGCAAGAATTACGGCCGTCTTTTTGTGCTTCATCAACGCTTCCGTGCCCTCGACAGTAGCGATCGACATGCAGTTGATGATGCCTTTAGGCGCGCCTGCCGCTTCTGCCGCCGCAGCCATTACCCGGGTCGATTCAAGAATACATTGCGCTGCAGACGGATGAGGACTGAGGACGACGCCATTGCGAGACTTAAGCGCAATCAGACATTTGAAAATCGCCGTCGAAGTCGGATTGGTAGACGGAATGATTGCCGCAACGACTCCGCGCGGGAAAGCGATCTCCATAATCGATTCCGTCTCGCGAACCACTCCGACTGTCTTCATTGTCTTGAAGGCGTTGTAAACATCGCGAGCGGAAAAAAGATTCTTTATCTGCTTGTCTCTGACGATTCCGTAGGTCGTCTCTTTTACAGCGAGCTCGGCAAGGCGCAGTGATTCGGCTATTCCGGCCTGAGACATCGCCGCGCAGATGGCGTCGATCTTTTCCTGGCTGAAGGTGGCGAGCGTTTTTTGAGCTTCGGCCGCTCGCTCGACCATTTCACGAGCCTGCTGTATCGATTCTAAATCTCTGTTTGCTGACATAACCGTTTCCTGTGCTCAGAGTGACGCCGTTACAACTGTGACGTTAAGCCTGAACCGATTGGCGACTAAACGTGCGCAAGCTGGAAAGCTTGCGCTACATCAGAGCCTAGCTCTTAACGCGGTTATTTTCCTTGCTGGATGGTGAAAGAGCGCGTTTACCCTCGCCCAATTCTCCCGCGGCAGCGCCGGAATCCATCAAATGTCCGTTGCTGTAACCAGCGTTTGCCAGTGCACGGTCCAGTTCAGCATGCGGACGCGGAATAACGTGAACGCTGATCAATTCGCCAACTCGTCGGGCAGCCGCGGCGCCTGCGTCTGTAGCAGCCTTTACCGCACCGACATCTCCGCGAACGAAAACGGTGACATAACCTGCGCCGATGTATTCTTTGCCGACCAGGACAACGTTAGCAGCCTTGACCATTGCGTCAGCAGCCTCGACCGCGCCGACAAATCCTTTTGTCTCGATCATTCCGAGAGCTTCGTAAGACATTTTTCCTCCTGCGCCTCTTGGGACTTATGAATGAAGATTTGATTGCATCAAGAACGGCTATTATATATCTAATTCAGAAATAGATGAAAGATGGATAAATCAATAGAACCGAGTGAATCTTCAATACGGTTTCAAAATGGGTATGAGACGTAAATGATAAAACGTCGTCTTAGACTATTTGAACGCCGTAATTGGGGCACACCCCCACCCACACAGCGGAAAAATATCAAAGCGTTCCTTACGGTCTCTATAGAAGGTCCTAATTTGCAGAAGAATTAATGATCCGTTCGTCTCCCCCGACGATTGGCACGTTTGATAACAAAAAATATCAGACCGCCAACTAATACGAAGTACACGAGAAGATGCAGTGGTTGGAATAATCCCTCAAACATAAAATCCTTTAAGGAAGTTGCCCCGAACTCAGTAGAAGGTCAGGTAGCGGTTCGATGACTGCAACTCTAAGCTACCTGCTCTTTCTTTTCAATAGCGACATCGCCTTGGCGATCCGATAGCGACGCTTCGAGAATCCATAATTCTTTGTGTC
>DASRDY010000081.1:0-3519 GCA_035652355.1 Blastocatellia bacterium
GTTCTATTCTGTAGTCGTCCAACATTGTCATAGACGTAGGTCTCGAACATTCCCAGCGGCAGAATTCGTTTGGTCCTGCGACCAAGCTGGTCATATTCGTACATCGTTGTATCATTATTGGGATCGGTCTGTGTCAGTTGATGCCCAAGCTCGTCATAGGTATAACTCGTAACCTGGCCCAAAGAATCGGTAATGCTTGAAAGCCTGCTTGCATCGTCGTACCCATAATTTGTGATTTTACCAGCTTGATCCGTCCTTGATCGCACTCGGCCCAATGCATCATAGGCAGTAACGTTTGTTGTTCCATCATTGTAAATGACCTTAGTTTGCCGGTTAACCAAGTTATACTCAAAGCCGGTTGTGTGACTATTGGCATCGGTTATTGAGATCTGATTGCCGTTTTGATCATAGCTAAATGATGTCGAACCATTTAGCGCATCAATTATGCTAGTCCGACGGCCTGCTGCATCAAATACTTGGTAAGAGCTATTTCCGCGCACATCCGTCACGCTAGTTGCCTCGCCTATTGCATCTAACGTCGTTGTTGTGAATGTGTTATCTGCGTATGTCGTCTTTGTTAACCGGCCAAGTTCATCATACGTAAAGCTAGTCACTCTTCCGGCCCGATCTGTCGACGTCAACCGACGTCCTTCAACATCGTAAGTCGAACTTTCGGTTGTGCTGTCCGGATATGTGGTGGTGGTTAGGCGGCCTGCGTCGTCGTAAGCAAAACTTGTCTGATGACCAAGCTGATCTATCGTTGCTGCTTTTTGACCAATGCTGTTGTAAACAACCTGCGAAGTTGAATTATCTGGATAGATTGTCTTTGTCTGTCGATTTTGATTGTCGTATTGGAAATTGGTTGTGATTGTTTCGACAGTCCCACCAGGAGTGGTTCTGGTGACCGTCTGGCTTATCCTATTGTGGTTTGCGTCGTATCCAAACGTGATGACATTTCCCAACGGATCCTTCTGCGTGGACAAGTTACCTTGGGAATCATAAGTATAGGTCGTTGTCCCGGCTAGAGCGTTACTGACCGTCAACATTAGTCCATTAATCTGGTTATAGGTGGCGTGCGCTATGTTGCCGAGCGCATCTTGGATTGAAAGTAGGTTACCATTGTTGTCATAGGTATTTGTGGTCACTCCACCGCGAGGATCGATCACGGTTAACACTTGCCGGCGATTGTTGTATGTGAAAGTCGTCGTGTGATTCAGAGGATCGGTTTCCGTCAGTTTGTTGCCCTGTGAATCGTAAGTGTCAGTGGTCGTGTTGCCCAGCGCATTCGTGACCGTTAGCTGATTGTCGTCGGAATCATACGTGTATGTAGTAATCCCGCCTTTGGCGTCAATGGTCTTTATAATGTTGCCGTCATCGTCATAAAAATTCGTAGTCACATTGCCGAGACGGTCGGTGATCTTCTCCTGATTGTTGACCAGATCGTGCTGGTAACCGATGGTCTTGCCTAATGCATCTGTTTGATTGATTAACCTGCCGCTTGCATCGAACTGATTCGTCAGCGAAGTTACTCCACGCGAGTCGGTGATCGTCAACAGGTAATGATTGTTGTCATAAGTGAACGTCGTCGTATTGCTCACGCGATCCGTTACACTGTGCAGATCGCCATTGGTATCATAGTTGTAAATAATCGAATGACCAGCAAGGTCCGTTATCTGCGTAATACGACCGATTGCGTCGCGGGTAAACGCAATGCTTTCGCCGTTCGAATGTGTAATACCGTTCGGGTTAATCGTCAGAGTGTTGCCGTTTGGATCGGTGATGCTCTGTACACCAAAGCCCTGATCGATTAAGTAGCTGTATCCTTCTGCAACTGTCAGTTTAAAGCGAGTCGGGTTAAATAAATTCTGGCTATTTATATCGACCAGTTGCACCAGACCAGGCACACTGCCGGATACTAAAAAGTCAGTGCTGCCGACAACTTCAAGTCTTGCTCCGGCCGTACCGGTCGCTCCGGGCATTTGCGTGAACCCGATTGTGCCTCCGGTGATCGGTCCAAGCCTTTGGGAAGATGGCGAGGTCGTGACCTGGAATTTATAGACTTTATCATCCGGGAAAATGATCGTGACGATGCGCGGTTTCGTCGACTGCAAACTGTATGTCGGCAGTAATCCCCCTGTGCTGTCCTCTTTCCAATGATCGCCAAGAGTACCGGTCTTTTCAATCCTGATGTTCGACAGCGACATTGCCCAGCCGATACCGAAATCGCCCTGAGACTTGTCACGGCTGTCGTAGGTTCGAACAACCTGTATCGGCAGGCCTGGCAACGGCACACTGATGTCGTTGAATGAAACCGTGAAATTGCCGACCTTCTGATTGCGGCTGACAATCACGCTAACGGTGGTCGAACTGGTCTGACCGCCTTGATCGGTGGCGGTTAAGCGAATCGTATACGTGCCGTTCAATAACACCGTAGGATCGAATGTTCCGAGCGTCGCTCCAAGCATCGATCCGCTACCGGTGGCAAACGTTGTCCAGGTTTGGCTCGGAGAGCCATCAGCAGTATTGAGGCTGTATTCCAGTTTCCACGTACCTGGCGCGGATGGGAAGCTGACCGTGCCGACAACATCGGTTCGTTTGGTAATATCCGCGGCATCCGCGGGACTGTCGATTGAAACTGTCGGCGCGGCCGTTGCCGGATTGACTGTAACAGTCGTAGTCGCACTGCTGCTGAGCTGACCGTCGCTTGCAGAGAGCTGCAGAACGTAAACGCCATCGACACTGAATGTGGCTGTTGTTGCCGCATTGTGAGCATTACCGAAAATGACTGCTGCCGGGCCGCTAACAAGAGTCCAGTTCTCAGTAAGCGTGCTGCCGGTCGGCAAACCGTCATCTGTGGCCGAACCTGACAGGAACACTTGATTGTTTGGCAATGTTATTGTTTGATCTGCTCCCGCATTAACAACAGGCGGCTGATTTTGTGCTGTCACAGTTATCGTGACATCGGATGTGCTGGAAAGCTCTCCATCGCTTGCTGTCAATCTCAGTACATATGTGCCCGGTGTATTGTTGAAGCTGGCTGTAGTGGTCAAAGAGTTCGGTGTTCCGAAAACGACAGAGCTCGGACCACTGATCTGACTCCACGTGGTTGTCAACGTGCTGCCGACGGGAAGTCCGTCATCGCTGGCCGTGCCAGTGAGCGTAACGGAATTTGTCGGTAAAGTGATTGTCTGGTTCGTTCCGGCGCTAACCACAGGAGGCTGATTCGGCGGAGTGACCGTGATGTTAACTGTCGAACTGCTGAACAGATCAGTGTCGCTTGCGTACAACTGCAGAACGTAATGACCGGGTACGGTGAAGGATGCAGTTGTCGAGGCCTGATTCGGGTTGGCAAAGACAACACTGCCAGGGCCACTGACAACGCTCCACTGAATCGAGAGCGAGATTCCCGCAGGCTGCCCGTCGTCCGTCACTGTGCCGTTCAATACGGCAGCGTGAGGCAGACTGACTGTCTGGTTCGCTCCGGCGCTGACTACTGGAGCTTGATTGATTGGGTTAACT
>DASRDY010000082.1:0-3306 GCA_035652355.1 Blastocatellia bacterium
TCCGAGCGCCATTCTTATTCCGATCTCCTGCGTGCGCTGAGTAACCGAATAAGACATAACACCATAGATGCCGACTGCCGCCAGCGTCAGCGCAAGCCCGGAGAATAATCCCAGCAACAATGTCAGGAATCGCGATCGCGATTCGGCCGAGTCCAGAACCTCGTCCATTGTGCGTACCTGTGCGACCGGCAGTGCTGGATCAATATCGCGTATAACTTCGGTTGCGGGTCTGCTCAGGGATACGGGATCACCTGAAGCGCGCAAAATCACCGAAATACCACCATTCCCGACGACGAACCCGGCGGGAATCATTTGTCCGGCAGGTATGTACAATTCCGTTCCGGCGGGCTGGTCCAGTCCGGCGTTCTTCACATCGGCGACAACACCGACAATAGTTTGAAAAGGCGCATCTTTCTGAAATCCAGTCCTGACGCGGCGACCTATTGGACTTTGGCTGCCATAAAAGTGCCGTGCCATCGCCTGATTGATAATAACAACCGGTGGCGCAGTCTCGCCATCTCCATCGTTGAAGAATCGGCCTTCCACCAGTTGAATGTGCATTGTCTTGAAGTAATCAGGAGTGACGACCTGATCATAATCGACATTTTGTGGCGGAGCATCAGGACCGGTGGGAGCGCCTTCAATCATAGTGTCGTTCGCATTGAGTCTTCGCATCGGAGGCAGACCGAAAGCGAGCGACGCAGACTCAACTCCCGGAAGTGCGTTCAGTCGATCGTGCAATCTCGACCAGAAGCCGACGATTGCCTGCGGGTTTGGATAGGACGTTTGAGGCAAAGCCACGCTCATTGTCAGCAGTCGGCTCGAATCGAAACCGGGATTTACCTGCAGCAGTTTCCAGAAGCCCCGAACCATCAATCCCGATCCGATCAAAAGAACCATGGCAAGAGCGATTTCGGCGCTGACCAGTACCTTGCGGAAGATTTGCGACGCGCCGGAAGCAGTAGTGCGGCCGGCCGCTGCCTTTAATGGATCCTGCAGATTCTTAGAAGCAACATGCGCCAGCGGCGCCATGCCAAAGAATACTCCGGTCAATAAG
Organism: Blastocatellia bacterium; assembly: GCA_035652355.1. GTDB lineage: Bacteria > Acidobacteriota > Blastocatellia > DASRDY01 > DASRDY01 > DASRDY01. The sequence continues at coordinate 1,058 of DASRDY010000082.1, forward strand.
CATGTCGCCAAGGTGAAGATTAATGCAGTACCGTTCAACCCGATTTCACCGATTCGAGGCACGAGTCCCGCATTTGTAACTATCATTAATCGCAAACTTCCATAGGCGAGCCCGAGTCCCACGAGGGCGCCGGTCAATGCGAGAACTGTTCCTTCGATAATGAATTGCCTTGCCAATCTTCCCATCGAGGCGCCCAGCGCAGAGCGGACCGCGATTTCGCGCTGGCGAACTTCGGCTCTGGCCAGTAATAAGTTTGCGACGTTTACGCATGCGATCAACAGAACGAAAATTACCGCGCCCGACAGCATCCACAACGCGCCGCGAACGTTGCTGACTACTTCGTCCTGCAGCGGATACATCACGATAGTATGGAATTCGGGTTGAAATACGTGATGACCGGGCGAAGCCAATTTCCCTTGATCGACAACATACTGCGCCATTTCGTCTTTAGCTTGACTAAAAGAAACACCCGGTTTCAATCGGCCCAGTATCGAAAGATAATGGCTGCCTCGATTGGTGGCTGCCGGATCAAGTTGCAGAGGTACCCACATTTCCGGAGGATTGTTGTCGCCAATTGGAAACTCAAAGTTGCTGGGCATAATACCGACAATTGTCGTTTTTGTGCCGTTAAGCTGGATATCGCGGTTAATAATAGCGGGGTCACTGCCAAATGCTCGGCTCCATAGTCCCGCCGAGATGACCGCAACCTGTGCAGCACCTTTGACATCGTCTTCGGGTGTAACAAGACGACCCTTCATCGGGTTCACGCCGATAGACTGCAGTAACCCTCCCGTCACAAACGACACACTGACGCGAATCGGCTGAGATGTCCCCGTTAAATTTGCGCCACCGTTTACCCATCCTTCGATTGATTGCCATGAATGAGTATCTCTTCGGAGGTCGAAAAGCTCCGGCGGCGACAACCAGAATCTTGGCAATCCGCTCTTGAATTTCGGGAATTCCGTGTAGATTCTTACGAGCTTATCCGGCTGTTGGAAAGGAAGCGGTTTCAAGATCACCCCGTAGACCACGCTGAAGATTGCTGTGTTTGCTCCAATGCCTAAACCGAGGGTTAACACAGCAATGATTGAAAAAACGGGATTCTTTACCAATAGACGCAGAGCATAACGAAGATCTTGAACGATGCTTCTCATCGATGGCTCCTTTTCGGTTCACCAGGGCGAACGCCGGGAAATTAATTTAACGCAGTATTTCAGCGACCACAAACAGTAACGCCGAATTCGACTTCGATATCTGTATGTGAATCGCGCATCGGTTTCGTTTCAGAAAAAGGAATGTTACCTGGCTACTGCGTGCGACTATAATTCAAAGTTTTGGTATGCGGCGATGCTAGAAATTTAGCAGTCACGATTACTTTATATAGCAACCCTGACGAAATCGCAAGAAATTTAATGTTTCATATCCGGCCTGCTCGCATTGAATCCGAGAAACGATTTCCTCGGCATGACAAAAAGTAGGTGTTAGTAGATACTGATCGGCTCTATCTTGCGCAGAAGTGAGTTAGCGCGGGCGTCTCGAATAATGGTGGCTTTTTCACATCAGTCAGAATCTTACAGCGAACGATTGAGCATCCGCCTTCTTTCGGCCGCAATGCTGGTCGGGTTTTGTGCTTTTCTCAATTTGTACGCACCTCAACCGCTGTTGCCATTGTTGTCGGAGACATTCAAGGCTTCAAAGGTTCAGGTTGGATTGACGATTACCGCGACAACTCTGGCCGTAGCTATCCTAGCGCCGATAATTGGCACTCTTGCAGACCTGGTTGGTCGTAAAAGGATTATCGTATCCGCGATGTTCGGCATGGCCATTCCTACATTCTTTTCCGCACATTCGTCCACTTTGCATGAACTTATTGTCTGGAGATTTCTCCAGGGAATCTTTATGCCGGGAATTACCGCAGTGATCATCGCCTACATCACTGAAGAGTGGTCCGGGATGGGCGTCGGTCGAGCTATCGCGATGTACGTCAGCGGCACGGTACTCGGCGGTTTTTCCGGACGGTTTATCACGGGACTGGTGACAGATCATTTCGGATGGAGAGAAGCATTTATAGTTCTGGCGGCGTTGGATGTGCTGAGCGGAATTGCGACGTGGAGCTGGCTGCCGCGTTCGCGAAGATTCGTGCGAATAGCAAATTGGAAGAGCTCGTTCGAAGCAATTGGTCACCACCTCAGAAACAAAAGTCTGCTGGCGACTTTTGGCGTCGGCTTCAGCATCTTGTTCTCGCTACT
>DASRDY010000083.1:0-2279 GCA_035652355.1 Blastocatellia bacterium
CTCTGGAGGAAGCGCGTGCCGATTTGATGGCACTATGGAATATCTTTGATCCCAAATTGCAAGAGCTGGGTTTGGTGTCAAGTCCTGATGTCGGCAAAGCAATGTATTATTCGGCCGCGCGTGTGATGCTGACTCAGCTCAGATCGATACCGAAAGGCGACACCATAGAAGAAGACCATGAACGTGATCGACAACTTATTGCTAATTACATAATGGACAAGACCGGCGCAATAAAGCTGGTTCAGCGTGATGGTAAGACTTACGTTGACATCGTTGACTTCGACAAGATGCACCAGGGTGTCGGGATGTTATTGGCCGAACTAATGCGCATCAAAGCCGAAGGCGATTACGACGCAATCAAAGCTCTGATCGACAAATATGGAGTCCATTTCGATACGAAACTTCGAGACCAGGTGGTGGCACGATACAACGCTCTCGATTTGCCGACCTACTGGGAAGGTGTGAATCCTGAATTGAAAGCGACCTTTGACGCCAAAGGCGGAGTTCAAAAGGTTGTGATGAATTATCCGCGCGATTTCGTTAAGCAGCAGTTGGAATACAGCGCGATGTATGATCCGTCGCTTTCACCAAAATCGGCAACAACTAACCAACCGCCGATCAAGAAAGCGTCTTCCGCGAAGACCCCAAAATAGGTTGAACTTTTCGTGCTCGCGTTCGATTTAATTGGAACGCGAGCACGAGACCTACGCTGCTCGTTTTGCTTTGAATTGTGCAATCCAGTAGATCAGACCGCCAACTAATATAAATCCGCCGGCGCCGCCAAGGACCTTGACTCGAAAGAGTAGCGGATCTGCGTCGGCTGGTGGAATCGTCGCCAGAACAATAGCGAATATTGTTATTGCCAGACCGCTCAACCCGACGAAAGCGGCTCCAATCACGCCGCCAGGAGCTTTGACTATTTCCGAAGATTCTTCAGATGCGCGTTTTCGATGCACCATGAATACGATAAAAAGGTAAATGTACGGAATGAAGTAGATCAGGACCTGAGTATCCAATAAAATCAGATAGACTTCTTCTACTTTTGTTCCCGCTCCAATGGTGGAGATGAACAGGAAAATCGTTGCCAGCGATGCTTGCACAATGATCGCCACATATGGCGTTCCCCACTTCGGATGAATTTTACCAAACGCAGACGGAAAGTATTTATCCAGACCAATGACAAACGCCACCCTGGCCGGGCCTGTCAACCAGGCGCCGACTCCCCCAAGATTTCCTATCGTATATGCGGCAGCACAAGCTGGACCCAACCACCATAACCATGAGTAGCCCGATGTGCCGAATTTAATTCCCTGCAAAAATCCGGAAACGATATCGATGTCTTTATTCGGAATTAGCCATAGCATCGAAGCCGTTCCCAGAATATAGAGCAAAGCAATCAATGGGGCGGCAACATAAATCGCGCGTGGCAGATTCTTTCTTGGATTCTGAACCTCGTCCCCCATAGTTGCCGACAATTCCAGACCGGCCAGCGCAAATGCAATCGTTGCCCATAAATTCAGGGCGCCCATATCCTTAAAATTCGGTTTGATATTCTGCATCGTTATCTGCGTAGCTGAAGGATGATGAACCAGATACGCAAGACCGGCCACAATCAGCACAAGTCCAGGGACGTAAGTGCCGATTCCGCCCAGATTCTGCAGCCATTTCCCCGTTCCCATTCCGACGATGTTCACAAGAACAACTATCCACAGGGTAATCAGAGTGCAAGCGATAAGGTAATGCCAATTCTTATCCAAACCTGCGTTTTCCTTGCCAACAGCAAACGTGGCAATGACAGCAGTGGAGATCAACAGATTTGGATAATAGAGAACGTTATTAATCCAATAACACCATCCGCACAGGAAACCGTGACCTTCACCGAATGCGCGCTTAGTCCAGAAATAGACTCCGCCCTCCTTTGGAAACCGCGACGATAATTCAACAACCGCAAGTCCTTGAGGAATGAAAAAGAAGATAACGGCCAGCCCCCACAGTGCTAACGACATTGGACCGGCCTTCGATGAGGTGGCCAGATGTCGCAAACCCAGCACGGCGACGACATTGAATAAAACCAAATCGCGTAGTTTTAACGAGCGTTTTAGCTCTGGCGCGGCTGTCTCTGTGGAGTTAGTCATAAGCGGATAATCCGACAACCTTTGGGATTAATCAACTACGAATCATTGCTGAGCGACACAAAAATCACTAGGAGAATAGCCTTCTCCTGGTGACCTTTGTGTCCTTCTCAAGCAGTCTTATTTCGTCTGTTGAATCTGTTTGAG
>DASRDY010000084.1:0-15027 GCA_035652355.1 Blastocatellia bacterium
CATATTCGATGCGATCGATATCGGCCGCCACAGCCGATAACGCGGCTCAATTAGGCGGAGTGGCCGCAAACCAGTTTGTCCTGACAACCGATACACGACTCGGCGATGCTCGGACGCCGACTGCCGGCAGCAGCAATTATATCCAGAACGGTACCGCTCAACAGAGCGGCAGCAATTTCAATATCAGTGGCAATGGAACCGCGGCTGGGACATTGTCCGGAAATATCGTTAATGCCGCGAAGCAATACAACCTTGAGAGTAGTACTTTCCTGATTGGCGATTCGGGAACCCACAATGTTTACCTGGGATTTGGGACAGGCACAAATTTTGGGTTCGATAACACATTTTTGGGATCCACCAGCGGCGGATCGAATACGGGCGCCGATAATGTATTTCTTGGACAAGCCGCCGGAGCCGTGAATACATCCGGAAATCAGAGCGCTTACGTCGGCCAAGGTTCGGCCATTTCAAACACCACGGGTTCGAATAACGCGTTCCTTGGATTCGAGTCCGGATTCGCCAACACAACCGGCAACAACAACACGTTCGTGGGGAATCAGGCCGGCTTTTCCAACACTACAGGTTCGAGCAACACATTTATAGGAAATAGTGCTGGACCGCCAAGCGGAACCGGCAATTTGACTCAATCGACGGCAATTGGCGCGAACGCGCATGTAACGACCAGCAATACGATTGTGCTCGGAACAAGCACGGAGAAAACGACTATTCCAGGAACGCTCGCGGTAACGGGATTGAGCAGTTTCACCACGCTGGGTGCGGCCGGATCGACAACGTTGTGCCGCAATGCGTCGAATCAACTGGCTACTTGCTCATCCAGTTTGCGGTACAAAACGAACCTGGCTCCATATCACAGGGGACTGGAGCTAATAGACAAGTTGCGACCGATTTCATTTACCTGGAAAGACGGCGGAATGCGCGATCTGGGATTCGGCGCTGAAGATGTAGCCAAGATCGAACCGCTGCTAGTGACCTACAACTTGCGAGGCCAGGTCGAGGGGTTGAAGTACGACCGCATCACGGCGGTGTTGGTTAATGCTGTGAAAGAGCAGCAGGATCAAATCAGTAAGCAGAAACAGCAGATAGAGAGCCTGACAAAACTGGTTTGCGCCGATCATCCGGGCGCGGAGATCTGCAAACGGGACTGATCAAAAATGGGTACGAACGCGACAAAACTTTGTGATATAGTTTTCCGGACTGCGAAAAACCTTACCAATAGTTACTTCCTGGAAAGGTACTCGTCTGGAGAACAACATGATGAATCGTCAAAGTGCGCACAGTCGCGTTCTGGCAACGCTGTTTATTATTACGGTTTTGACTTTAACAGCTTTCGGACAGACAACGGCATTCACTTATCAGGGGCAATTAAGCAATAACGGCGCAGTGGCCAACGGGAGTTTCGATTTGCAGTTCGCATTATTCAATCTCGTTCAGAACGGATCGCAGCAGGGCGGCACTGTCGTCCTGACGAATGTCCCCGTTGTGAACGGCATATTCACTGTGCAACTGGATTTCGGATCGAACGTGTTCATCAGTAACGCCGCGCAGTTTATGGAAATCGGCGTGCGACCAGGCGGCACTAGTGGCGCTTTTACAATATTGTCACCGAGAGTGCCGGTAACACCGACTCCCTATTCTATTAGGACAATTTCGGCAGCTTCTGCGGATAACGCGACACAGCTTGGGGGTGTAGCAGCCGCTCAGTATGTACAGACGACAGACTCACGGCTTAGCGACTCGCGCACCCCTTTGCCAAACAGTCCCAATTACATCCAGAACGGGACGGCGCAACAGGCAAACAGTAATTTCAATATCAGTGGGAATGGAACCATCAGTGGAACATTGTCGGCAAGTGCGGTTAATAGCAACTCAGGATACAGCATCGGGACTACTTCAGTACTGAACCTTCCGGGCGGCACCAATATTTCAGTCGGAAATCTGGCCGGAACTGGTGGAGTCGGGAACACATTTGTTGGAACCGGCGCTGGCAAAGTAGCCACGAGCGATGCGAATATAATGGTCGGAAATGCCGCCGGAGACAGCCTTACTACAGGAGGCAACAACTCTTTCCTCGGTCAAGCTGCGGGAGCCGGAACCACTACAGGTCACGATAATACCTTTGTCGGACTACAGGCCGGCATAAACAACGTCACCGGTTCGAACAATACATTCATCGGTTCAGGCGCCGGAAGCCCGAACGGAAGTAATTTGACACAATCGGCCGCGATAGGCGCAAATGCTTCGGTTACAACCAACAATACAATCGTGTTGGGCACAGCGACCGAGACAACCAAAATTCCAGGCGCGTTCAATGTTACGGGTCTCAGCGTTTTCGGTACATTGGGTGGAGCCGGCAGTACGACGGTTTGTCGTAATGCATCAAACCAGTTATCTACCTGTTCATCCAGTCTGCGTTACAAGACGGACTTGACGCTATACAACAGAGGGCTGGATATTATTGGACATCTCCGGCCGATAACTTTTACCTGGAAAGACGGCGGCATGCGCGACCTGGGTTTTGGCGCAGAGGATGTTGCCAAGATCGAGCCGTTGCTGGTCACCTACAACCAGCAAGGCCAAGTTGAAGGACTCAAATACGACCGCATCACGACGGCTCTGGTAAATGCGGTAAATGAACAGCAGACGCAGATCACAAGTCAGCATCAGCAGATCACGGAACAGCAAAAACAGATTGATAGCTTAAAAAGGTTAGTTTGCGCCGACCACCCCGGCGCAGAAGTTTGCAAGCAGTGATGCTTGGGGAATGGATGTACGACAATGAAAAATCGAAGTGAATATCTACAATTGGCGCAGAGAATAGCAAAAATCAACTTGATGCGTTTTTTTTCTCTCTCGCTCTTTATCGTAATAGCAGCATCGTCGAGTTTCGCGCAGAGCAATGGCCCTATTGAGATTTCACCATCTGCGATCACTGGAGGCGGAAACACGACCAGCAACGGATCCCAGAGCATCACTGGCTCGATCGGTCAAAGTCCGCTGGGAACAGCGGCAAATGGACCGTTCGTCGTTACGGGTGGCTTTTTCAGTATTCACGCCATTGCTTTCAAATTTGGCGACACCAACAGCGATCAAACCGTAACCATAACCGATCTGGTTCAAGTCGCGAATTTCATAGCGGGAAATATTCCGCAAGGTTCACCCTTCTTTAACAAGGCAGCGGCAGACGTGAATCAGGATGGACTCGTTGATATTACGGACCTGGTGATCCTGGCCAACTTCCTGGCAGGTAACATACCGAGCCTGCCTGTTCCTCACCCATAAGAGCAGCGGTCGGTGGTCGGTTGCCAAATAAGAAGCTCTTATTTGATTTCCGATCACTGACCACCGACTAGTGCTATGGTTGTTTTTTTCAACTGGTGCACTAAGAACCATAATGCTTAACTAATCCCACCAAAATCTCAGAATTCCAATCATCGCCGCTATAATCTCCATTCCACACAAAACCAATGGAGATAAATCAAAGCCCGGATGCGTGTAAATAGTGCTGTATTCGGCCGTCGTTTGGCCATCATTCTTCTCCTCGTTCTGATTGTTTTAATCGCGAACTTTTCTCTTTCACGAACGAAGGCGTCCGCGGCGGCTCAGCCTCCGCAGTTTGCCCACGCTTTTATTGTCCTGGAAGAGAACTACGGTTACAGCGACGTCATTGGCAGTTCTGCGATGCCTTATCTCAATAGCCTTGCAGCACAGTACGGGCTAGCCACAAACTATTACGCGAATACGCATCCGTCGATTGGCAATTATTTCATGCTGACTACCGGGCAAATCATCACCAATGATGACAACTTTGCCGGAACTGTAACGGACGATAACATAATCAGAGAGTTGCTGACGGCCGGTAAGAGTTGGAAATCATACGCGCAAAGCCTTCCATCAGTTGGTTACACCGGCGGCGATATCTATCCTTATTCTAAGCACCACAATCCGGCTGCTTATATTTCTGATGTTATCAACAACCCGGCTCAGGCAAACAACCTGGTTCCGTTTACGCAGTTCGCTACCGATGTGCAGAATAACACTTTGCCTGATTATTCGTTCATCGTTCCGGATAAACAGAACGATGCGCACGACTGTCCTGCCGGGCTTTCGACTTGTACTGACACAGACAAACTGGCCGCGGCTGACAATTGGCTCAAGACCAATATCGCTCCGCTCATATCAAGCGCGGCATTTCAGCAAAGCGGGTTATTGGTCATCGCATTTGACGAGGCTCGCGATACCGACACAACCAACGGCGGCGGGCACATTGCGACTGTTATTATCAGCTCAAAATCAAATCCTGGGTTTCAATCGACGACTCTCTATCAACATCAGAGCACGCTGAGATTATTCTGTGAGGCTCTTGGATTGACCGCATTTCCCGGAGCGGCTGCTACTGCGCCGGATATGACGGAATTCTTTAACACGTCATCGACGCCTCCGCCGTCAGAGATAGTTTTGCTTGCGGATGATTTCAACTCGACAACGCTCGATACGACGAAATGGTCGCTCAACAATATGTTCAGCGGCACGACCGATTCAACCGTCGCAGTAAAAGCGGTAAATCAAAGAGTCGAAGTCGGACCCTTGCTGGCAGGGGTTTCCGGATCGCATTACAATGGATTGCGTTCCGCCAGTCGTTATGATTTCACTGGAGCGTACGCTTACACCCAGGTTCCGCAGGTAACTTCAAGCTCAACCGCTGCGGATGTGATGTTAACGCTCGGCAACGACGTCAACGACTATTATCGAATCTATGTTGAAGCGGGCCAGCTTATCGTCCAAAAGAAGGTTGCCGGCGTTAAAACAAACATGTTGACGACAACCTATAACGCCGCGAGCCAGGCGTTCTGGCGAATCAGACATGATTCAAGTTCCAGTTCTGTGGTATTCGAGGTCGCATCCAACAATGGGGGAAGCCCGGGAGCCTGGTCGCAGATATACAGCGAAGCCTGGAACACCACGCAAATACCGGTTACCGGGATTCTATTTGAATTGAAGGCCGGAACGTGGCAGCCAGAGACTTCACCGGGAACAGCGGCCTTCGACAATTTCAGAGCGGCAAAGCCCGTTGCTAATCAACTTGGGCCTGCGCCTACAGTGAGCGCTGTTTCACCTAACGGCGGATCAACCAACGGCGGAACGGCCGTCACAATCACAGGCACAAATTTCGCAAGCGGAGCAATGGTCAGCATCGGGAACACCCCGGCGACCAGCGTGACCATTGTCAATAGCACAACAATTACTGCTACGACTCCGGCGCATCTGTCTGGCACGGTGAACATTGTTGTCACCAATCCCGATGCGCAAGCGGGAACGCTGGTGAATGGTTTCACTTATGTGGCCTCAACAGAAACTGTGTTGCTTGCCGATGATTTCAGCACGACTAGCGTCGATACATCAAAGTGGGCGACGGGAAATCTCTTCAGCGGTTTCACTGACACGAACATTGCAATGAATCAGAGCGGCCAAAGCCTTCATATCGGCCCGCTGCCTCAGGGCACGAGCGGATCGCATTACAACGGCATTCGCTCTGCGACTCAATATAATTTCACCGGAGCGTACGCCTATGTGCAGGCGAGCCAGGTCGTTTCGAGCGCAACCGCGGCTGATGTAATGTTCACGCTTGGAAACGATGTGAACAACTATTATCGCATCTATTACGAAGCGGGAAATCTGATCGTGCAGAAACGCATCAATAACCTTAAGGCTACGATGTTGACGATAGGCTTCAATCCGACAAATCATGCGTTTTGGCGTATCAGGCACAACTCGAGCGCCAATTCGGTTGTGTTTGAAACCGCTCCGAACAGCGGCGGTGCCCCAGGAGCTTGGACAAGCGTTTACACTGAGCCTTGGAGCTCAAACGTTAATCTGGCATCGATCCAGTTCGAATTAAAGGCCGGCACCTGGCAAGCGGAAACATCCGCGCCTGGCACGGCCATATTCGATAATTTCAGGGCCGCGAAACCTTAACTTAGTGGATTCAGACTTTCCAAACTTTCACATTATTTCTCTGTTAAGACGGCCGAAGCCTTTCGGCCGTATTCTATTTGTGGCGTTCAAAGCAATCCTTTCGATACCCTGATTCCTCAAGCATTGAACGAGGAGAGCCTGATGTTCAGAATTATTTTCGAATACGCACGCTGGCTTTTTCTAATCACAAAGCAGCAGTGTCACGGCCTGAAGCTGCGCTGGATGGTGAGCCGCTATCCCGAAGAAGCGCGCCGCGCCGCGGTACGTGCCCGATGGTTTGGCACGCAAAACCAGGATGTAGCCTTGTTGAACGGCGCTGAAATCATCGAAAGGCTTCTTGCAAAGAATAATAGGTAACCCGTCATTGTAGTATGCTAGCGCAGCATGCTAACTCAAAAACCAATTCTCGAAGTCATCGCCTGTTCCGTTGAAGATGCGATAAACGCTGAAAAAGGCGGAGCCCCGCGCCTGGAAGTTATCTCTGACTTTACCAGAGACGGAATGACGCCTCCGATTGATTTAGTCGAGAGGATTCTCGCTTCGGTCTCGATTCCAATTCGAATCATGATCCGCGAGACCGAAGAATTCACGGTTACAGACGAGAGGGTTGTTGAAAAGCTCTGCCAATCAGCAAGCGCTTTTGCAAAACTGCCAATAGATGGCCTCGTGCTCGGTTTTGTGAAGAATGGAGAGGTAGACATCGAACTGACGCGACGAGTTCTTTCCCAGGCTCCAAATTTGAAAGCTACATTCCATCACGCCTTCGAACACGTCGACGATCCGTTTAAAGCTATCGAATCATTGAAAACCTGCGATCAAATTGATCGAATACTGACAATGGGCGGGCAGGGGAGCTGGCCGGAAAAGATAGCGCTCCTCAGTGATTACGAAAAAGCTGCTGCTCCGCAACTATCCATTCTCGCTGGCGGAGGACTAACAAGTCAAATAATAAAAGAAATTCGAACATCAACTGATGTTCGCGAGTTCCACGTTGGTCGAGCAGTTCGACAGCCCAGCACTATTGATGGCGTGGTTGAATCGAGCCTGGTGAAGAACCTCGTTAATTTGATCAATACTTTTCAGCAATAACGAATAGTGTTCTGTAACTTCGCGCGACTGGGATAGAATGTTGCCGCAAATTCCGCAACAAGAAACCAGGGACGCCAATTATGTCAGACATCAAGACCGAAAAGATTTCTCTAGACGTTTCCGACGGCACCCAGATGGGTGCTTATGTTTCGCGACCCAACGACGACAAAAAACATCCGGGCATCATGGTGATTCAGGAGGCCTTCGGCGTCAATCATCACATCCGCGATGTTGCCGATCGGTTTGCTAACCTTGGCTATGTTGCGATAGCTCCCGAAATGTTTCACCGTAGTGCGCCCGGTTTCGAAAGAGGATACGAGAGCTTCGATCCCGTTCTGCCTCACGTTAAGGCATTGACCGTTCCCGGGATTGAGGCCGATGTTCGCGCCGCACATAATTGGCTGGTCAACGACTCTGCAACCAAACCTGACAACCTCGCCTGCATTGGTTACTGCTTGGGCGGAAGGGCCGCCTATATCGCCAATTCCGCGCTGCCCTTGAAGGCAGCAATCTCATACTACGGCGGCGGAATTGCCGAAGCTTCACTCGGCGACGGCGGAAAAATACCTGGAATCCTGGATCGAGTTAAAGACCTTAACGCGCCGATGCTCTTCTTCTGGGGCGGGCTGGACAATCACATCCCTCCGCAACAGCGCCGAGCCGTTGCCGACGCTCTGACCGAAGCCGGCAAGAGCTTTGTAGATGTTGTTTTTTCCAAGGCGGATCACGGATTCTTCTGCGACGAACGCCCCAGCTTCAACCCACAAGCGGCATCGGAATCATGGGCTCTGGTACTTGCATTTCTCAAGAATAATATGCAGTAATTTGAGCCAATATTCTTCCATTTAGCTCTTTGCGAGAAAAAGCGTGCATTGTTTCCATTCCTTTTTTCCTTGGTTAATCTCGCTTGTCTCGTTATTATATGTCCCGTCATGAATCAAAGACTCCCCACAGTCGATGCTTTACGGGGCATAGCCTCGCTTGCCGTGTGCTGGTTTCATTTAAATCTCAATTCAGCGTTTATTCCGAATGGAGTGGTGCGAACGGTTGGAGATCATGGATGGCTCGGCGTCGAAGTGTTCTTTGTCGTCTCAGGTTTTGTCATCCCTTACTCGCTTTATAACGGCAGGTATGAATTACGATTTTTTAAAATCTTTGTAACCAAACGAATCGTCAGGCTCGATCCCCCGTATCTGGCATCCATAGTTCTGATGCTGGTTCTGGGTGTGCTGACGTTGAAGCTCCTTAATTATAGGATCGAAGCTTTCAACACCTCATCGTTGGGATTGCTGCTTCACCTCGGCTATCTGAATGTTATTGCTGGTTATCCGTGGCTTAATCCTGTCTACTGGACGTTGGCAATTGAATTTCAGTATTACCTGCTGATCGGATTGATCTATCCGCTGATTGCCAGCCCAAACCGTCTCTATAGATACACCACATTTGTGACGTTGGGAGTTGCTGCGGTTCTGATCAAGCCAGAAGCTTTCTTACCACACTGGCTGCTTTTGTTTCTTCTGGGCATCGCGACGTTCAATTTTATAATTAAGCTGATCGGACGGTTCGAATACCTGGTTATCGTGACTAGCCTGTCGGCAGCTCTGTTCGCTACCGCGCTTTTACCGATTGCCATCGCGGGGATTGCGACGGCGTTGGTGATCGCATTCGTCAGGATTAATTCGCGAGTGCTGGGATTTTTCGGGGCTATTTCTTATTCCTTGTATCTTCTGCACACTGCATTTGGGGCAAAGCCGCTCAAGCTTATCAGCATGCGGACGGGTCACTTGTACTCGGTTCCTCTCAGCGTCGCTATAATGATGTTCTTCATGGTGGTCTGTATTGTTGCGTCTTATCTCTTTTACCGTTTTATAGAAAAACCTTCGCAACAATGGTCGGCAAAGATCAGATACAGGACTTCGGAGGCAAAGCGTCAAGCAGCGTTCGCAGCTGCCAGCGCCACCAGCGTACCATAGTTATTCCTGCACGTTTTGCCCGAGCTAGATAGGCTCTGTGTTGCACAACGGTTGACATAGCCGGCCGGATCGTTCAATATCTAGTGTCGGTATTGGCCCAAACAACACTATATAGCGGTAACTTCAATCAAATTCCTGAAACTGCTCAGAGCATGAAAAGAGTTGTTGATTTTTATGCGCGAGATTCTCGATAAGCACGGCATAATTGTTAAGGACGGCGACACTGTTCGTATCAGCACTATCCAGATTCGCGGTGAATATCTGGTCCGCATCGAAAAGTACCGCGAGCCAGAACTCGTAGTCGACATTCCATCCGAATCCGGACGACCATACACGCGACTGTACATGTTCCACCCCTATTCGTTCGAGTTGATCAAAACAGTCACAATCCCTGCCAAAACCGGGCCGCCTGGCTCCACGTGTATCTGCTCAACGTTCGAGCGCCGGTCTTATGACCGCTCGAAACCGCATCATCCGGATTGCCTGATGTTGAAGGCTACAGGCTCGATTATGGTATCGGCTGCGGTGGCAAAGATTCCTTCGGCAATGGGACCGAACGTACGAGCCTACTTTGAGGTCAAGCGGATTTCCGGCTGGTCGGATGAAACAATCCTTTCGGTGGCGACCGAGCGCGACCTGACCATAGAAGAATTGCGGAAAGAAGTCGTCGCGGGCAAGCTGTGACGACGGTATGAACAAATGCGTAATTCTGTAGTATCATTGACAATGATAGAGGCCTGAGCAATCATCTGAGGATAGACTGAGCAGTCGAGTGAAATTAAGTGAGCAACGAAGATAAAACAACCGAACCTCTGTTAGAGATATTGGCGAAAGTTCGATCAATCGATTCTCGCCTGACTGCTCTTGAGCAGAACTTCAGTGAGAGTCGATATGATACTCGGCCGATTTGGCAGCAGGTGCTACAGCGGCTCGAAGCAATCGAGAAAGAACTCAAGAAACATTCTCGCCAATTCGATCTTCTTCATGAGGATATTTATAAGCTGCGCGAAGCAGACAAAGACCTCAGCGAACGAATCGACGCTCTGGAGCAGAATTCATCCACCGGACAAATACCTTAACTACCTGAGACACTTGGAACTGTTTACGGTCAATTGATTATCATGCTTGACACCGGCGTCTGCCTCGGCAATGATTGTCGCCTCAGGTAAGGCAGTATTTATCGGATTAAAGTAATAATGGTCGATTTGGCAATCAGAGCCGAAGGTTTGGGCAAACAGTTCCGCATCGGCGAAAAACAGGAAAAATACAAAACCTTCAGAGACGCTATCCTCGAAACAGCCCATAAACCATTCAAAAAGCTGGCTTCTGCTCTGGGTAAAAGTAAAGGCGAACATTCCCGCGGATCCAGTATCTGGGCTTTAAAGGATGTTTCGTTCGAAGTGAAGCAGGGCGAGATTGTCGGGGTTATTGGCAGGAACGGCGCGGGAAAGAGCACTCTGTTAAAAATTCTGTCGCGCATAACCGACCCGACCAAAGGTTTCGCTGAGATTCATGGCAGGGTCGCATCGTTACTGGAGGTAGGCACAGGTTTTCATCCTGAGCTAACTGGCCGGGAAAACATCTTCCTGAACGGCGCAATATTGGGAATGCGGCGGTTCGAGATTAACAAGAAATTTGACGAGATAGTGGATTTCGCAGAAGTCGAAAAGTTCATCGACACTCCTGTTAAATTTTATTCCAGCGGAATGTACTTGCGCCTTGCATTCGCAGTTGCTGCTCACCTTGAACCTGAGATTTTGATCATGGATGAAGTGCTGGCCGTCGGCGACGCCAAATTCCAACGCAAATGCCTGGATAAAATGCAGGATGTCGGTAAGGGCGGACGAAGCGTCATATTCGTCTCCCACAACATGCCAGCCATCACACGACTGTGCGAGCGCACCATTCTCCTCGACGCAGGTACTGTATTGAACGACGGACCATCACATAATGTTGTTGCGTCGTACCTGAACTCGGGTCTCGGCACCACTGCCGTGCGAGAGTGGCCTGACTTAACGACCGCTCCCGGCAACGAAATTGTACGGTTGCGGGCGGTCAGGGTTAGATCTCAGGACGGACAGATTTCCGAGGCGGTTGACATAAGGAAGCCAGTTAATATTGAAATGGAGTATGAGGTTCTGACTGACGGACACGTTCTTGTTCCTAATTTCCATTTCTACAACGAAGAAGGGGCCTGCGTTTTCGTCTCGGCCGACCTGGAACCCAGGTGGCGAAGATTTCCCAGATCGGCAGGATATTACAAAAGCACCGCCAGAATTCCCGGCAATCTTCTCTCTGAGGGAACACTTCTTGTCGAAGCAGCAATCAGCACAATGAATCCGGTTACCGTTCATTGCGACGAACGCGAAGCAGTTGCTTTTCAAGTTATAGACACAACCGATGGTGGTTCAGCGCGCGATGATTACGGTGGACACATTCCCGGAGCCGTCAGACCTATGCTGGACTGGCGTACTGATGTCATTAATCTCGCAATTCCGTTAGAAGAGGTAACGACAGCGGAGGGTGTCAAATGAAAGTCGTAATCCTCGCTGGTGGTCTGGGCACTCGTCTGGCCGAAGAGACCGAAGTTAGACCAAAGCCAATGATTGAAATCGGCGGTCGCCCTATTCTGTGGCACATCATGAAGCATTACTCCTGTTTCGGCTTTAAGGAGTTCTTCATCGCTTTGGGCTACAAGGGCGAGATGATCAAGCACTATTTCATCGACTACTACAGCCTGAACTGCAATCTGTCTATCGATTTGAGCAACGGCCAGGTAAATCCCGTCAAACGCGAGTCTGAAGATTGGATCGTCCACCTGATGGATACCGGTCAGAACGTTAACACCGGCGGCCGAGTCCGAAATCTGAAACCCTGGTTGAAAGATTCGACCTTTATGGTCACCTACGGCGATGGGGTCAGCAATATCAACCTGCAGGAGCTGCTGAAATTCCATAAATCTCACGGTAAGATCGGTACCGTTTCGGCCGTCAGACCTCCCGCGCGTTTCGGCGGTCTGCTCTTCGACGGAGATATGGTTACGAAGTTCACGGAAAAACCTCAGAGCGGCGAAGGTTGGATCAACGGCGGCTATCTCGTGTTTGAGCCCGGCATTTTTGATTATCTTGACGGCGATGAAAGCAGTCTGGAAGCTCACGCATTAGAGCGACTCGCGGTTGATAAGCAGCTTTTTGCTTATCGTCATCCGGATTTTTGGCAATGCATGGACACGCTTCGCGATAAAAAATATTTAGAAGGTTTGTGGGACGAAAACCGCGCGCCGTGGAAGGTATGGGAATGAGCGCTTTCTGGTTGGACCGGCCGGTATTCGTCACTGGTGGAACAGGCCTGGTCGGCAGTTGGCTGGTCCGCAGCCTGATTGATGCCGGCGCCGATGTCGTCTGCCTGATCCGTGATTGGGTACCGCAAAGCGAGCTGGTCCGAAGCGAACAGATAGAAAAAGTCAAAGTGGTTCGCGGCGACGTGGGCGATCAGGCTCTGCTCGAACGTACGCTTGGCGAATATGAGATCGACACGGTCATTCATCTTGCGGCGCAAACGATAGTCACGATCTCTAACCGCAATCCGGTTTCGACGTTCGAGACAAACATCGGCGGCACGTGGGCTCTGCTGGAAGCCTGTCGAAGAAGCCCAACTGTCAAACAAATCATTCTGGCGTCATCGGACAAAGCTTACGGCGATCACGAAGTACTGCCCTACAACGAGGACACGCGGCTTCAAGGTCGCCATCCTTACGATGTCAGCAAATCCTGCGCGGATTTGATTGCTCAGTCGTATGCGGTAACCTATGGGCTTCCGGTTGCGATTACGCGTTGCGGCAATTTTTATGGCGGCGGCGATCTGAACTGGAATAGGATAGTTCCTGGAACGATCCGAAGTCTGATTCGCGGACAGCGACCCGTAGTTCGTTCTGACGGTCAATTTGTCCGGGATTATTTCTATGTCGAGGATGGCGCAGCCGCATATATGCTGATTGCCGAACGTTTGGCTGAAAACCGAGACCTGGCGGGCCAAGCGTTTAACTTCTCGAACGAAGAGCAAACGACAGTATTGGAACTGGTCGATCGGATCAAATCGGCTATGGGATCGAATCTGGAGCCGGTCGTGCGCAACGAGGCTTCAAACGAGATCAGGCATCAATACCTGGATGCGAGCAAGGCGAGAAAAGTATTGGGCTGGAAACCACAGTTCACTTTAGAGCAGGGAATCAAACAAACGATAGACTGGTATCAGTCCTTCTTTGGTAACACGCAATGAGTACTTTTTCGTGTCGTTCGTGCGGCGGACCGGACCTGACAACGTTCCTTTCATTGGGACGCACGCCGCTCGCGAATGCCTTATTGAAACCGGAGCAGTTAGGGAACCCAGAGCGAACATTTCCGCTCGATCTCGCTCTCTGCAACGACTGCAGTCTGGTTCAGATTACCGAGACCGTGCCGCCCGAGGAACTTTTCAGCGAGTATTTCTATTTGTCATCGTTTTCCGACACGACCCTCAAAGATGCGGAAGAGCTGGTCAATCGCATACGCACCGGTTGCAGCTTGAACGGTGACAGCCTGGCCGTTGAGATCGCCAGCAACGACGGCTATCTGCTGCAGTATTACAAACGGAATGGAATAGATGTTCTGGGCATCGAGCCCGCATCCAACATCGCCGCTATCGCCGAGCAAAAAGGGATACGAACTCTGAATGAATTCTTCACGGACGATCTTGCGTTGCGGCTTTCGGAAAGACAACGAGCGGACGTAATTCACGCAAACAACGTAATGGCGCACGTGCCCGACCTGAACGGATTCGTCACCGGAGTTGGAGCGCTGTTAAGAGATGATGGGTTTGCCGTCGTCGAAGTGCCATATATAAAGGACCTGATCGACAAGACAGAATTCGATACAATCTATCACGAACACCTTTGCTATTTTTCCCTGACCGCGATAAAGAATCTGGTCGAGCGACAGAACTTGCAGGTTCAGGGTGTAGAGCGAATCCCAATACACGGCGGATCGCTTCGCGTTTTTATTGCCAGAAATGATCGAACGCTGAGTAAAATAGGTGTGTCGCCTGAATCGGCGCAAACTCTGCTCGATGAAGAAAAGAGAATTGGGATAGATCAACTGAGTTTTTATCAGGACTTTTCGAGAAAAGTCGGATCCTTGCGCGATCGGTTAAAGTCTTTGCTGAGCAAGTTGAAAAAAGAGGGTCACAAGATCGCGGCGTATGGAGCTTCGGCAAAGGGCAGCACGTTGCTGAATTACTGCGGGATAGGTTCGGACTGGATAGACTTTGTTGTTGATCGGAGCACGATCAAACAGGGCTGTTTCACTCCGGGAGCAAGGCTGCCGATTTACAGCCCGGAGAAACTGCTGGAGGCGAAACCGGATTATGTATTGTTGTTGACCTGGAATTTTGCTGACGAGATTTTGCGTCAACAGCATCAGTATCGCGACGCGGGCGGGCGATTTATCGTGCCGGTTCCGGACCCGGTTATTGTTTAGCTGTTTGTAGCGCATTCGTCTCGATTGGGTTACATGAAATAGACTGCGGCGTATGATTTTCACGGAAACGAGTTTGAAGGGAGCATACATCATAGAGCCCGAGCTGCTGGAGGACGAGCGCGGTTTTTTCGCCCGAGTCTGGTGTCAGAAAGAGTTTGAAGATCACGGTTTAAACCCGCGACTCGCTCAATGCAGCATATCATTCAACAAGCGCAAGGGAACATTACGAGGCATGCATTACCAGGCAAAGCCATTTGAGGAAGCGAAGTTAGTCAGGTGTACGAGAGGGGCTATATACGACGTGATCGTTGATTTGCGGCCAGAATCAGAGAGTCGTTACAAGTGGTTCGCGTGTGAGCTTACAGAACAGAACCGCCGAATGCTGTATGTGCCTGAGGGTTTCGCCCATGGGTTCCAAACCTTAGAAGATAACACCGAGGTCTTTTACCAAATATCGA
>DASRDY010000085.1:0-9012 GCA_035652355.1 Blastocatellia bacterium
TCCTACCTTCTAAAGTTGAAGCTATGGCCTGGCTTGAAAATAATTGAGTCTCTTATAAAAGCGCCTATCGTGTACTCAAGTTTAATAAAAAAGCTCAGAGATGCCATAATCTTGGAGTTGTGGAGAACGAGGATCAGCTAATCAGGATACTGCAAACCGCAATCTCGCCTGTAGTTCTGATTCAGCGTGGGATTGATGGTCCTATCGATGATGAACCGATTTTCTCTGACCACCGCGCGAGCGCGCAGAATGAGTTCGGAACGAACGACGCCTATAAGAGAGATTACGACGAGGAGCGCAAGCTACTAATGCGAGCGATCCTGGCCAAGAATCCGGCAGACTGGGCTCGGATTATTTATTTTGATAGATCGATTTGTCCCGAGATGGCAGCAACGTTTTTTGGATATGACTTGCTTCACCATTTACTGTGCTTCAGAACACTATTCGTCGTCCGCTTTCGCCTAAAACGTTCTGACTTTCGTTTGGAGCTCGCTCGATTTTAAATAAACCTGCGATTTGCTTGAACAATTCCCAGTCACTTTCCGTTCAAATTAATCAATCCCTGACTGGTTTAAGGAGATACGTCAATAAAACCAATACTTTTCGCCGTTGTTATGATCGGTGTCCTGCTATACGTGTTATTTCAGGTTCGAAAGCCGGATCGGATAATCGGCAGATTCTTTCTCTGGATAATGAACTTCTCTCATTCTGGTCTTACCGATTGGGGATTGGGCCACGTTAAAATCAACAAAAACTTCACGATTCTGGATGTCGGTTGCGGGGGCGGCAGAACAATTCAAAAGATGGCCGCGATTGCAACTGATGGCAAAATTTATGGCGTCGATTACGCATCCGGCAGCGTCGCCGCGTCTCGAGCGAAAAACTCGAAACTAATCGAAGAAGGCCGAGTCGAAATAACGAATGGTTCTGTATCCCAACTGCCCTTTCCTGATGATAAGTTCGATCTTGTTACCGCGGTCGAAACTCAATATTACTGGCCTGACCTGGTTAACGATATGCGCGAAATCTTGCGAGTCTTGAAACCTGGTGGAACGCTGATTATTATCGCCGAAAGCTATAAGAGCGGAAAATACGATAAACTGCAGGGGCCGGTGATGAAGCTTCTGAAATCAAGCAGCCTTGGGCTGAAGGAACATCGTGCGTTATTTTCAAAGGCCGGCTTCGCGGATATTCAGGTATTCGAAGAACCTAAGAAAGGCTGGTTTTGCGGAACAGGCAAGAAGCCTAATCTGCCATCATAAAGGATCGTTATGATTTTCTCTCGGTTATCTATTCTGTTGTTGATTTCGTCATTGCTCTTTAGTGCAACTGCCCAGTCTCAGGATAAGACTACTGTCCCTCCGCCGCCGCCACAAAAGGCCGATCCGCCAATTCGTTTGCCGCAGGAATTGATCGATTTCTTTTCGGGAGAATGGAGCGGCGCCGGGGAGTTCGCCAATGGAAAGAAGATCGAAGCCGACGTCAGCTTTGCACCTGAACTCGATAGTCAGTGGCTGGTCTATCGCCATGCTGATCGCGCTCCGAACAGGTATAAGGCTTTGGGTACGTGGGGGTATGAATACACCTCTAAACAGTTCGTAATGATTTTGAACGACAATTTCGGAGGCGTGCGGACGTTTTCAAGTGACGGCTGGAACAACAGAAGAGTTGTGTTCACCAGGAGCCCGGCTTTGAATTTTCAGACTACCGGCTCGACCGCAGCGCTGATGCGTCACGAGAGATTCATCTTTGAGCGCCAGCCAGACCAAGCGTTTAAGATGACTTACGAGGTTAGCGCCGACGGCGTCCAATGGCGAATGGGAGACTATCTGGTTTTTACGAAGAAACACTGAGCGAGCATACCGGTTACTAAAAAAGCACCGAAATAGATAAAATGCCTTTATGAGCTGGGCAAAATACGCAAAAGAAGCGTTAGCCAGAGGCGAAACGACACAGATCAGGCCTCGCGGCCATTCAATGAAGGGCAAGGTTAACGATGGCGATCTGGTAACGCTTGAGCCTTGCGACACAGAGACCTTGCAAGTCGGGGACATCGTCCTCGTGCGAGTTCACGGCACAGACTACCTTCACCTGATCAAAGCTATAAATAAAGACCGATTCCTGATCGGAAACAACCGTGGAGAAGTCAATGGTTGGGTGGGACATAACTGTATATACGGTAAAGCGACAAAAATCGGGTCGTGAAATCAGAACGATTTATTTAATGAGTATGGCTGATGGAAATTAAGATTGACGATTTAACCGGTCCTGAAATTCAGAAGCTTCTGCAAGAACATCTGCAAAGCATGTTCCTGTATTCTCCGCCAGAGAGCGTTCATGCGCTCGGCCTTGAAGGGTTGCGCAAGCCCGATATTACATTTTGGTCGGCCTGGGAAAATGGCGAACTGCTGGGTTGCGGAGCACTCAAAGAACTGGATCCGCGCCACGGAGAAATCAAATCGATGCGGACTGCTTCGGCACATCTTCGAAAAGGCGTGGCCTCGAACCTTTTAAATCATATAATCGAAGAGGCGCAACGCCGAAAGTATAGTCGCCTGAGCCTGGAAACAGGATCGGGGGAAGCATTCGAACCAGCGCGAAAGCTCTATCTGAGTTTCGGGTTTAATTACTGCGGACCATTCGCGGATTATGTCGAGGATCCGTATAGCGTGTTCATGATGAAAGAGCTATAAACTTGCAATCGCAAAAAGACGAAACCGTTTTCATTGGCGGTCCTGAAAAAACAGAAATTCGTATTGTCGATTACAACCCAGAGTGGCCAGCGCAATATCAGCATCACGCGAGTATCATAACGGCCGCGCTGGGCGATGCTCTTCTGCGCATCGAACACATCGGCTCTACCTCCGTGCCAGGACTAGCGGCCAAGGCGGTAATCGATATCTTGGTGGTAGTTCCGGATTCTGCTGACGAACCCTCTTATCTTTCAAAGCTTGAATTGGCAGGTTATGAATTGAGAGTGCGCGAACCAGACTTTTATGAACATCGGATGCTTCGAACATCTGCAAGGGATGTGCACATTCATATTTATTCGCCTGGAGTACCTGAGATCGAGCGCAACATCGCCTTTCGCGATTGGCTTCGGACCCACCCAGAAGATCGGAAACTATATGAGGATACCAAACGATCCCTGGCAAAGCAGTCCTGGTCGCACATGGACGCATACGCACAAGCCAAGACCGAAGTAATTGAGAGTATTATTGCGTCCGCACTGGCAGGTTTAATTAACTCTAATTCATCGCCGTGCTAAGGTTTATTCGGAGATGCATTTTGAAGGTCGCAGCATATCAAGCTCCACTGGCGGCCGCTGCCTTGACAGAGACAGTGGAACTCATTCGCGAACAAGTTCGCGTTTGCGAATCGATTGGCGTTGAGATTCTATGCTGTCCAGAAGCAGCCCTTGGCGGACTAGCCGATTATGCCGCCGATCCTAATTGGATTGCGATCAGTGTGGATACCGGTCAACTCCAATCTGTTTTGGCTCCTATTGCCAGCGACAAGGTGACCACAATAGTTGGAGTCACAGAGGCCGGACGAAACGGATTGATCTATAACTCTGCCGCTATTTATCACCGAGGAGCAGTTATAGGCATTTATCGCAAGCTGCACCCGGCAATCAATAAATCGGTGTATTCAGCTGGATTGGAGATGCCAGTCTTCAAGGTCGGCGGGTTAACTTTCGGCATCATTATCTGTAACGATTCTAACTATCGCGAGCCCGCCAGGGTTATGTCATCGAAAGGTGCTACCGCTCTGTTTGTTCCGTCCAACAATGGACTGCCGCCATCGAAAGCGGGGCCGGAACTGGTAGAGCAAACGAGAAAAGTGGATGTTGCCCGCGCAGTAGAAAATGGCGTTCATATAGTCCGCGCCGATGTTGCTGGACATTTCGATGGACGAACGTCTTATGGTTCATCTGAAATCGTCAGCCCAGGCGGAACAATCCTTCAATCTGCGCGGCAACTTGGCTCTGACCTCATTGTTGCCGGGATTAAAACCGCGGTTCTGTGACGGCCGTCATATCTTTTATTCAGTGGCAAGGCCTAAAATGAGGTTATGCAATTTACCCTAAAAGCGCTGGAGACTATCAATAATTCCCTCTGGATAAAACTGTTGTTCGCAGCTATGGCGGTTGTTGTACTACCCTTTTCAAACAGCGCGCAGCAACGGAAAGCGACATCTAAACGCAATGGGAATTACATCGAATCCCTTCTCGCGGTTAAGGACTTATCATCGGTTTATGCCGACGATGGAGCCGGTGATGGTACTCTAATGGAAAATCCTATCCTAGAGATAAAGAGGATCGTCGGTCTGCGTGCCGCCGCAATTCCTTTACTGATTGAACATTTGGATGACGAGCGATTAACGACAGCAAGATTCTCAGGCGGATTCAACACTAAAAATCCGACTCGAGTAACGCTCGGGTTCGTATGCCTAGATATTCTGATGGGCATCGTCGAACATACTCCGAAGATATTTGTGAGAGATTGCGCGGACGACGGGATGGGGGCATGCGTAAACGATGGTTATTATTTTCGCCCCGACGACTATACACTTGCGGGGAAAAGATATAACGCGCGCACAATCGTTCATATCGTTAAACGCCATTGGCAGCGAGCATATGCACGCGGTCAGCTAAGATTTCACTATCCTGATTGGTGGAACTAGACAAATCACTTACAATGCGGCCACGGCTGGGCTGATTCGCTTTGCTTCACGAACTAAACTCAAGTCTATCTGCGGATCGGCGAACCAATATGTGCATGGCGCGAAACCCTTATCGCGGAGGTTAACTACTAAATGCCAGATCAAGAAGCTCAATTAAATGAGATCGAACAAAAACTTGTCAAGGCGTGGCTCGACAATGATTGGCAGACTGTCGATGATCTGCTTGATAACGATTGGAGCGTGATCGATCCTGGCGGACGTATTTTGACCAAAGCTCAGGTGCTGGACGAAGCAAAGTCCGGCCAGCGAAAGATTGAATCTGGCGGAGTCGACGAAATCAGGATTCGCAATTTCGGTGACTTCGCAGTTGTCACCGGCAGGACTCGAGCTACTGGAAGCTACATGGGGAACAACTTCTCGGTTATGCTTCGCTTTACCGACGTATTTGTAAAACGTGAAGATAAATGGCAGGCGGTCGCTTCACAAGGTACTCTACTGTCAGCAGCTTAAATTGGTAAGCAGATATGAAAAAGACCGAACCGCAGAATATCGATGAATACATCGCCGAATTCCCTATCGATGTTCAAAAAATGTTGCAAAGAGTAAGAACAACAATTCAAAAGGCCGCGCCGAAGGCGCAAGAGACGATCAGCTACAAGATACCGGCGTTCGTTCAGAATGGCATGCTGGTATGGTTTGCCGCATTCAAAAACCACATTGGATTTTATCCGCGAGGCTCAGGAATAGAGGAATTCAAAGACGAGCTTTCCGCTTACAAAAATGCAAAAGGCTCTGTTCAATTTCCCCTGGACAAACCTATCCCATACGGACTGATAACAAAGATTGTTAAATTTAGAGTCAAACAGAACCTGGAAAGAGCCAAACAACGTAAGGGATGAGCATCATGTTAATCAACCTGTCTTTCTGATGGTCGTTGTGGGGCTTTGACCAAAATGACTTTTGCAGCGAAGGAAGGAGCTCAAAATGTGACAAAAAGGTCTTCCGAAGGAAATGTTCGTTCCGGAAGCATTAAGCAGTCGAATTGAACGATTAGCGGTCTTCGATTAATATTCTTTCTAACAACCTCTTCCCAATTTCGAAGCGCTGTACATGAATAATTTGAATCAGGTGAACTATGCCAGATGATAACAAGCCGCTGTTTCCGCGACAACCGGAAGACGATTCAGAATCACAGCGTGAGCTTATCGAAAACACCAGGCGGAGGATTCAAGGCGCAGAACGAACAACCAATCCCTTGCCGCCGCCAGATCCAGCTACTTTGCCGCGACCGCCTGCGCCAATCTATGGACCGCCTCCGTTTCCGGCGAACCGGACACCACCAGTAGTCATGTATGGACCGCCTCCGCTGCCCGTCGTTAAGCCGCGGAACTATGTCCCTCTAATAGTAATTGGGGCCGTACTGTTATTCGCAATAATATTATTTATCGGCATCGCGTTTTTTATTATTTTCAGATAACGATCATGAGTTCGCGACAATTCCGGGCCATTTGGGAAATTACATTGCAGTGCAATCTGGCGTGTGCTCATTGCGGTTCACGCGCGGGCAAAGCTCGGACGAACGAGCTGAATACAGACGAGGCGCTCGACCTTGTTCGACAATTAGCTGAAGTCGGAATCGAAGAAGTAGCCTTGATCGGTGGCGAAGCATACCTTCGACGAGATTGGCTGACCATCGCCGCGGCAATCGCGAACAGCGGGATGCTTTGCACAATGACAACCGGAGGTTACGGCATCAGCGACAATGTCGCGCGACAAATGCGCGAAGCTGGCATTTACCAATGCTCGGTCTCGATCGATGGGTTAGAGAAAACTCACGACCGTTTACGAGGACGAAATGGTTCCTGGCAAGCTTGCTTTGAAACGCTGGAGCGTTTGAATGCCGTCGGCATCCTCCCCACCTGTAATACCCAAATCAACCGCTTGTCTGCGCCCGAAATGCCGCTGGTCTATTCGGCGATTCGGGATGCCGGAGTAAAGGCGTGGCAGATACAGCTCACCGTACCGATGGGCAACGCGGCGGACAACTGGGAGATCCTGCTGCAGCCGTACGAACTGCTGGATCTATATCCAATGCTTGCGCAGCTTGCCACTCAGGCACGAAACGACGGAATTCATCTTGTCGCAGGAAACAACATCGGCTATTACGGCCCGTACGAGCGACTGTTGCGTGGCGGTGGTGAGTGGACCTTTTGGCGCGGCTGCCACGCCGGTTTGAACAGCCTTGGCATAGAAGCCGATGGCGCGATCAAAGGATGCCCTTCCCTTCCCACAATTCCATACACCGGCGGCAATATTCGCGAGAAGTCTCTGCGTGAAATAATAACCCAAACTGAACAGTTGAACTTCAATATGAACGCGAAAACTGCCGAAGGAACTGATCATCTGTGGGGTTTTTGCCAGACGTGCGAATATGCGAAACTTTGTCGAGGCGGGTGTTCATGGACCGCGCATACTTTTTTCGGTCGCCGCGGAAATAATCCTTATTGCCATCATCGCGCGCTTAAGTATGATGAAAATGGTCAGCGAGAACGGCTGGTATTGAAGCGAAGAGCCGAGGGGCTGCCATTCGATTATGGAGAATTTGAAGCGGTCGTTGAATTCGTTGATGCGAGACCCCAACAGCACGACGAATCGGCGTTTAGCGCGGCGAAAATACTTTGGGAAGAATCAGATGTTCCTGCGGTGCCTCGTCTAATCAGCGTCTAGCTTAGATTAACCAATCAATGACTGATCCCGGCTACTCGATTACGGACGGTGTCCTGTCCAATGCAGAATGCGATGATCTGATCGATTCACTCACTGATCTCGGGCAAAGGCGCGGCCGGGCCGGAGCGCGGCATCTCATGTCGCATGCTGATATTCGCGATCTGGCATCCGATTCACGACTGCTCAATCTCGCCGAAAAGTCACTTGGTCGGAAGGTTGTACCGTATCGAGCAACATTGTTTGAAAAGAGCGGAAAGGCGAATTGGCTGGTCGTCTGGCATCAGGATACTGCGTTGCCTCTTCAATCAAAAATCGAATCCGAAGAGTGGGGGCCTTGGTCAACGAAGACTGGAGCGCTCTACGCCCACGCTCCATCCTGGGCGCTTGATAGAGTAGTGGCGCTGCGTGTTCACCTGGACGCTTCGACTGAAGACAATGGCCCTCTGCGCATCATTCCAGAAACTCATAAGCTGGGAGTATTGACAGACGGCGAAATATTTTCATTGGCTCGACAACTACAGAGCGCTCAGTGCATCGTGAAACGCGGAGGTGTTATGGCGATGCGTCCATTGCTGATTCATTCATCATCGAAAGCCAAAGTTGATTCCTATCGCCGCGTATTGCATATTGAATACGCAGACTGCCTGGAATTTAACCCCGGAGTGCAGTTAGCAGTGACCTAATATTTTGGAAAGAATCAGAGCATTATGAAGATACTTGTTACAGGCAGCGCTGGACATTTAGGTGAGGCTCTGGTTCGCACATTGGAAAGTGCGAATCACGAAGTTGTTGCAGTAGATATTAATCGCTCTGGGTTCACGAACAGAGTCGGTTCAATTGTGGACCGAGAGTTCGTCCGCCAATGCATGAAAGGCGCCGAGACGGTCCTGCATACTGCGACGCTTCATAAACCGCACGTCTCAACCCACAGCCGACAGGATTTTGTCGACACAAACATAACTGGCACTCTCAATCTTCTGGAAGAGGCCTGTGCCACCGGAGTGCAGTCGTTTATATTCACCAGCACGACCAGCGCATTTGGCAGCGCACTGATTCCGCCCCCGGGCGCACCCGCCGCCTGGATCACAGAAGATGTCAGGCCGATTCCGAAAAACATATATGGCGTGACAAAGACTGCTGCGGAAGACCTGTGCGAGTTGTTTCATCGAAAGCAGAGACTAAATTGCCTTATCCTTCGAACATCAAGATTCTTTCCCGAGGAAGATGACAATAAGGCGACGCGCGAGGCTTACCAGGACGAAAACGCAAAAGCTAACGAATTTCTTTATCGGCGCGCCGAGCTCGAGGATGTTGTCAGCGCGCATCTTCTAGCCATCGAAAAGGCTTCTGAAATCAGGTTCGGTAAATACATCATCAGTGCGACTACGCCGTTCACCGCTGATGATCTTTCTCAATTACGTGCTGATGCGCCGTCGGTTGTGAAACGGCTTTTTCCCGACTATGAAGAAGCGTATGCGCGCCGCGGTTGGAAAATGTTCCCCAGTATCGAGAGAGTTTATGTGAATGACAAGGCGAGAAATGAGCTTGGATGGCACCCGCAATATGATTTTCGTCGCGTCCTGGATAACCTAAAGGCTG
>DASRDY010000086.1:0-59268 GCA_035652355.1 Blastocatellia bacterium
TTTTGCTGGTTATTAGTTGGGTAATCTGGGGGTCGCGTGGGCAGCGAAGCCTGCACTCCCAGAGGCAACAATGCCGTGAAGGTAGAGCCAGCACCGACTTCGCTTCGGGCACGCAGTTCGCCTCGATGATTCTTAATAATGTTGTAGGCAACGGTTAGCCCAAGTCCCATTCCCGAGCCGACCTCTTTAGTCGTAAAAAAGGGATCGAAAATGTGCTCGAGATCTGCCTGTGATATCCCGCATCCCGTGTCCCGGATTTGAACCTCGGCTCTATCGCCGGATCGTCGAGTCACAACTGAGATCTCACCCTGATCAGGCGTGGCATCGGCTGCATTTAACAGAATATTCATGAATACCTGAGCCAGTGCGCTAGGGTCACCAGGAACCAGCGGCAAAGAACCAAAATCTGTCTTTAAATTTGTGCCTGGTTTGATCTCGCCCGAAATCAGGCTCAACGTGCTTTTCAGCGTTTCATTCAGGTCGGTTAAACCCATTGAATCCTGATCCAGTTGTGAGAACGTTTTCAGGTCGCTCACAATCTGCTGCACTCGCAATGTGCCTGCCTGGGAGTCATTCAGGATGGAAGCGAAATCCGAAAGAATAAATTCGATCTTTGACGTTCGTTTCAGTCGTTCCACCCGATCGCCGAGATCGCAGTTATCGGCGATCATGTTTTCAAGCTGATGAATATAATCCCCGAGACGTTCCGAGTACCGCAGACCGGTCGCCAGATTGCTTTGAATAAATCCGACGGGATTGTTGATCTCGTGCGCAATTCCCGCAGCCAGTTGACCAAGACTAGCCATCTTCGCGTTATGAACCAGTTGTGCTTCCGTTTGACGAAGCTGTTTGAGGACAGATTCGAGGTCGGCATTGGCAACCGCAAGCGCGGCAGTTCGTTCAAAAACTTTATTGTCCAGCGTGCGATTCAAATCTCCCAGCTCAAGGTTCATTCGACGAATTTCTTCCAGCTGTAGCTCCTGGGCCCTGCGCCTGTTCCACGAAGAGACCGTGTTGCGCGCCTTCTGCATGATCTCGCCGACATTAAACGGTTTGTTCAAGTAGTCCCATTCATCCAGATGGTGGGGCGCAAATATTTCGTTTATCTCCTGAAGCCGGTCTTCACCGTATGCCGTTACAACTGTGCAAAGTACCTGTGGATCGATCGCGCGTATTCGTCTAATGGCTTCAATGCCATCCATGCCGCCGGGCATTCTGACGTCGAAAAATGCGGCGGCGATTTGAACACCCTGAGTTCGAAGCGTCTGAACAAGCTCAACTGCCTCTGGTCCTGACGACGCCAGATGGAGTTTAAACTGAGGGAAATTGGACCCTGCGGAGCCGCCCGGCGTTTTCTCTTTCCTGTTCAAGGCACGAGAATAAAGCGCTCTGATGCCAGGCTCGTCATCAACAGCCAACACATTTAGATTAAGACATCCGGAATCCATTAAATTTGGGCACCGCTTGGTTCAGTTCTTACGCGAATAAATATCGGCACTATTGTTTGAAACTTCATAAACCGTAAGAATTATCTCAGATGTGCAAAAAGGCACATTTAGGTCAAAATTCCCCACCCTTTCTCCCCATTTTATCGAATCAGGTGTTACATCAATAATCACTTATTGAGCTGTATTTGATTCAAAAGACTAGTGTTAAACAAATTGTTGATAATTGTTGTTCACTGGCACTGGAATTGTATAGGCACTAACCAGTTTTTTCGTGAAGACTCTTAACGCGGGTGTTCTGGGACTTATCAGGGAAGAAAAATAAAGAGGAGAGCAACGGATTTCTAGGAGATGCTCTTTTAGAAAAACTAGTCCGAGGTAATTAGGCTGAATTTCAGCCGAGTCATTGAAATATGAGACCCAGAAATACTTTATTCGGTTTAATAAGCGGCCTTCTATCGCTGAGTCTTACTTTAGGCGGCCTGTCTCTAGTGCAAGCAGTAGCAAAACGAGACGCTCGGCCGGGTAAGCTATCAGCCTCATTACGGGCCGCTGTCGCTGAGGGCCGGACCACACGCGTGATTATTCAGGCAGTGGCCGGCCAATCATCTTTCGTCGCAAATGGGATTGGAAACGCCGGAGCGCAGATAAACGACGTTGTCGATACTGGGGACACAGTCGCAGCCACCGTAACGCCCGCGCATCTGTCGGCGCTCGAAGCTGATCCAAACGTGGTGTTGGTTACCGAAGACCGCCAGATCGCAGTTACGGGTCATCTGGAGAATACAACAGGCGCCAGTCTTGTGCGCCCGTCCGAATCGCCGAAATTCGATCCCACCGCGCCGACAATCGCAATAATCGATTCCGGAATTGACCCTAATCATCAAGCCTTCCGTTCGCAAAGCAGCAAGAGCCGTATCATCGGTTCGGTCGATTTCAGCGGGGAAGGCGACACTCTCGATCACTTTGGCCACGGCACATTTGTCGCCGCGATCGCCGCAGGCAATGGGCATTTCAATGATGCTGCTACTGGTATCGACCCGTCAGCGAATTTGCTCAATGTGAAAGTCATCGATAGCACTGGCAGCAGTCGGATGAGCCAGGCTATACGCGCCATCGAATGGTGCATAAAGAACAGGGTCGCTTACAACATTGGCGTAATAAATATCAGCTTCGGCGCACCGGCCACGGATTCTTACAAAATCGATCCGTTGTGCCGCTCTGTAAGACGAGCCGTCGACGCTGGGCTGGTGGTTGTAGTGGCGGCCGGAAACATGGGAAAAGATTACGGCGGCGATAAAGTCTACGGCGGTATTCAAACCCCAGGTATCGAGCCTTCAGCATTAACTGTCGGCGCGGTAAATACGTTCGGCACCGATTTCAGGTCCGATGATGTTGTTGCAACCTATAGTTCTCGCGGACCGACGCGCGGCTTTACTGTCGACGCAGCCGGAAACAAAATATATGACGGATTGGCGAAACCTGACATCGTTGCTCCGGGAAATAAGATCATCAGCGCGGAAGCAAACAATTCCGTCCTGATCCAACAGAATCCTGGTCTTGATCTCAGTACAAACAGAGATGCCAAACAGGCAGTGATGCAGATGAGCGGCACTTCCGTGGCAACGCCAGCCGTATCTGGAGCTGCTGCACTGCTGCTGGACCTGAATCCAAATTTAACTCCGAATTTGACCAAGGCCGCGTTGATGTATACGGCTCAGCCGCTAAGGAATGCGAATTATCTTGAGCAGGGTTCGGGGTTGCTTGATGTTGAAGGAGCATATCGGCTGGTGTCTTCCTTCAAAACTAACATCGGCTCGTTGAAGACAGGTGACCGTCTCACTAATGGCTCACTGCCGGCTCAATATAGCTATATCGCCGGGGAGAAGATCACCTGGAGTCAGACCATCGTTGTCGGCAGCGGCAGCGCATCCGGCACACCGCTGATCAGCAGGTATCAGGGAGTATACGCCGACGGCGTGCTCTACTCTGATGGGGTTCTCTATACGGATGGCGTGCTTTATACCGATGGAGTTTTATACACCGACGGAGTTCTTTATACGGACGGCGTTTTATATACCGACGGTGTGTTGTACACCGATGGAGTGCTTTACACAGACGGAGTTCTTTATAGCGACGGTGTTCTCTATTCCGATGGAGTCCTGTACACCGACTCCATTCTGGTACGAGGCGATCCGACGTGATCGCATCGGGAGGTCTGAAAACTTGAATGTTCTTACGGGGTCATAAAAGTATCGCAACATGATAAAGCGGTACAACAAAGGGACAATTCTGCTATGGCTGATTATTGCCTGTGGCGGAATTGTCTTTTTGTTTTCAGCCCGCCAGGTCGTCAGCAGTGGATTATCAAAAGACGCCCTGCTGTTGTGCGTCGCTACACTTGCTTTCAGTATCCTCGGATCGGTCAAAATCCCCGGAGTCAAAATAAACTTAACCGTTTCTGATGGATTCGTCCTTACCAGCGTTCTCTTTTTTGGAATACCGACTGCAACGCTACTGGGTTTTGCGGACGCGTTCCTTGCGTCACTGCGGATTACCAGGAGCAATAGCAAGCGGGCATTCAACGCTGCGGCTATGGGGCTATCGGTCTTTTGCTCGGCGAATCTCACGGGATGGTTTCATCCTGCTTTCTTTGCGATTCGTCAACATCAGACAGCCGTCACGGAGATCGCATTTCCGATTGCGCTGCTCGGGCTTTTTCACTACTGCATCAATTCCAGCATTGTCTCCACGGTCGTCGCGCTAAGGACCGAAAAACCGGTCCTGCGAATGTGGCGTGACGACCTTCTATGGACATCGATCAGCTATTTCACGGGCGCAACTGTCGCTGGACTGGTCTATGTGTTGATTTCTAAATCAGGATTCCACACGTT
Organism: Blastocatellia bacterium; assembly: GCA_035652355.1. Lineage (GTDB taxonomy): Bacteria > Acidobacteriota > Blastocatellia > DASRDY01 > DASRDY01 > DASRDY01. Next base: position 4,340 of record DASRDY010000086.1, read on the forward strand.
TGTCGTTGCAGTTCCTATAGCTATTATCACGCACCTTTCGTACAAGACTTATTTGAGTAAAGTCGAAACTTCGCGGCAGCAGGCGGCTCGACTGGAAGAGTTGTTCACTAAGGTCTCAAAAGGAAAGCGCGAATGGGAAGTCACATTCGATAGCCTGGCTGAGGCGATATATATTTTTGATGAGATTGGCCATCTGATACGTCTCAACAAAGGCGCTCAACAGCTGGAAGCGCGGTTGCGAGGCAATGATTGTTTCATTACCGATTTGCCCGGCTCCGAAGCATTTTCGCTGGGGATCTTTGAAAGCGCTGAAAACCAGCAGAATTTTATCCGAGCGCAAGCAGGGCAGGAGATCAGTTTTGAGTCGCGTTTGCGAGATTCTTCGAGCGAGGGGATCGATCTTGCGATTACCGCGACGGCAGTCGAGTTCGATGTATTCGAAGAGAAGGCGCCATTGTTAGTAGTTGTTCGGGACATCACGGAACAGAAACGATTGCGCCAGCAATTGATGCAGGCCGAAAAGATGTCGGCTGTCGGTGAACTGGTGTCCGGCGTGGCGCACGAGCTGAACAATCCTCTGACGACAGTCATCGGTTTCAGTCAGCTACTCCACATGAGTGGAAACCTGGACGAGAACGATCAAAACGATCTAAACCTGATCATCAGCGAAGCTGAAAGAGCGCGAGAGATAGTTGCCAACCTCCTCACGTTTGCCAGGCAAACGCATTCTGAAAAAGCCTGTATCAGCCTCAACGAAGTTATTGAAAAAGTTCTGATGCTGCGCGCTTACCATATGCGGACCAGTAATATAGACGTTAAGCAGAATCTGGATCCGCAGCTTCCTTTGGTACTGGGAAACTTTCATCAATTACAGCAGGTTCTGCTTAATATAATTGTGAATGCAGAACAGGCAATGCTTGAGACCAGCAAAAAAGGCTCATTATCCATTGTGACCAGAGCCCATAATGGCAAAGTGGTAGTCGAGATAGCTGATGACGGTCCCGGAATCGAGTCCGCCAATCTAAATCGCATATTTGATCCGTTTTTTACCACAAAAGCGCAGGGAAAAGGTACCGGTCTTGGATTATCGATCTCGTATGGAATTGTTAGAGAGCACAGCGGCGAAATATTTGTTTCCAGTGTGCTGAACCAGGGCACGGCATTCATAATTCACCTGCCTGCCGTGGAGCAGGACAGGGAAGTCGAAACTCCCGACGATGGTATTGTCGTGGACACAAGCACTAAACTTCGCATCCTGGTTGTCGATGATGAAAGCGGAATCGTTCGGTTCCTGGGACGGGCCCTGAATGACAGAGGCCACCATTGCGATGCCACTCAGGACGTCGACACCGCGCTGGAGCTTTTGGCATCGAAGTCCTACGACATTGTTCTAAGCGATGTGCGGATGGCTGGCAAAGATGGTCCGGCATTTTTCCGCGAGGCCGTTGCTCTGGACGAAACTCTTACGGATCGATTTGTGTTTATGACCGGGGATGCCGTCTCGACAAAGACTTCCGGATTCCTCGAATCCATCAACGCAACCTATATTTCCAAGCCGTTCGATATTGTTGATTTAATGAATCTGATTCAGAGCAAAATCTCGGCTGACTATATTCCGCTGGATAAAGAATTGGTGGTCAATAGCTGTCAACAATCCGCAGATCAGCCCTAGTTCGCTTAAATGAAAATATGGTTGCTTTTCCCGTCGAAAAGCTATTGACTGCATCATATAAGTTGTGAACAATGGGTTCGGTTATCGATCACCATCAGGTAGACCCCCGCTTAGACAGCCGGGTAATCAATATCAGCTTGATGGCGCATTCTTAAAACACTGCCTTAGCAGAAGGAGGAGAATTCTCGATGGCGATATATGTGATTGGCTCGCCTTGTATTGGAACGAAGGACACGGCGTGCGTTGACGTTTGCCCGGTTGATTGCATTCACCCTCGTAAAGATGAAGAGGCTTATGAGACGTCTGAGCTGCTCTACATTAACCCTGATGAATGTATCGACTGCGGTGCTTGCGAACCGGCTTGCCCTGTCGACGCGATCTGGCGTGACGAAGATCTTCCGGAAGAAGAGAAGAAATTCATCGAAATCAACGCCGCCTATTATCAATAAGGCGACAGCCTGCAAACTTTTGCGCGTCCATCGCCTGCGACTGCAGGCGATGGAGCGTTGGTTTATGTTTCGCTGATAAGCGGTTCCTGCCCCAGTTTTACCTGCAGCCACTGCCGCAAATCTTCGCCTAATCTGCTTGACCACAGCGTTTCAATCGTAAATACAGCATAAAAAACGATGAACTTCAGGTCCGTAACGAAATTCGTTATTCCCGGCCGCGCTTCCTCCAGCCAGGTCATGTAGTCGATCATCGCAAGGCACACAAGAATCAAATACGAAGGACGCGGTCTCAACGCAACGGCAAACGCCAGCCACGTGAAATACCACGGGAAGTGTGGGCTATCGATCAATATCCACAGAGTAATGATCGCGATTACGTTACCGACGACGTCACCTTCGGAATTTGATTTCAGGATCATAAACGCCGCCACCGCCAGCATCGACAGCGCAGCTACAACCACATAGGCGTTCAATGGAATCCAGGGGGCTATCGCATGGATTTTTCCAAACAGATAGTACCTGTCTCCCGAAACATAATTCTCCTCGGTAAAATAATGATCAGTCCAGTTCAGCAACGCACGGCCTGCGCGCAGGTACGGCGCGAAGAAGATCAGTACCGTGGCAGCGCTGGCAACAGGCATCTTCCAATCCCACTTTTTATAAAAAGCCGGAAATAATATTGCGGGATACAGCTTTATCAGAGCCGCCAGAGCGAAGAAAATTCCGGTTATGATCTTTTTGTCCCAAAGGTATGCCCAAACCGCGATTGCCAGCATCGCGATCATCGCTGCATCGATATGTCCGCTCTGAGCGAATTCCCAAATAACGAGTGGATTCCAAAGATAAAAGACAATGCGAGTTTCAGGTTGTTTAAGTTTTCTGAAAATCAGAATCAGGAACAGAGTAGTGATGCCTTCGAAAAAGAGCATCGAAAACTTCATTGCTATTACCGACATTCCTCCCAACAGGTATGTTGCCAGAAAGATTACCTGCGCGCCTGGGGGATAAAGCGTCGGTGCGTACTCTTTGCGGTTGATGTTCGGATAGACTTCTTTATCTCGAAGCAACTCCAGGCGGCGATCAGCGGGTATATATATATATGGATTGATTCCGGCTGCCTGAACCCGTCCATCCCATACATAACGATTGATATCCGATGAGAAGAATGGTCCGGCTGTGACCAGGGGGATTCGATAAGCAAATCCAAGCAACAATATTACAAACAACGCGGACTTTCCCAAATTCGGGTTGCGCCAGATCAGTAAACCAGTAATCAGATAGAGAATTACCGCGGGAGTGTATAGCCAGTAAATAAGATTTATGTGCGATCCGAGTTCCCACGGCTTTCGTCCGATCCAGTAAAGAGGACAGTTTACAAGCCCAATTACCAGAATAATCAGAAATAAAGTATTCGACCGAACGAGGGAAATTATCCGTTTCGCTAAGCCAGGGCGATCGGCGTCTCTAGATGACATTCAATCCTCAGAATAATACGCCAGGCGGAAAAACGCGAGCGTACCTTTATGCTCCTTTTGCGGAATAAGACAAGCGGCGAGTATAACTTATATGGCTAGCGGTCGCCAATGGCATCTGTATTGCCTTATCCATCAGAGACGAAAAGCCTGTTGAATTGGAGCTTGGGTGATATGAACATAGAACTGGGACAAAAGGTAAGGTGCAGGGATAAAGAGGTCGGAACAATTTCCCATGTGATTCTCGATGCTGAGAGTTACGATCTTAACCAGTTTGTGGTGAATACAGGAATAACTGGCACTGAGCGCCTGGTGCCTATGGTTCTGATCGATGAAATCAGCGATAACGTCGTGAATATGTCTGTTGATTCGGCCGAATTCGATCAACTTGCGCCATTTAACGAGAATGAATATAGGTCGCTGAGCGCTCTCGACGAAGAATCCAGGCTCCGCGCCGGCGAGCATTTTGGAATGGATTCGGCCGTCTGGGGAGCGGGTTATTATATTCCCTTTACACCGGTAGCGCCGACAATCTCATCCAGTTCCGAATTTGCGCCTCCAGAGCCGACAGGAATCGGAGGAAACGAGCGACCAATAAGCAAAGGCATGAACGTCGTCACGAGTGACGAACATAAAATCGGCAAAGTGAAAGAGCTTACATACGATCCGTCGGACAAACGCCTGGAGTCTCTGGAAATAGAGAGCGGGGTACTGTTCACCAGCAAACAATCAATACCGGCCGATTGGATCAGCGACATAAGCAAAGAAGGAATAAGGCTGAACCGGACCGAAGACCAAATAAAACAGTTGAGTCCGAATAGATAGCCTGTGCAGAGAAAGTGAGTCGGAGGGGAGCAGAATGAGCAGATCACGAACACCAATAGAAACCGAGCCCGTTCCGGGCAGTAACCCATCCGAAAGTCAACGTCGGCCGGGTGAGAGATCAGCCGTCCCCAATGTTGAAAGTCACGCTGATTCGCCTCCCTCTGGCAACAAAAACAATGCTCTTGGAGAAACTGATTCCGAAAATCAGAACGGCGAATCTGACATTCAGCCGTTTCTGGGCTAGCAATCGGACGGATCGATGTTATAGGAATGTTATTCTTCGCCGCCTTTGTTTTTGCCGATATTACCAGATCCAGCATAGGCGGAATCGACCAGCATGCGCAGTTGACCTAACTGATTCGAACAGGCGACCCATTTCACAAAGCAACGAGGACATCGCAAATCGCTTCCGCTGGTCGGAGCCGCAAATTCCGCGATGGGCTTAAAATATTCGGCTTTCAACTTAATGCCGGGCTCAGGACCGCGGTACTCGTAGATTTCAGCATTGCAGTATGTGCATATAACGGGCTTCATTCGTTGCTCCTGATTTCTTTTATTGCGCGAAATTGTTGTGATCGATTGAAAGCCGAGTTTACACAAATTGGGTCCCTGTTTCAAATTGCGTTGACATACGGCGTATAAGAAGACGCTATCGCAATTTTCTGTAATAAAAGAATATTATGCGCGGCTGCCCGCTTTGACGGTTCCTCTATAACAGAAAAATAAAAGTTCACCCATGGATGACTTAATCCATTGTTGAAATAATCAATACGTACTGTAGGATCGGAATGCGTACATTCTTTTCCGGCCGGCCAGACTTCTTGACTAAATTTCCAGGGGATTATCTCTCGGAGAAGTTTACATTCCCACTTGTTTCAAATAAGCCGCTTAAAGGTGAACCAAGTGGACTTATCTTTGCTTACGCACTAAACGACAGTTCAGAGCTGGTTTTACTCAAAGTAATTTTGCGTCGGCACATGGTGGATTTTTGTTATTTTGTGTTCACCTTCTTGTCGGCCGGTTTTTGACGGCCAGAGACCCGGAGTAGCCGTAAAGGACCGTATTTCACTGCCGATAGGGTTGATTAAGGACCCAGACCTTTGGATAACCAAGAGAGGATCGCGGTTGTTGGTGCGATCACAAAACGTTGGAATCCATCAATGCCTGAACAATCAGGTGAACTCTAAACATCTTAAATGAAAACGACCAATGCTTGTTTTTTCTGATATGGCCGCGGCCCATTGGCTCGGCCCGGCCAGATAGCGGAAGAGTGTCAAAAAAAAGATCGAGTCAGCCCGGAGAGCTCGACGAAATCTTTGCAGGTAGTTAGAGGAGTTGTTATGCCAGGGAAGAGGTGTCGTTATACGTTTGTTCTTTTCATGTTAACTGTCGGTGCGCTGATATTCGCCGCTGGAAGCCGAGGACAAGAGGGCGGTGAAATCAAAGGCACTGTAAAAGATCAGCGCTCGGCCATCATCGTCAACGCCAGCGTTTCCATCACCAACGCCGAAACCGGTTTCGAGAAAACTGTTAAAACTGACGATAAAGGGTCTTTCATTGTTCAGGGACTCGCACCGGGTAATTACTCCCTCATAATAACCAGGGATGGCTTCGAGGACATGCACCTTGACACCGTTCATGTGACGGGCGGCAAGAATCAATTGCCCGACATTACAATGAAAGTTGCCGGAGTCGGCCATTCGGAGATCGACGTCGAATCGACCAAGCTCGTCAAACCCATCGATCCCGGGATAATGCAGTTAAGTCATAAACTAAAAAAGCCCATCTCTATTCCACCAGCAAACGTAACTGATTGGCATTACATCTACAGGTCCCCCCAGTTCCTGATCATCTACCCGTATGGCGAGGCGACCGAGGTAAAACTCGTGGACACTCCTAACATAAAAGGTGTCGGTGGATCTGCGGTTGTAAAAAACGACGAGAAGGCCACATTCATCGATCTATCTCTTCACAATGTACCTCCGTTGCATACGCTGGGAAATTACAACTGCCTGGTGGCGTGGGCGATGCTCGATGACGGATCAGCTTTTAATCTCGGACAGCTCAATATACATAAAGACGGGGCCGGGCTTAGGGCCGCGACGCATCTAAAATCGTTCAGACTGGCCGTGACGGCCGAGGCTGATCCGAACGTTCGCCAGATGAGCGGCTTCTTTGTCGCGGAGATGACCAGCAGAGTTCCCAAGCGCATGCTGAGTGATATTAAGTTGGATCCCATCGGCTTCAACGCGTCCGCGGCCGAATACTTCAAGAATTTGGCCAGAAACGGCAGGCTGGATTTTCAAAATGGGATGATTGTCTATCCGCCATATCGGACAGTTAACCTCGATTTTCGCGGCACCACTGATGCGCCAGACGCTACCGGCGAAGCGCACATAACGAATCGCGGACCGTTGACCCAAGTTAATGTCGAATTCAAAGACCTGCCTCAACTCGAGCCAGGACTTAACGGTTATGTCGTATGGGCGGTATTCAGTGACGGGCAACATTTTCGGCTTGGCGACATACCTGGATGGCAGAGAGATCACGCCAGGCTGGACGCGACGTTCCCATTCAACAGTTTTGGGATTATGGTAACGGCAGAGACGAAACTGGATACTGTTCAGCCCAGCAGTCGCTATATTCTTGTAATGGACAACATCGACAAAGACGGCGTGCACGACAGCGTTGTCTTTTTACCGCCAAAAGCGATCGCGTGTAAGTCCGGAAAGGAAATAAAGCTCGAAGCCGATTGCCCAACCGGCATATCGGGAATGTCGCTGCGCGGCGAAGGTGAAATCAATCCGGATTCGCCATCAGGGCCGGGAAACCACATTGTAGATTACCAATGGGATATCGATGGCGCCGATAAATTCGATATCAAGGGCGCGGATTTGCGTACCCACCTTGGTTACGGAAAACATGAAGTAGCGCTGAAAGTCATCGACGCGTTTGGCCTTGAATCGACGGATCGCGTAACGGTGAATGTAGTTGACACAACTCCTCCCACTATCCAGGGATTACCGGACGTAGTGAAAGTCGAGGCCCAAAGCCCATCGGGAACCGCAGTCCGCCTGCCTCAGCCGACGGTGAAAGATGCCGGCGATCCGGCGCCATTGTTGTCCATCAGCACACCACAGGTTTTCCCGATTGGTGAAACGAAAGTTACCTACACGGCGGTCGATAAATCCGGAAACCGGTCGCAAGCTCTGGTAACCGTCCAGGTAGTCGATACCACTGCACCCGTCATTGCCGGGGTACCGAAAACGCCTATTGTCGCCGAAGCAAAATCGCACGATGGCACACCCATAGCCGTTCCGATGCCGACCGTGACAGACAACGGCGATGCCCATCCTCAATTAACAATAGACTCGCCAAAGGTATTTCCCCTGGGTGAGACCGTCGTGAAATATATTGCCACCGACAGTTCCGGCAATCGCTCGGAAGCAGATATGACCGTCAGACTGGTCGATACAACTCCTCCAGTGATCTCAGGTCTTCCAACATCTCCTATAGTTGTCGAATGCACCGGTGGAAGTTCAGCCAGCGTTGCACTGCCTCGGCCGACAATCACAGATCTTGTTGATACAGCGCCGGCACTCGCTATGGATATAATGTCAGCGAGGAATAACACAATTGTCTCTACGACCAGTGTTCCGGCATTGGGATTAGGCGACAACACAATTGAATATACGGCTCGCGATGCGTCAGGAAATGTCGCAAACGCGAACGTCGTTATCAAGGTTGTGGACAGAGCCGCTCCGGTCTTTGTGAACCTCCCAACAGAACCGATTGTTGTTGAAGCCACAAATGCAAAGGCTAATGCAGTTCAGCTTCCCGCGTTTGTTGCCAATGACGTTTGCACCGGACCGGTAAGTGTCATAAGCAACGCTCCGACGACATTTCCAATGGGTGATACCAACGTTACTCTGGCAGCCAAAGATTCGTCGAATAACGTTGCCAGTGCAATGGTGACCGTCAGAGTTATCGACAGAACGCCGCCGACCATAACGGGCCTGCCAAGCGGCCCAATCGTCGTTGAGGCAACAGGTCCGCGCGGAACCGCAGTCGCGCTGCCTCAGCAGATAAGGGCCGTGGACTCCGTTGATCCAAATCCGAAGCTCTCGGTAAATGCGCCTCCGGTTTTCCCGTTAGGCGATACTGTTCTCACATATACGGCGACAGATTTTTCAGGAAATTCCGCACAACAGAATCTGACTGTTCGTGTCATAGATCGAACACCACCGGTAATATCCGGTATTCCATCTTCGCCGATTGCCCTGGAAGCAACTGATCCCGCTGGTATGCCGATCAAGCTTCCGCAGGTTATCGCAACAGATACAGTAGATGAACATCCGACACTGTCGAGCGATGCGCCTGCCAATCTTCCTGTAGGAGATACTACGGTCACGTATGTTGCTACGGATGGGTCAGGCAATAAGTCTACTGCGAAACTCATATTCAAAGTGACGTATACTCCGCCTCCGCAAATAGCTATCGCGAATCCGGTCGCGGATTCCACATTGATCGAAGAACAGCTCAATGTGAACATCAAAGTCAGTTCTCAGGCTGCCACCACGACCAAGCTGCTTATAAACGGCAAAGAATTGTCTGAAAAGTTTGCTTTGCCTGCAGGAGGTGGTTCGATTGCCGCTACCGTAACCATCAAGGACGGCGAGAACATACTGGCAGTTTCAACGACAGACGACCGCGGAAAGCTGACCTCGACGGCTGTGCACTTCAAGGGTCAGTTGAAGGGAGTAGCGCCTGGCCAGCCGAAGCAGTAACACAGAATTCCTCTAGCCGATAAAACACTCTTCTAATCTTGATGGCGGGTTTGAATAGCGATATTCGACCCGCCTTTCTTTCGGCTAAGGATTCAAGTCTGGCCTGATGCAGCCATCGGCATGCAATGGATGTATTCGTGCATCAGCTTTAACTCTTCGGTTTTCTTATCTATATCCACCTGCATCAGATCACGAAGTGAAATAAAACCGAGGAGGCTGCCATCTTTTACAATTGGCAAGTGTCGACAGTTGGCGTGTTGCATCCGAGCGAGGCCCTGCTCATAGCTTTCATCGGGATGCCCATGGGTAACATCTCTGGTCATAACTTCAGAGATAAACGTTTTGTCAGCAGGTCTTTGAGGCGCAACTACCCGCGTCATCAAGTCGCGTTCTGAGAAAACGCCGACCAGCCGGTCTCCATCTACGACAGCAACAGCGCCGATCCGTTTTTCTGTCATGTACTGAATTGCCTGCAGTACAGTCATGCCTTTGTCGATGGTGTAAGTTTCGCGTCCTGAAACGATGGAATTCAGCGTACTCATAGAGATCCTCCCGAGACTGGGAATAAATGACTTAGAGTGCTTGGGGAAGCGCACAAGAGGAGTTCGAACTGCGCTCTAACCATTAAATCTTATTCCTGAGCCGGAAAAAGCTCAATCAAAAAATTGAATTCAGGTATTTAGGATTTTATCGCCGTTCGGAGGCGTTGTATTCAGCCAATAAAGCATCCATTAGCTGAGTGCGCCTGTCGTAGAGTCGTTTTCGTTCACGCGGGGCATGCTTCGCCAGCGCATAGGCTGTGATGATAGGCAAGGCGATAGTTGAGTCCAGGTAACAGACCACGGCATCAGGCAAGCGGTCGGGATCGATTTTTCCCCAGCTCACGGCTTCTGCTGGAGTTGCGCCTGACAATCCTCCCGTATCCGGTCTGGCATCGGTCACCTGAAGGAAATAGTCATGTCCTTTTTCATCTATCCCAAGGACTTCCTGGATCTGCGGTTCCGTTTGCAGCAGGAAATTCTTTGGCGATCCGCCGCCGAGGATGAAGACGGCGCTCTTTCCGCCAGATCGCTTCGCTCCCAGGACGATAGAGGCGGTCTCATTCACATCGGCGGAAACATCGAATTTCAAGTCGTTTCCTTGAAGCGCCTTGGCGGCAACGTTCATTCCGATCGAGCTGTCACCGGGGGATGAGGTGTAGATTGGAACTCCGAACTCATAAGCGGCTGCCAATAACGATTTATGTTTCAAGCCTAAAACGCGACTGCGTTCATGAACATATTTACCGCATAAGTTATGAAATTCCGCTGTGCTCATCGGCCGTTGAAATTCTGGTGCCGTAATAATCTCTCGGAAGAAGGCGTCCGTAGAGAGCAGCACGTCGTAATCGAAGAAGATATCGTAAATTCGGACAACGCCTTCTTCGCGAAGGGTGGTGTCGCTCACGTTCGGATTGCCGCGATGCATTTTCAGTCCCAGACCGAAATGCGTATCGTGGTAGAGATTCGCTCCGGTGGAAATAATCCAATCGATAAAGCCATTCTCGATCAGGGGTATCAGCGCAGACATGCCGAGTCCCGCCGGAGTCAGGGCTCCGGTGATGCTCAAACCTATGGTGACATCGTCGCCCAGCATCTTTTCCGTGAAGAGCTGACAGGCCTCGCGCAGTCGAGCAGCGTTATATGCAAGGAAAGCGTTTTCAACCAATTCGACAACAGTTGTTGAGTTGGTGATTGGCGACGGCTCGATGCGTTTACCCTCGAGCATTCGACTGCGATGTGCCATGGCATCCTCCTGGTGGTATTCGAAAGAGGAACTTTCTAGCTGTTTTGGCTGGTGGTGTCAATGGTTCAAAAGTAAACCATTATGATCGACTCGCCGTTTGGCAAGAATTGGCATATAATGCCATATGAAAATACGTGGGGTAAGGTAGTCACAATGCCGACAATGAATATTTCTCTTCCCGACAACCTCCGCCAATTTGTTGAAGGGGTTGTAAACAAGGACGGATACAGCACTGTTAGTGAGTATGTTCGAGAACTGATACGAGCTGATGAAAAACGTCGTGCCCAATTAAGGCTTGAAGAGCTGTTAGTTGAGGGACTGGAGAGCGGAGAACCAATCGAGGTTACTCCGGAGTACTGGCGGAAAAAACGTAGCGCATTACTTTCCAAGCATAAAAGCAAAAAAACCGGCACGAAATAATGCTTCCCATCAAAACCAGTCCCGCCGCAGATCGGGATATAGATGAACAGTACGACTTCCTCGTCGTAAATGCGGGATTAGATAAAGCTGTTCTATTCCTTGAAGCTGTCGAAGAAACATTTCAACGACTATCGGTAATGCCGAAAATTGGTAGCAGACCAGAATTTGCGTCATCGCGATTTCGCAATCTAAGATGGTGGCCAATTAAGGATTTCGGAAGCGTGCTGATCTTTTATGTTGAGAACAAAAACTACATATACATCCTTCGTGTTCTTCATCGTTCGAGAGACATTGAAAGTATTTTGTCATCTAAGAATTAGAACCCGCTAGCCTGAGGATTCCTAGAAGCAGATTAACGGGTTTTATATGTCTTTCCGGGGTCACTGCTTAATTGTCTAATTCTTTCAGCGTTAATCCGGGCTGCGGAATACCCAGCATCATTCGCAGTTTATTCTCAAGCCGAACAGCAATATCGGGACTCTCTCTCAACGCTTTCTTTGCATTTTCACGCCCCTGAGCCAAACGGTCCCCTTCGAATGAAAACCATGAGCCACTCTTATCCAGCGCTTTGTGAATAACGCCAAGGTCAATTAGATCGCCTTCACGTGAGATGCCTTCGCCGTAAATGATGTCGAATTCAACTTCCTTGAACGGCGGAGCAACTTTGTTTTTCACAACTTTGACCCGAGTCCTGTTGCCGGAAATAACGTCGCCATCCTTTACCGGACCAATGCGCCTGATCTCGATGCGCAAACTTGAATAAAACTTAAGAGCTCTACCGCCCGGTGTAGTCTCAGGCGAGCCAAACATTACACCGATCTTTTCTCGGATTTGATTGATGAAGATCAGGCACGTGTTGGATCGGGAAACGACCGCAGTTAATTTCCGGAGCGCCTGCGACATCAGTCGAGCCTGCAGTCCAACATGCGAATCTCCCATTTCGCCCTCTAGCTCCGCTCTCGGCACCAGCGCAGCCACCGAATCGATTACCAGCACGTCCAGACCACCAGATCGAACAAGGGTCTCAGCTATCTCCAGCGCCTGCTCGCCGCTGTCCGGCTGCGATATGAAAAGATCGTCGATATTCACTCCGAGCTGAGCTGCATATTCCGGATCAAGCGCATGTTCGGCATCGATGTAGGCCGCGATGCCGCCTTGTTTCTGTGCCTCCGCAACCACGTGCAATGCGAGCGTCGTTTTACCGGAAGATTCCGGACCGTATATTTCTACTATTCGCCCGCGAGGCACGCCGCCGACACCCAAGGCCGCGTCAATGCTAAGACTTGATGTAGAGATTACCGGGATGTTGTCGACCGCCTTTTCTCCCAGTCGCATAATCGAGCCTTTTCCGAATTGTTTTTCCAGTTGTGAAATCGCAGCCGCGATTGCGCGACTTCGCTCTACCGGTATCTCGATCATCGTCGCCATTGTTAATTCTTCTCCTCGTTTTGGGTCTTGTTCGAATGGGTAAAGGGCTCTTCAAGATGGCTAACCAGCCAATTCGTAAAAATCTCAGCTTCCGCTAACTTGTTGCAGGAGAGGGCTCTATTACGACCAGTCAAGGCGACCAGCATCGCGTGATGCTGCCCTCCTCTGTCATTTAGAAAAGAGAAGTAGCGGTACAACTGCTCGATTCTATTGACGGATGCTTTCGCCGCCTCGACATCTTTGAAACTCAATGCGCCCTGGAACAACCGACCGTATTGGTTCATTGTGTGAGCCGTGGACGTGTACAGGTCGTAATAACCCGTCAACAGCCCTGCATCGGTCAAAACCGAAGCGACATAGTTCAAGCTGGTGCCGACCTCGCGAGCCAGATCGTGAATATCGGTGGTTCCTTCTGAATGAAGCTGCAAAATGCGTTGCTTCTTCGTTAACTTTGGTTGCTCAACCTCCGCGTCAACGAAAACTGGAGCTGGTTCGCGATCTAATAATTGTGCTGACATAATAAAAATCCTTCCTGGGAGCTGTGCGCGTCTTCGCGTGCTTCCAATAATTAACCTGCCTTTCGCAGGTCACTATTTTGCGTTTGCACCTGTAGCTGTTTTGCCTTCAGGTGATCTATAAACGCGGATGCGGCCTTTCTGCTGAGTTCCTTCGGATCGCATTTCATCAGGTCGCGACACTCCTGATCCGGATCAATAGCCGCAGCGGCGGAGATAGCCTTGATCGCGACAAGCTGGCGTGGTGTCACCAGATCATCCAGATCCTTTGCCAGGGGATCGCGTGGCAACGGAGCGGTCTTGACCTCATTCTCTTCGTCAATGTCTTTATAGAGGCCGCGAGCTACACCAAATTTAACTGCCGCGCGTTTCAGCGCGTCATGTTCTGCTTTTTTAATGCCCATCTCGCTGAAAGCGGCGCCGGTTCCGACGCCTTCGCGAGTAATCCCTTCGATTGTGATTGCGACAGTGACTGCCACGAAATCGCCGATCTGCTGGACGTTCTTAACCGAATGCGACCACGATGGGTAAACCTGGTCCAGCAGGTCAGCTACCGTGTGCCATTCAACATAATCAACGTAATGAGCATTGCCTTGCTGATCCGACCAGCCGAATCTGCGCTTGATGTCATCGGCAGGGAAGGGCTGTGACAGTTTGGTCAAAACCTGGCGAAAATCCGGTTTAGAGACAGGCACTTGTTGTTCAGCGTCGAGCTTCTCCTGCTCTCGATCACTTTTGTTGTGAGCAGCCTCTAAATCTTCTTCGGCCCGGACATGAATGTTGTTCTTTTTCATTTCAGCCTCACTTTGCTTTTTCTGATCTAAATATTCTTTGACAGCCAGGATGTGTTCGCACCGGAAAGTGTGATCATTGGCTCCAAGCTCCGAAAAATCCGCGCAAGTGCAATGGACGCGTCCGCTGTCATCGCGCCACACCTGGAATTCGATGTTCCTTTGTGTGGTCGATCCTACCCAAAACGTATTTGCCTCGCGGCGAACCAATCCCATTTCCAGGATTATCCCTGCTCGCTTGGCTCGCACGCCGGCCATTGCCTTTGAATTCACTGCCATAACATCTCCTCAATTACTGCAAATCATTTCCTCGGCCAGGTCAGCCTCGGATTCGACACTCGAAATCCTTTGCTCCAGGCGCTCCGCAAACGCTCTTTCCACCCGTTCGATCCGATCCAGCAGGTCGATCAGGGAACTGTCGTCTCCTGCAATCGAGCCCTGTTCTGCTGGCGGAATCCCGAGCGAATCAAATTGATCTTGAATAAGCTCGATTCTCCGGCAGAGGTGATTCACCTCGTTGCCAATCGCTGGAGCCGGGTTGTTGCATCTGTGAAACATCGTATTGAGAGTGTAGCGCGGCTTTTCAAATGTTGCAAGTATAATTTTTTGTCTTGACTATGAAACAGCCATGGCCGCATAATGATTCTAAATGGAGGCGACTTTCATGAAGACAGACGGCTTAATCAAACTAACCGAGTTAGGCCATTACCTGCGTCGAAAACGAGAGCGGGATGGACTGTCCCTGCGCGACGCAGCTCGCGAGACAAAGATAAGCGCTGCCACGCTGTCTCGCATAGAAAACGAAAGCGGCATACCGGATTCCGCAACGCTGGCAAAACTGGCTAACTGGCTTAACATTCCATTGGATCGAATAATCGGCGGCAGTTCGTCCGGCGACCAGGTGATAGTTCGTAAAGGTGAGAGCACGCCCGATGTCGTCGAAGTTCACCTGCGCGCCGACAAGAATTTAACTCCTGAGACAGCCAAGGCTCTAGCTGATATGTTCAGGCTCGCCTATACTCAATTTTCGAAGACAAAGCGCTGAGTTGCGCCCTGAGGAGGACGCATTAAGCGAAAAGACACTGGCTCACCAGACGTTTGTTCGCTTAATGCATACGGGTATTGCTGCCACCGTCGCGAAAAGGTCGAGAGTTCGAACGCGTCGCAATGATGATACGCCGATTTGCCGGCGCGAGGCTGGATCGACCCGTCAACCCTTTCGAATTAGCGAAACACGTCAAAATCCTGGTTGTCGATATCGATAAGATCAAAGGACTGCCCGAGCATACGCGTCGCCAGTTGCTGAAAAGTGACCGGGGCTCGTGGTCCGCTGGCACCACCAAGCCTCTTCCAAATGGATGGCGTCTTGTAATTCTCAACCCGACGCACGGGAAAGAGCGAAGCGCCGCCACCCTGATGGAAGAGATCTGCCATGTCTGGCTGGGGCATACACCTGGAAAGCTCCATTCGATGGACGAAAATGGCCTTCGCGCTCGCGACTATAACGAATCAGACGAACGGGCAGCGTACGGAGTCGGAGCGGCTGTTCTGGTTCCGTATTCGGTTCTTCGTCTCGCAGTGGAAAATGGGGTTCCGGCGGAAGAGATCGCCAAACGTTACGGAGTCAGTCGTGATTTAGTCGAGTTTCGGATCAAAGTCACGCATCTATGGGATGAATATAAACAGAAAGTTCTAAAAACAACTGCGTGATGTTGTTCCTTGCGCCTCAAAAAATAAAGGCCTAAGTGGTCAGTTGGTGCTAACCAATCAGGCACACTATGTTTTTTACAACGGGGTGCTCCTTACTTCCAGGTCCTGAGACCTTAATTAAGGAGATGAGCGCCTATTGTGATAGCCAAAGGGCAGGCAGCCCAACGCCCCCTTACCGCTACCAGATTTACGCACCAGAGGAAATGCTTATTTGATTGCGGTTCGGTACGTATTTGATATTGGCTACGTCGCCAGGGGCTAGGCCAATGGCCGATACTTCCTGAGCGCGCAGACGCAGACGGCCATCTATAGCAGTCTCGCGATCTCCGCCGGCATTAACGACTATGGTCTTACCTTTCTTTTCGACGGATAGACGCTTGGCTCTGCCGCCCAGTTGTGAGATTAGCTGTTTCGGCACGTCCAGTCGGCCATCGTTCTTAACTTTGATACTGATCTGCTCCATCATACCCTCCTTCCTCATTTGTCGCAGTTCCGGGCTTGGACAAGACTTTCCTGTCGGCCGGAGTCATTCTCCTTGCAAATTACGGGCAGGTTGGTTAATTTCGCCAGTTCTTTCGCCATTTGCGCTGGCGATTGAACATCAAACTTTTGCCGTCCGGCCATTTTGTGAGTGAAATAGAGTGTTTTTGAGCTTAAATGTCCTGCGACGGCCAAAATGGCCGAATGCTTGGATGCGGGTCTTTGAATGTTTCAAGACAGTCAGCGTATGTACAATTTCCAAACGAACTATTATATGTTTTGTATGCGCGTGGTACAGGCCGGCCGGGCACGTCTGACCCGATTTTTGACCATTTGCAGGAGAGTTTTATCGCCGGATTTGCATAGTTAACCCTTTAACGAGACACGAATTTTTTCCGCGCCCTGCGTACTTTGACAAGGGATAGTTTCTTGGTTATTTTGCAGATGGGGTTATACTGTTAGGTTCGTTTAGCGAGACAGCGGGGGATATTGATGGCTACCGAAACTCCGGTACAAGAAGAAACAGCAGAAGAGACAAAAAGTCAGAATATTTTTACGACCACCGTTGATGCGGTCGCTAATTGGGCGCGAAAGAACTCATTGTGGCCTATGCCGTTTGGGACGGCTTGCTGCGCGATCGAGTTTATGGGCTCGGTTTCGGCAACTTATGATTTAGCGCGGTTCGGAGCAGAGGTTGTCCGATTCTCACCTCGACAATCCGACCTTATGATGGTGATGGGCACGATTACCGACAAAATGGCGCCGGTAATGAAGCGAATTTACGATCAGATGCCCGAGCCAAAATGGGTTATCTCCATGGGCGCCTGCGCAACATCTGGTGGTTTTTATCGGTCGTACAACGTTATGCAGGGCATCGACGAGGTCATTCCGGTAGATGTGTATATACCAGGATGTCCACCTCCTCCCGAAGCGATCCTGCAAGCGGTCATAAAGATCCAGGAAAAGATCAAGGAACAACAGGCGTTCGGCGCTTCCGCGATCAAGCCGAAACATAGACCATTTCAGAAAGACGCGACCGTTACCGATCTGGATCCGCCAACCGATGCATTGCTGAAATTCCGTTCAGCACCAAAAATGGTGGAAAATCCCATCGTTGCCAAATTGACGGAACGCTTTGGCGAATCGATTATCAAGTCGGACGATTACCTCGGAAATCTCTCGGTAACGATCAAACCTGAATCGATCAAAGAGGCCTGTCAATTCCTGAAAGATGATCCGTCATTGAAGTTCAATTTTCTGATGGACATCGCCGGCGTCGATTACCTGGAAGGTCCAAACAGGTTTGATGTTGTTTATCATCTTTACTCACTGGATAACGGCAATCGCATTCGCCTGAAATCTCCGATAAACGAATACACTCTGGAGATTGAGTCAGTCACCAGCCTGTGGAAAACCGCAGACTGGTTCGAGCGTGAAGCCTACGATCTGTTTGGTATAAAGTTCAAAGGTCACCCCGACCTGCGACGGATCCTGACTCACACACAGTTCGTCGGGCATCCTATGCGTCGTGACTACAGACCCGGGCTCAGACACTGGCACGATCAATTGAATGACCTGCCTGTCGCATTCGACGAAGCTCCTCCTGTTCCAGATCCGCTCGAAGACGAACATATGGTCGTCAACATCGGACCATCGCATCCTGCTATGCACGGGACGTTCAGAGTCGAAGCGCGACTGGACGGCGAGACGATTGTCGATTCCGATCTTGAAATCGGCTATCTGCACAGAAACTTTGAAAAGATGGCTGAGACCCACACCTACTGGGGCGTTCTGCCGTACACCGACAGGCTGAATTATATGTCGGCTTTCATGAACGGCGTAGGTTATTGCATGGCCGTCGAAAAGATGATGCACGTCGAAGTGCCGGAACGTGTCAAGGTCATCCGAATGATCCTGAGCGAACTGAGCCGCGTCACCGATCATCTCGTCTGCATCGGAACCAACCTTGTTGATATCGGCGCGTTCAGTAACTTCTGGTATACGTTCCAGCCGAGAGAGCAGGTCTATTCGCTGTTCGACAAATGCGCTGGCGGTCGTATTTTCGCCGCTTACAACAGAATCGGTGGGCTGGCGAATGACATCCCGGAAGATTTTGTCGCGGATGTAAAACAGTTATTAAAGGACATTCCGAAATTCATACAAACCGTTAACGGTCTGGTGACCCACAACGCGATTATTAGACAACGATTCAAGAATGTCGGAGTAATGTCGGCTGAGAATGCGATCAACTGGGGATGGACGGGTCCGTGTTTGCGTGCATCAGGGGTTCCATATGACATCCGAAAGGTGCATCCTTATTACTTCTACGATCAGGTAGATTTCGATGTCCCCGTCGGAGCGCGCGGCGATTGTTACGACCGCTACCTCGTTCGAATGGAAGAGATGTACCAGTCTCTGCACATAGTAGAGCAGATGATTGACAATATTCCCGCCGGAAAATACATAACGGATGACCGTCGCGTGGCTCTTCCCCCGAAGAAAGGTGTTTATACAAACATCGAAGACCTGATGAACCATTTCAAACTGGTGATGCACGGAATTCTGCCGCCGGTGGGCGAAATCTACAGTTATACCGAAGCCGGGAACGGCGAGCTGGGCTATTACATCGTCAGTGACGGCACCAAGCGGCCGTATCGAATAAAGGTTCGTCCGCCTTGCTTCCCATTGTTTGAATCTTATCGCGAAATGATCACCGGCGGTTTGATAGCAGACGCCGTAGCGATTCTGGGGGGACTAAACATTATTGCCGGGGAGTTGGATCGTTAATGGAATTCTCACCTGAAGCGAAAAAGCAATACGAGACAATTCTGAAGCGTTATCCGGACAAACGAGCAGCGTTGTTGCCCGTTCTTTGGCTGGGCGTTCGCGAGTTTGGATATATATCCATAGAGGCCGCGGATTACATTGCTAATTTGATGGGGTTGTCCGGTTCGCAGGTATATTCGGTGGCGTCGTTTTACACGATGTTTCCGAAACGGAAGATCGGTAAACATCACATTCAGGTTTGCAAAACTCTGTCGTGCTGGATGGGCGGTGCGCCGAAGATTATCGACCATCTTAAAAACCGACTAGGCATTAATGTCGGCGAAACAACTCCGGACGGAAACTGCACCTTGTCTACGGTGGAATGTCTTGGCTCGTGCGGAACCGCGCCGATGATGCAGGTCGATGTTGATTATTACGAGAATCTGACTCCCCAATCTGTTGATCAGATTTTGGAGCGTTTAAAGTAGCGCAAGCTGCAGCTTGCGCCCATGTAGCGCGGACATCTTGTCCGCGAATGGTATCGAAGATGAACGTGATAAGAATACCGCGATCGTTACAAAAGGACGCAAGCTGGTAGCTTGCGCTACGTTAGGGAATTATGCCGAAGATTCTTTTAGCAAACATACATAAACCGAATCAGAAACATATAGCAACCTACAAAGAGAATGGCGGCTACAAAGGTCTGACGAAGGCTCTGGAAATGACCCCGAAAGAGGTCATGGACGAGGTGATCAAATCGGGGTTGCGCGGTCGCGGCGGTGCCGGGTTTCCGACTGGTCGAAAGTGGAGCTTCGTTCCGCAAAACACCGGCAAGCAGATTTACCTGTTGTGCAACGCCGACGAGAGCGAGCCCGGCACCTTCAAAGATCGACTGTTGCTGGAGCGCGGTCCGCACATGCTGATCGAGGGGATGATCATTTCGGCTTACGCCCTGCAATGTCATCTCAGCTACATCTATATTCGAGGCGAATACGCCTTCATCGTGCCGACGCTTGAAAAGGCTATTCAGGAAGCATACGACGCTGGATACCTTGGGCCATCGGTAATGGGCAAAGACTTTGCCCTCGACATCGTGATCCATCTGGCTGCGGGCGCCTACATTTGCGGTGAAGAGACTGGATTGATCAGATCGCTGCAGGGTGGTCGGGGCTATCCGACGGTCAAACCTCCCTTTCCCGCGGTTCAAGGTTTTCTCGCATCTCCAACCGTAGTCAATAACGTTGAGACTCTTGCCGCAGTGCCCTGGATCATAGTCAATGGAGCCGAGGCGCATACCAAACTTGGAACAGAGAAAAGCCCCGGCACAAAGCTGTTTTCCGTCAGCGGTCCTGTGGTAAAGCAGGGAGTGTTTGAAGTTGAGCTCGGGTATCCACTGAAAAAATTCATCTACGAAGATTGCGGCGGAATAAAAGACGGCAAAAAGCTGAAAGGCGTAATCGTCGGCGGCTCCTCAGTGCCGATACTGAGAGCTGATGAAATAGAAAACGTGAATCTCGATTATGAATCATTGATGTCGGCTGGTACGTTTCTCGGATCAGGTGGAATGATCATAATTGACGAAACTGGCTCGATGCCGGAGTTGCTGGCGACTCTCGCAGATTTTTACGAGCACGAATCGTGCGGCCAATGCACACCGTGTCGTGAAGGCACGGGATGGATGGCCCGCGAAATTCACAAGATGCTGGAAGGCAAGAGCAAGCCTGGTGACATCGACAAACTGCTGCACATAACGAAAATGATCGAAGGAAACACTATCTGCGCACTTGCGGATGGTGCGGTAGCTCCGGTTCGCAGCTTTATTAATAAATACAGAGAAGAATTCGAGGCACTGATTCCCAAGGAATAAAAGGATCGAGTAATTGAATAATTATTTCCACAGAGGTACTGATGAAAAGACGCGGAGACGCGGGGAAACGGGGACGCGGAGATTCTCCGTTTCTCCGCGTCTACGCGTCTCCGATTCCTTGTCTTCTATGCCTCTGTGGTGAATCTTGCATTTATGCCCAAAGTAACTATCAACGGAATAGAGATCGAGGCCGAAAAGGGAATGACCATCATTCAAGCGGCCGACGCGGCCGGTCTGAATGAATTGAAGATCCCGCGTTTCTGTTACCACCCCGACCTGCCAATCGACGGCAATTGTCGTATGTGCCTGGTCGAAGTCGAGAAGATGCCCAAACTGGTCATTGCCTGCAACACGCCTGTGACCGATGGCATGGTGGTTCACACTCAGAACGACAGAGTCAAAGAAGCCGTGCGTGGCGTGCTGGAATTCCTGCTGATCAATCATCCTGTCGATTGTCCGATATGCGATCAGGCGGGTGAGTGCTGGTTGCAGGACTACTATATGAAGCACGGGCTCTATCAAAGCCGAATCGAGCTCGGCGAAAAGATTCACAAGCGCAAAGCAGTAGACTTAGGTCCAATGGTCGTTCTGGACAGCGAGCGTTGCGTTCATTGTTCGCGCTGCGTCAGGTTCACAGAGCTGGTTACAAAGACCGGCGAGATGGCCTTCTTCAACCGCGGCGGGCACGTCGAAATCGGAACCATTGAGAATAGACCGGTATTGAATCCCTATGCGGGAAACATTGCAGATGTCTGCCCGGTAGGCGCACTGACAAGTCGTGATTTCCGTTTTCAATCACGCGTCTGGTTTTTGAAATTTACCGACTCCATCTGCAATGGTTGCAGCACGGGTTGTAACGTTCGAATCGATCATAAGACGGGCACTATTTACCGCATGGTGCCGCGCCGCAACGTCGATGTGAACAAATCCTGGATGTGCGACGAGGGTCGATTGAGTTTTCACACGCTGGAGACCGTCAATCGTTTACTGGCGCCATTCGCCAAAGGACCAGATGGTCAATTGATCGAAACAGAGTTTAACCATGCTGTTGATCAGATGGATCGCGAAATCGGTGAGACTGTATCGAAGAAGGGTGTCGGTTCAGTAATAGGTTTCGGGTCTGCGGGTGCAACAAACGAATCGCTCTACCTGATGAAACGGTATCTGACCGAGAAACATGGCGTCAATCAATTCGAGTTCCGCCTTGAGGACGAAGATAAGAAAGTTGAAGAGCGCGAAGACGACTTGCTGCGAAGAACGGACAAACGGTCAAACACCCAGGGCGCGATAGCTCTTGGATTCGCGGATGCCGCACTTGGCGGAATCAACGGTGCGGCGAAAGCAGCATCGCGGGGCGACTTGACTGCTGCGGTGATGATCTATCATCCAAAACTGATCCACGATTTGTCAGGTGAAGCTAAACAATCGCTAAAGCAGTTTATTGACTCTTTGCAGTTCAGCGCAATCCTTACTCCGGTTCGCGAATCGTGGATGGACGGCGCATCGGTCCTGATTCCAATTGGATCGTGGTCAGAAGAAGAGGGAACTTACACTAACTTCAACAGGGCCGTTCAACGCGGAGGGCGCGCGTTTGCGCCGAAAGAGCAGGCAAGAGAAGCCCGCGAGATATTCGCCGAGCTCTTAGGTTTGCAACGTCCGGGATATTTCGTGACTCAGGCTGAAGAAGTGTTTACCGAAATGGCGGAAAAAGTTCCGGCATTTACGGGTCTGACCTACAAAGGACTGGCAAGCAACAACGCCAAAGTACCGCCACCGGAAGGCCGGTATTGGTAAATCGATCAAGAGTTTTGATTAATTGATATATTGAATTTATGAAGAACAGCGACTTTAAAACGATCAATGTGACGGAGCGCGCCGAAGCTCAAGAGAAGAACGCCAATCCGTTTTTAGAAACGGTTAAAGGATTCGGCTTCACGTTCAAGCGATTTCTGGACCATGTCACTGGCGCGGAAGATCATCTTATCTCGTACCCTGAAGAAAAACGCCCGTATTCAAACAGATTTCGCGGCACGCACATTCTGACTGTGCGAGAAGACGGCTCGATCAAGTGCGTGGCGTGTTACATGTGCGCCACAGCCTGTCCTGCGGACTGCATTTCCATTGATGCCGCCGAACATCCTGATAAGAGCATTGAGAAATATGCAAAGCGATTCGACATCGATATGCTGCGTTGTGTCTTCTGCGGTTTTTGCGTAGATGCCTGCCCTGAAGAAGCAATCATTATGAGTCGAGAGCACGAAATTTGCGAATACACACGTGACACGACCATTTACGGAATCGACCGTTTGATGAATCGTCCCCAAGCGGTTGATATGGGTCCCGGTTATCGCCCGAACTATCCGATGATTGAATCCAAGCTGCCATTTACGCCGGCCCATCCCGATCCCGACAAAGCCGGCAAGCCGGTAAACACAACTCCGAAGAAGAAATAGCCACGGTAGCAATCGTGGCTAGGCCTTTAGTCCGCGCAAGATATAGAACTTCCACCTGAATCCGGAACAAGCGTTCAGACCTATCCTGAATGGTGTTTACCTCTGACCTTGATGGATCCCATGCTGGCGCGGGCCACGATTAAATCGACAATTGGTGTCACACGAGTCACAGCACGATAGCTTCTTTATTTCTATAAATTGCGCTGTGACACTTCAGTGTCACACCAAAATCTATGGCCAAACGGTGTCACAGTCCACCAGTTCAGAGCAAAGTTCAGAGTCCAAGCTTTAGCTTGCCATCCTCTATAAGAGCAATCTTAAGGCATAAGAGCAGCCTTAAGGCTGAACTCTGAAACGATTTGGCCAACTGGTGTCACGCATGTCACACGAAGTTAAATCCTTTCTTTTCTGTAAGTACCGCTGTGACACCTCAGTGTGACACCGAATCCTCGACTCGGAATTTGGCCATCTGGCGTCACGATTCGCGGACTCCTTATCGTATTTATATTGCGCGAGCGTCTATGTTGTGATACGTTGTTGCGTGTATGAAACAGCGTGGAGATGAACCATCGAACCAGGCGATCAGCCATCAACAGATTGCATTGTGCGGGGATGAAGATCAGGCACAGACGTTGAAGCTCCGGCCGACTGAGTTGAAAGATTACGTCGGTCAACGGAAAGTTGTTGAAAATCTGACGATCTTTCTCCGAGCAGCATGGCGAAGGCAAGAACCGCTTGATCACGTTCTGTTTTACGGGCCGCCGGGCTTGGGTAAAACTACTCTCGCGACGATTATTTCGCACGAGATGCAATCGGATCTCAAAACCATTTCTGGTCCTGCCGTTCAGAAAGCCGGAGACTTAGCGGCGATACTAACAAACCTTAAGGAAGGCGACGTCCTGTTCATCGATGAGATCCACCGCCTGAATCCGGCAATAGAAGAGATCCTTTATCCAGCGATGGAAGATTTCCGTCTGGACCTGATAATTGGTCAGGGTCCCAGTGCCCGCACGATGAAAATCGAGCTGCCGAAATTCACCTTAGTCGGAGCGACGACAAGAGCAAGTCTGATAACCTCCCCATTGCGCGGCAGGTTCGGCATTTTGCATCATCTCGATTTCTATCCTCAAAGCGAACTGGAAGAGATACTTAAACGCTCGGCTCAGGTCCTCGCAATCGAGATCGAAGACGCTGCGGTGACAGAGATTGCCAGGCGGGCAAGAGGCACGCCGCGAATCGCGAACATGCTTATTCGTCGCGTTCGTGATTTTGCGCAGATCATCGGGAATGGTCGCATCACCGAGGCGCTCGCGAACGAAGCGCTCAATCGAATGGAAGTCGACGTGTACGGTCTGAACGAGCTTGACCGCAAAATCCTCTCGACGATCATTGAGAAGTTTGGTGGTGGACCGGTTGGCATTGGTACGATTGCAGCTTCTACTGCGGAAGACAAAGGAGCAATTGAAGAACTCTACGAACCTTATTTGATTCAGCGTGGTCTTCTGAACAGGACATCGCGGGGAAGAGTTGTTACCGCGGCTGCCTATCAGCATTTAGGATTCAACCCGCCGTCACAGCGTGATGCGGCATAAGGTGGAGTTGGCGCAGATGAATGAACTCCTCAGCATATATTGCTATCCGAAATACGAGACAACCAAGAACGTTCTGTTCTGTCTCCTTAAATGCCAGTACAAAAATCGATGCCACCATTTCATCAAGCATTACATGACAAATCAGACGGTGATTGATGCGGCGGTTTCGGACTACAATGGCGAGAAAGATCGCGAAAAAAGAGAGGTGATGATGAATTCAGTTATAGAGCAGAAACCTGTTAAGCCGGCTGCAGATATTGATGCGACCTCTGCATCAAAAAACGACAATAGTGCGCCAAAGAGAAAAACAATAAAGCGTGAAACGTCAGCAGCAGTTACGAAAGCTGAACAGTCGACGCCTCAAATCAGAACGCGCAGCTCGCAACCGAAGAAATCGGTCAGCAAAAAAGCCACTGATGCAAATGTTAAACTCAGGAATGGTAACAGCGCGAAGCGTCGCTCCGCCGGCTACGATATTGGCAACCATCGCAATCTCTATATCCTGGTGGAGGAAAATGGTAAAGGTGTTCTTTTCTTCACGAACGAAGCTGCTCTTGTAGCGCATATTTCCAAATCCAGGACTAAGGCCCGCTATTTTAAAGCCCAGGAACTTGAACCTGAGCTGCGACTGACACTTAAAAGATAACCAGGTTGAATTCATTGCCGAACAATCTTCAAGAAACGGATTCGTTCGCCTCGTTTCTTCTCTATCAAAGGCACGGCTATTGCCCCTATAGCTTGTGAGCAATACTGGTTTATGAAGGAGTCAAAAAATGGAAACGATGATGCGAGACCCACTGAATACCAGCCCTGAAGCTAGTGAGCAGCCTTACCCGAGGGATCGGGAAGAGCGCCTTCAAAGCGGAAAAATGACCGGCGAAGCGGCAGAGTTGATGACGCGTTTAAGAGAGCACTTTGAAAACTCAAACGAAGAATTAGCAAAAGCGCTTGGCGTCCGGCGCACAACAGTCGACCGGTGGTTCGCTGGCGAAACCAAGCCGAACGGTAACAGCCTTATGCGAGCAAAACGACTGGCGCAGATGCGCGGCATAATGGAGGAAGAAAGATCGCATTAAAGATCGGAATATAACCGCTCTGACTCTTATTGTATATTTAAACGCGCAATGAGTCCAGAGATCTTCGATGTTGTGATTGTTGGTGGCGGCCCTGCTGGAAGCACGGCCGCCACTCTGTTATCCCGAAATGGACTTTCCGTCGCCTTAGTAGACAAGGCATTTTTCCCTCGCGATAAACCATGCAGCGAATATCAAAGTCCCGAGGCTCAGAGGATTTTCGACAAGCTGGGTGTATTGGAGAAAGTCCTCAGCGCAAATCCGGCCAAACTGAAAGGAATGCGCATTTGGACGGATTGCGGCAGATTTTTTCAAGGCGATTTTTCATGCGATCCGAATAATGAGATATTCGGACTCTCACTTTCGCGTTACGTGCTGGATAAAATCCTGATAGATCATGCACGAGATACTGGCGCGACCGTTATCGAAGGATTTACGGTTAAGCATCTCTTAATCAATAACGATAAGATTGTCGGCGTTGAAGGATACTGTGAGAACAAAAGACTAACTCTGTCGGCAAAGATGGTCATTGGAGCCGACGGAATAAATTCTGTCGTCGCAAGACGGCTGGGGCTTCGTCAACAGAACCACTGGCTGCGAAAAGTCGGGTTTGTTACTCATTATGAAAATGTGGCCGAGCTTGGCTGCTATGGTGAAATGTTTGTCGGAAAAAGTCGGTATTGCGGACTGTCTCCGCTTGGTAATGGATTGTGCAATGTAGCAGTTGTCGTCGATGTCTCGCTCGCGCAAACGTGGAATGGGGATACCGAAAGGAATTTCTTTGCAGAGTTAAATCGGTATCCTGCACTTGCCGAGCGCCTCAAAGGTGCTCGACCAGTGAAGCCAATAAAGGCGGTGGGGCCATTGGCAATCGCCAGTACGACCATTACTTCTCCAGGTGCAATTCTCATCGGCGATGCAGCCTTTTTTCTGGACCCATTTACTGGCGAAGGGATGTATACCGCACTGGCGAACGCTGATTTGGCCAGCCATCTGCTGTTGAAACACTGGCGCAATAATGGTCCGGAACCTGAATTCTACCGGGAGTACGAGCGCGAGCGCCTTAAGGCATTCCGCACTAAATGGCAAGTATGTTCCTTGATTCAGCTTGCTATACGTTACCCGATGATGATGCGGTTCTTTGCCAATCGGTTGGGAAATCGGAAGAAACTGGCCGATATTTTGATAGGCGTTACGGGCGATTTCCGCTCGCCATACGAAGTACTGTCTCCCGCCTGGTTTGCGCGGCTGTTAATTTAAAATTTTACTTTGGCGTAGGTCTCGGTCAGACTCAACTCACAAGAAATCGAAGAGAGTTTGATTACATCGTCCGTCTTGTTCGTCTCTGATAAAAGCCACAGTCCATTATCCTGTTTTATGAACTGCTCTACATGACATTTGTCCTGTGCAATCAGTAAATATTCCTTCAATGATCTTAAAGAGCGATAATGTTCGAACTTTTCTCCTCGGTCATAATCCTTTGTGGAAGGCGAAAGCACTTCGATAATGAGTGTGGGGTTTACGAGGGTGTCGTTTTGATCGTCCGCAAATACCAATTCTTCGCAGGCCACAACGATATCTGGATATGTGTAAAGTCCAGTTGGGCTTACTCGCACCCGCAGGTCTGTCGAGTAAACAGTGCAGGGACGATTCCTTAGCTGAATATTCAGTTGAGTGACAACATTGGTGATTATTAAAATATGCTGAGGGCTGGCGCCGCCCATCGCGAAAATCTGTCCGTTCAAATACTCGCTCTTATGCTCAGAGCTTCGTTCCAATGACAAGTACTCTTCGGGCGTATAGAATTTTACCGGATTAGTCGCCACAGTTTTCCGTTTCCTAAGCTTATGCGAAAAATATTGTAATCATGATTATCTTATGTGAATAGTGTTTTCGCAATCACCAGTTTCTGAATTTCGGAAGTCCCTTCGTAGATCCGAAGCGCGCGAATCTCGCGATAGAGGCGTTCAACTGTTGCGCCTTTGACTAATCCGTTACCGCCGTGAATCTGAACAGCGTTATCAATTATCTTCTGCGCTGATTCTGTGGTGGCAAGTTTCGCCATCGCTGATTCGCGAGTTGTCTTTTCGTCCGTAGTGTCAGCCAGCCACGCCGCCCGGTATACAAGTAAGCGTGCAGCATCCAGCGCGGTTGCCATCTCAGCCAGACTTATCTGCGTGGCTTGAAATTCCGAGATCGGCCTCCCGAATTGATGACGATTGCGGCTGTAAGTGATCGCTTCGTCCAGAGCTCTTCGCGCCATTCCTATTGCGGCTGCGCCAACTGTAGCTCTGAATGTATCCAGGGTTCGCATTGCCAGCTTGAATCCGTATCCTTCATCGCCCAGACGACGAGCTTCGCTGACGCGACAATCCTCAAGTTTCAGGACGCCGATTGGATGCGGAGCGATCAGCTCCAGGGAAGAATCGATTGTTAATCCGGGTGAATCTTTGTCGACTACGAAAGCACTGATCCCTTTATTACCCAACGTCGTGTCCGTTTTAGCAAACACAACATAGAAATCAGCAAGCCCGGCATTGGAGATGAATTTCTTTTCTCCATTAATGAAATATTGATTGCCGTTCCGAAGTGCGATAGTGGAAAGAGCGCCAACGTCAGATCCTGCTTCTGGTTCAGTGATCGCAAAGGCCGCTATCTTCGAACCGTCTGCCACCGACGGAAGAAACTCTCTTTTGGTTTGCTCGCTGCCGGCCAGCGTGATCGGGTAACTGCCTAATCCCTGCATCGCGAACATCAAGTCCGAAAGCCCGGATTGATATGCGAGCGCCTCTCTGATCAGACAAACCGAACGCACATCGATTCGTTCGCTGTGACCGCCGAATTTCTTTGGAACTACGTAACGGAGCAGTTGCTGATCTGCCAGGAGACGAATAATCGTCCGGGCTTCAGATGCCTCTATTTCGCGCGAAGGCTCTGCCGGTCGGGGCGCAACGTGCTTCTGCGTAAACGCGGCCAGTTGGTCATAAAGTCTTTCGTGTGACGAATCGAAGAAGAAGGAATCCTGCACAGAACCCTCGACTAGCTTTCAGATGAGTTTCGCTTGTTGAATGCTGGCTCGCGCTTAGCCACGAACGCTTCGTAAGCTTCGCGGTAATCCGGATTGAGCATGCATATCGCTTGCGCCTGCGCTTCTGCTTCGAGCGCCGTGGTCAGGTTCATATCAAGCTCGTTGTTGAGCATCTCTTTCGTTATGCCGATGGAGAACGCTGGTCCTGCGGCAAGCTTAACCGCCCATTTCGCCGTTTCTGCTTCAAGTTGTTCGGGGGCGACGACACGATTGTACAACCCAATCCGCTCGGCCTCCTGCGCAGAGATGAAATCGCCGGTGTACAGAAGTTCCGTCGCCTTTGAGAGTCCAACAACTTTCGGAAGTAAGTAGGCAGCGCCCATATCAGAACCGGCCAACCCAACTTTCGTAAACAAAAAAGCGATCTTCGCCGTTTCTGAAGCTATGCGTAAATCGGCCGCCAATGCAATCACGGCTCCCGCACCGGCCGTCGTTCCGTTCAACGATGCAACCACAGGTTTATGTAATCGACGGATATTCGCAACGAGCTCGCAAGTCATCCGAGTGAACTCCAACAAACCTTGCATATCGCGGCTGAATAGTTCGCCAATAATCGCGTTCACGTCTCCGCCGGAACAAAATGCCCGGCCGCTGCCGGTTATCACGACGACTCGAACGGATTGTTGCGACTCCAGCCATTTGAAGGTGTCGGTCAGCTCTCGATAAACTTCGAAGGTTAACGCGTTCAATTTATCCGGGCGATTAAGAGTGATCGTCGCGACTCCATCGCGCTCGCTGTATAGAAAACTCTTGGGCCTAAAGTCAGACATTCGCCTTTTGTCCTGAATGAATTAAGAGATCGACTATATTGCAGCCCAAGCAAGACTGTCAATTATCGATTGTCAGTGAATGCGGTCTCGCGATAACCTGTGATGGAATTTGGACGTTGATCTATGACGAAACAGTGCTCTCTGAAGGGATTGCCGGTTAATAATGTGATTCCGGTCGTCCGCGGCCGCTATATGCGCAACCAGATCGAAATAGCTCATCGCGAAATGCGCGGAATGTGCGCGACTGCTGCGCAACGGGCGGAGATCGACCGCATCTGGGCTCTGCGACGCGCTGAAAATGCGACCATATTTGACGGATTGCAGGTACGGCTGGATGGGTGGCAGGCAACTGCTGAGAAGCTGTTGCTCAGTACCAGCCTTACTTCGTACCGCGAATTTATAGGAACGAACCTCAATCATCCGGAATGGCTCAAGACTCTTGGCGACGATTTTCTCTCGAATCCAATCGGCGTCAGCGGAACAATAAAAACAGCCGATAATTTTTTGATATTTGGCGTCAGAGGCTCCAAAGTTGCAGAGTATTCTGGATACATCGATACAATCGGTGGGAACTTGTCGCCGACTCTGCATTTAACAGACGGAAAGATCGATCCGTTTAAAGCATTTATTAGCGAAGTTTGCGAGGAGCTGACAGTGACTGAGCCGCAAATCAATTCGGTCTTTTCCGCCGGCCTCTGGCGAAACGCAGAGACCTTAAGACCCGAACTGGTTTTCCGCTCATCCTTATCGATTAACAGTTCCTCGATTCGCCCGGTCGGCCACGAGCATAAAGACTTGATGTTTGTTTCAAGTGAAGAGTTAAGTACTTTCATTGAACTTCACTATAAGGAAATTACACCAAGCTGCACAGCGGCCTTGATAGATTTGTTAGAATGATCTTGCAATGAGCGTAAATGTCCGTAGACCAGTTTTTAAACTCCCGATTCTGGCGACATTGCTGGCCGGGTTCGCTACTCTCATTGTATTGGTTTCCGTCCTCACTTACATCAGCCTGAAGCAATTGGAAAACGTAAGTGATCGCTTCTTCGCGATCGAAACGGACTATCAGGAAAACCGACAGAACGCCGCTGAGCTGCAGAATGACATCCGCGAAATTTTCCAGGAAGCTCGCGAGCGCCAAATTCTGAAAAAAAGCGACGTAAAAGCCGACACCAGCGGGCGCAAGATAAAGAAGCTTATTGAAAAGCTCCGGCCAACTGCTGCGACCCTTCGTGCCCGCAACCTGACGAGGACAGAGTCCTGGAAAGAAGTCGATAAAAACCTGGAGCCTTTCCTGCTGGTTGTTCAGGATGACTCTGCCTATGAAATTTATGGATGGCAGAATTATCACAGTTTGGATGATGCGATAACGAAATTCACCCAGGAGCTTGACGATAAAAGGACATCTTCGAGGTCCGACGAACTCAGAAAGCAAATTCACGACAGAAACGGGATTCGGGTAACCAGCCTGACCATAGTCATTCTCTGCTTTTCCGTGGCCGCGGCCGCAGTTATTGAGATACGGCGTCGATTGCAGGAACTCGACCGCAGCAACCGCGCGAATATCGCGTCCAGGGAATTTAGCCGCAATATTCTAAATAGCATGGTCGAGGCGCTCTTTACTATTAACGCGGACGGTTTGATCACATCTGCGAACCAGGTTTTGCAGCGGCTTGTATCTATTCAGAAAGCTAAGTTTCTCGAAGCCGACTACAGGGACGTCTTCCGAAGCAATCAAAAACTGGTTGCCATCATCGACGAGGCGCGTAGCGACACGCGCCACCGAAAGCGCTATGCCGGCCGGGTTGAGCTGGGAAATGGAATAGGTCATTTCGATGTTTTCACTTCGCCTTTTATTTCCGGCGGTCAGCGGGAAGGAATAATCTTTACGCTTATCGATGTTACTGAAGTCGAGCGAGCCGAAGAAGAACTGCGTCGTCAGGCTGCTCTTGCCGCTATTGGTCAGATGACTGCACAGGTTGCGCACGAGATCAAAAATCCGATCGGCGGACTTAAACTGAACCTCAGCTATTTGAAGCGGCGACTGAAGGAGAACGATGAAGCCACCGAAGTCATCGGCGATCTGGAATCACAAGTCGAGAGGCTGCATAAGACCGTGCTTGAGATCAACCAGTTTGCCAGACCGCGCGATCTGCAGTTGCGTCCAGTCAATCTCAATGATCTGGTCGATGAACAACTTTCGCTGATTCGAGATAAGATAAATGCAAAGAGCATTCGCGTCGTGCGAAACTATCAGAAAGATCTGCCTGACGGTCATTACGATAATTCTGAGATGAGCAAGGTCTTTATCAACCTGCTGCTGAATGCGGTTGAAGCTAGCCCTGATAATGCATCCCTTGAAGTCACCACCAAAGCAGAGCAATCCGGAACCATCGTCGTTGAAATAAAGGATCAAGGCTCCGGCATGAGCCAGGAAGCCCAGAACAAACTGTTCGAGCCATTTTTCACAACCAAAAAGCAGGGAACTGGTTTAGGAATGGCCACTGCCAAGAAGATCATCGAACAGCATAAAGGCTACATCGAATTCGAAAGCGCTCCTGGAAAGGGAACTACATTTAAAGTTCATCTTCCCAGTGACTCGGGCCGGGTGGAAAGCTCGTATTCTGTGCCAGTTCAGGTTCAGGCAAGTTAGCGCTCGCCGTAAGCCTCCAGAATATTGCTTTCAACAAGATTAATATCGTTCCGATAGCGCAAAGCGCGATCACGAATTCGATCGGTGCGTCCAATACGATGCAGAAGATTCCGGCCAGTAAACTGAGGATAGCTATGATACCCATCGCCTTACGACAGTGAAGTCTCAAGGGTCAAAGCCCTTGTCGTCACTGTGCCTCACTCTTTCCCAATATCGGGTATTTTGTGTTTTTTCATTAAGTTGTATATGCGCGGTCTGTAAATCCCTAATAATTGTGCAGCCGCTTGTTTGTTCCCTCCGGTCCGTTCCAGAGCTCGTCTGACGATCTCACGTTCGACTTCATCCAGGGTCAGGTTCTCGTATTCCTCAACTTTCACCTTCGGCTGAGGTTCCTCTTTTGTTTGAGCCTTGGTAATCGCCAGATGCTCCAGCGTCAACGTTGTACCTTTCGTCATCAGGACGGCGCGCTCAATAACGTTCTGCAATTCGCGAACGTTACCCGGCCACGAATATTCAAACATTCGCTCGTAAACATCGCTGCTGAGCGTCATCAACGGTTTGTCGTATTTCTCAGCATAACGTTTCAGGAAATGCTCGCCCAGTTGCTGGATGTCTTCCTGTCGTTCGCGCAACGGTGGCACCTCTACTGTTACGGTGTTGATGCGATAGAAGAGATCTTCGCGCAAATGGCCGCTTTCGATCGCTTCCGACGGAGTCCTGTTGGTTGAGCAGATCAATCGGAAATCGACCTCAATCTCTCTGTCACTGCCGATCCGGCGGTACCGGCGATCCTGCAACACGCGCAACAGTTTTGGCTGGACCTCGATCGGCATTTCGCCGATTTCATCCAGCAACAACGATCCGCCTTCGGCTGCGGTGATCAGGCCCCGCTTGTCGCCTTGTGCTCCGGTAAATGCGCCTTTGATGTGACCGAACAATTCCGATTCGATCAGCTCTCGCGGCAACGCGGCGCAATTCACCTTGATGAATGGCTTCTTTGCGCGGAGGCTATTGTAGTGAATCGCATTGGCAATCAATTCTTTGCCAGTACCGGATTCGCCGACAATCAAAACATTGGCATCGGTTTTCGCAATGCTTTCTATTGTTTCAAAGATCGCCTGCATGGGCTTGCTGCTACCGACGATGTCCAGATACTGAGTGCGCTCTTTCAACTGTGCGCGCAGGTTATTCGATTCCGCTACCAGTGAGCGCCGCTCCAGCGCCTTTTGGACCAGTATCTCCAGCTGATCCGGATCGACCGGTTTCTCGAGGAAGTAAAACGCTCCGGCCTTGGTCGCCTCCACCGCGCGAGCAATCGTTCCGTGACCTGATACAACTACGACTTCAGTATACGGCCACGCTTCCTTTACCTGCCGAATGACGCTGAGCCCGTCGCCATCGGGCATGTTCAGATCGGTCAGAACCAGGTCATATTCGTTGTTAGAAAAAAGCTCCCCCGCCTGTGTTACGGAATTGGCCGTATCAACCTGGTAGTCCAAACCCCCGAGTGTTCTCTTGATCGCTCTTGTGACGAACTCGTCGTCATCAACAGTTAAAATTCTCACCTGATCTTTGGTCCCCTCCTGCCTGATTCAGACTGCGGAGTGTACTCCCACAAACAGCCTCCTTGTCAAGACAAGACTATGGGACAAAAGCATCTGACTCCATTGTCAATGAACGTCAGCCTCCGATAAACGAAATCAATAGCTTCGAGGAGCACGCTTGAATACCATCGCCGCCACCAGAGCAACAACGCCGCCCATCAGCCATAAAAGCGTCCGTATGCCATAAACCTGGTACAGATCTGCCGGACTGTAAGCCGGAGAATTCTCCGGCACGGTTAGCTGCACTGCTATCGCAATGATAACGCAGAACAGAGCAACCGCCAGCGCAACCATCGATGCGGTCGTCAATCCAAACCGTCGGTTCATCTCGCCATCTGCGCTAAACCACCGATTTAGACCTTCGGCGAGCCGGTTGATCCTGGTTGCCCGTGTCGAGTAAGTCGTTCCATATCCGCAGGAAGCGCAAAACTTCGCATTGGGAGGCAGATCGGCTCCGCATCGCTCGCACACCCATTCCTGGTCGGCGCTATAGTCCCGGTAATCCATATCATCGGGTTGCGTTGACCCGAATCGTCTGTAGAGATCGTCATCCAAATTCGGCGCTGTCCTGTCCGGCGGAGCAACCGTCGCCCGGGTTGGTCTTACAGAACTGCGAATCCTTTCATTCTCAAGCTGTTCGTCCTCAGTCAAATCAGGTCGCATAACAAATCTCCTCCATGTTTATCCGATCAACTGGAACGTCTCTATGTCGCCAGTTATCTGGTTCCAAAGGAAATCCGGCGAACGACCGCCAATTCCAGGCAGATGAGGGGCAACTGATGTGCCGCTAGATCGCGATCTTGATTTAGTTGGCAGATCTCCAAACGGACAGGGAACTGTGACACCATTTGGCCGAACGCAGACGTCGTGCGGCAATGTCGCACCGGAGTCACACCATGTGTCACACGGTTTATTGATAGATGAGAAAGAGCTTACCTGACGTGTGACACCTGTGACACCAGATGGCCAAAGTGCGCATTCGCGTGCGGCATTGCCAGGGATTGTGCCTTTCAGGTGCTTTGGTTGCCGAAACTTATTTCAACTATTTAGGCTCGAATTCCCACCATGTGAGAGGCGGCAGAAGCGTTGACGGTCGCTTGATGCCGTTCAACCAGATCAGCCTTTAGGCAGGTCGGCATTGGCCTCTTTGACTATCATCCGGCGTCCAATCGAACAAGCCTTTTATCTCACAAAGATTGCGTATTATTGCAATGCGGACGCAGTACGCAGGACTGAACCCGGAAAACAGCTGAAATGGGGATAGCGACGACCGAAAAGACAGCGATTTGAGCCTTTATCCCATTGAGTTCCGACTGTTTTTCAAATACTTAGATAACTCAGCAAATTGCACTAACCCGACAGCGACGCCTGGCACTGATCTTGCAAACAGGAAGACGGATAACTATCGTCTGACTTGTAGTTGACGGTGCGTCGTTTCAAACCGAAATCCACGAATTTAAGGCGGCAATTTTAATAGGAGTTGCCGTTAGGGTGTGGGCGGCATTGACGGTCGCTTACGGCTTTCTTCGCC
The DNA here is from genome assembly GCA_035652355.1 of Blastocatellia bacterium. Taxonomy (GTDB): domain Bacteria; phylum Acidobacteriota; class Blastocatellia; order DASRDY01; family DASRDY01; genus DASRDY01. Next base: position 40,071 of record DASRDY010000086.1, read on the forward strand.
TGATCTGGGGAGAGGTGAAGGTGCCGCCCGCATAGTTCTAAAAAACTGAAAGCTCGCCTTCTCGATTTAGCTGCTATAGTAAACTAAATTCCCTAAAAATCGCTTCTACTATCCTAAGGTTTGTGACTTTTTTGCCGATTGTTACAGTGTCGATAAATAACGATTTATACGAGGGGGAGGGCAGGGCGGAAATATTTGGGCCCAAGGGACTTCTCTAAAGGAAGTCTAATCCGCCCTGTGGATCCCATTAAGAATTAACAGAAGAATCGTCGACTTTGGTCGATTGATCTTTTAGAGGGCTTTGTTCAAGCTTTATGAGCGCAATTTCTATACTTGTTGTCGAAGACGATCGGGATATTCGTGAACTTATTACCTTCATTCTGCAAATCGAGAATTTCGATGTGCAAAGCGCCGCCGACGGCAGAGAGGCGATCAGGATTCTGGATCAGTATACTCCGAATGTTCTTGTGACCGATCTAAATATGCCTCACGTGTCAGGTATCGAATTGATTGAACACGTTCGACATAACACGAGTAATCCCGATCTTCCCATTATTGTTATGACTGCGTTCTGCGGAAAGCCTGTCGATGAGGCTCAATCGGCTGGCGCGTCCATTGTTCTCCAAAAACCTGTCGATCACGAGATGTTACTGGCTTCGATTAAGTGGCTGACCAGCGAAGCTCTGCCCTCGCCTTCGAACGTTTACCACGCTGCGGACATTGATTGCATGATTCCGGCGGCTATGCCGCTTTGATGTGCGGAAAGGCTTGCCCTTCCGGCGCGTCAAAACGGCATAGCCGCCAATCGCCGAATGCGCGGTTGGAAACCGGCCTAAACTAACTCAATTTGGGTAAATAACGATTCCTGAAGGATACGGCTGAAGTCATTTAGCCGCAGCCGCCTACTCAGTCTTGTTAAGCTGCCATAGTTCTTTCAACGCCTGGATAGTAAACGGACGAGCCATCTGTTTGCGCCATCCCATCACGAAATCTGTGTTGTCCAATGGTCGGGCTTTGATGTAGCAAGCCTCTGCCGCCGCGGCTATTCGATCCGCGTTGAACGGTTGACCGGTCAATTGTGCGGCTGCGTCACCCACCTCTATTGGAGCGGGCGCAACGCCGCCAAGCACTACGCGAGCGTTTTCGATTGTGCCTCCGTTGGCAACCTTCACCGCAGCCGCTACGCCAAGAACAGGAAAATCGAAAGAGCCACGACGACGCAGCTTGTGATAAGTAGCCTTCAGTCCATTCATTGGCGGCAAATGAATTGATGTCAGCATCTCGTCACGGCGTTTGTTCAGATAATTGATGCCGTCGTTGTTGTAGAGATCGCTGGCCCTCACGACGCGTTCACCGTCAATTGAAACGAATTTCAGTTTTGCATCGAGAGCAACCATCACCGGCGCGAGGTCTGAAGATTGAACCGCCCAGCATTTCGAGCTGCCCGGGGCGACCCAGCAGACATCCCCATCTTTTTTCATGCAGAAGTTGATGCCTTTGCGCCATTCGTAGTTCTGGTCGTAGTAGTTGCATCGAGTGTCCAGCAGCAGGTTGCCGCCGATCGTCCCCATGTTGCGCAAGAGCGGAGTGGAGATCAGCTTTGCCGCCTGAGCGACAACTGGATAGACCTGTTGAATGGTTTTGTTTTTGCAAATCTCTGTCAGGGTAACACTGCCGCCAATGATGACGCCGGATTTCTCGTCGCCGGTAATGGCGTGCATCTCTGCAAGTCGCATAACTGAGATGACGAATTTCGGTGTTTGCTGACGGCGTTTCATATTTGGATAGAGGTCCGTTCCGCCGGCAACGAACATTCCTTCTGGTCCCGCGTCTGCAATCATGCGAACAGCGTCAGCGACCGTTCGCGGAACCTGATACGTAAATTTAGGCAATCTCATCATAAATTTCGTGGCGCATTCGTCCCGATTGCGCCCCCTCGTCGAGCTCACAGGTTTTTTCAATCTACCGCGTTCACCGGCTAGCGCAATCGGGATGAATGCGCCACTACTCTCGTGCGTGAACCAGCTCGCGCGGTACTTCTTTACCGTCGCCGCCTTCATCGGGTGTCGCGACACGCAATGGTTCCGGCCAATCTATATTCGGAACGGAGCTCGGACCATACCGACCATCTTTACCTCGTTCTTTTGCGCGAATCGCAGCCAAAACCTTGTCCGGCGTGATCGGCACTTCGTCGACCCGAACACCAACCGCGTCGTACACGGCGTTTGCAATCACTGGCGGAATCGGCAACAACGGACCCTGACCAACTTCTTTTGCTCCATACGGCCCGTTTGGATCGGGGTCTTCGATCAGGAACGTTTTGACGTCGCACATTTCCAGTGTTGTAGGACTCTTGTATTCCAGCAGCGATGGGAATTTGTGAACGACGTTCCGATTTGCGCGATAGGTCATCTCTTCCATCAAAGCCTCGCCCAGACCCATGTAGACGCTGCCCTCGACCTGCCCCATCACCAGAACAGGGTTGATCGATTTGCCCACATCGTGCGCCATCCAGATGCGCTCGACTATGACGATGCCGGTTTCAGGATCGACGTTCACTTCGGCAACTCCCGCCGAGTAACTGTACGCAGGAGAAGGACCGACACCGCCTCCTTTGAATTTCGCAGCAGATGCGGGTGGCGTATATGAGCCAACTGTTCCAATCGTGCCGTACTTCGCTTCGGCCAGTTGAACTGCCTGAGCGAACGTGACTCCGTTGTCAGGATTTTCGACATCGAACGCTCGTCTATCGGCAAATGCAATGTTGGAGGCTGGCACTTTCAATTTTTCCGCGACTGCTGTTGTCAATAATTCGCGCGCGCGTTCTGCGGCTTGCAGCGCGGCATTTCCAGTCATCAAAGTGACGCGACTGGAATAACTGCCGAGATCGACTGGAGTCAAATCGGTATCTGCGGTTACGACTCTAATATCAAACGGATCGATACCTAAAACTTCAGCAACAATATAGGCAAGGATCGAATCCGAACCTTGACCAATATCGGTTGACCCGCACATCACGCAGACTCCGCCTTGGCGATCAAGACGAAGCTGCACGCCAGAATGCGGCATGCTGTTCCAGTAAATCGGCAGCCCTGCGCCCGAAAGATAAGAACCGCAAGCCAGGCCGATGCCGCGACCATAAGGGAGTTTGCGAAACTTGTTTTTCCAGTCCGAAGCCTCGACGACTTTGTCTATACAAGCGCCAAGACCCATGCTGCCGATCCGCAGATAATTTGCGGTGAGCGAATGCGGCGGAACAAGATGTTTCAGTCGCATTTCCGCTGGATCCAGTCCAAGCTCTTCCGCTATTTTGTCGATGTGAATTTCCAGAGCGTATCTTGGTTGCGGAGTCCCGTGCCCGCGTTTCGGTCCGCACGGCGGTTTGTTTGTAAATGCGCGAAGCCCGCGAAAACGATAGCGCGGAATTTCATAGGTGACCGTCTGGAGCGCTCCGGTATAGAAGGTCGAGGCGACGCCGTAACTGCCATAGGCTCCGCCATCCAGGAACGACTGGAAATCCATTGCCGTGATCGAGCCGTCTTTTTTTACACCGGTCTTCACCTTCATCAGAACAGGGTGGCGACCCCGATGGCAGTAGAAGACTTCCTCTCGCGTCAGAGCGATCTTTACCGGGCGTCCGGTGACCTGTGCCAACTTAGCAACTACGATCTCGTGATTGAACGGATCGCTCTTGCCGCCAAAACCGCCGCCGTTCGGTGTCGCTATAATACGAACGTGGCTTGGAGGCATTTCCAGGACTTTGGCCATCGCTCGATGAACATAATGCGGAGTTTGTGTAGAGCTCCACAAAGTCAGTTTGTCGTCCGCATCGAATTGAGCGACCGCGGCGTGCTGTTCCATCGGCAGGTGGGTGTTGCCTTCGTAAAAGAAGATGTCTTCGCGAATTAGATCTGCTTCGGCAAAACCGGCGGCAATGTCGCCGAACTCCAGATGAACTTTTTTATGGATGTTGCCGCCATCGCCATATTCCTGAATTCGCGGCTCGACTTTCCTGATTGCTTCATCGACATTGGCGATTGTGTCCAAAGGTTCGTATTCGACTTTGATTAGATCGAGAGCGTCAAACGCTGTGTCTTCGTCAATCGCAGCAACTGCGGCAACGGGATCGCCGATAAATCGAACCTTATCGATGCACAGTGCGTGTTCATCCTGACTGACAGGAAGAATCCCGTAGGGAATCGGCACGTCTTTACCGGTAATGACTGCGATGACTCCGGGAAGTTTCAAAGCACCGGAAACATCGATGCTCTTGATCAATGCGTGTGGAACGTGGCTTCGCAAAAGTTTTGCAAACAGCATTCGCGGAAGAATGACGTCGTCGGCGAATTTTGTCTGCCCGACGCACTTGGAGCGCGCGTCAACTTTGCGGAATGGCTTGCCTACGACTTTCAAATCTTTCTTATTCGCAGCCATAGAGCACCTCCGCGGCAACTTCAACATCTTCGTCGCGCAACCTGGCTGCGGCAAGCTCGACCGCTTCGTAGATCTTGATGTAGCCGGTGCATCGACAGAGATTACCTGCTAATGCCTCGCGTATTTCGTCACGAGTGGGTGCTGGGTTTTCCTTCAGCAGTTCTTTCGCTGTAAGCAGGAAACCGGGAGTGCAATAGCCGCATTGTGCAGCGCCAAGATCGGCGAAGGTTTCCTGAAGCGGATGGAGTTTGCCGCCTTCGGCCATTCCTTCAACGGTTGTGATTTCGCGATCTTCAGCATCAAGACCAAGCATTAAGCAGGACAGAACGGGAAGCCCATCGACAAGCACCGTGCAGGTGCCGCATTCGCCGAGCTCACAGCCGTGTTTTGTGCCGGTCAATCCCATATCTTCGCGCAAAACTTCGAGAAGGGTTTTGTGCGGCGCAAAAGCGACCTCTGCCGTTTCGCCATTTACATTGAATTGAATGTGAGCTTTTTGCATAATTGCATGCGCAATATATTACCTGTTGCATTTGCACGCAAGCGCATTATACTGCGCAGTGTGACGATGTCAAGGCGACGATATTTTGGGCCAAACCTCTGGCGGCGGTTTCCGAAGCCTCGTTCACGAGGCTTTCCCGAAGGGTTACTAGACCGCTCCTTTAGGAGCGGGTTGACCGGTCCGCTGTGGTGTTTAGCGCGCTTCAGCGTGCTTCCGTTTGTCGCTTTAGCCATTGTAATTGCTAAAGCAAGCTCACAAGGACGCTAAAGCGCCCTATGAAGAAGATCGGTCGCAATTACCCGGCTGTAAAACAGCCTGTCTGGTGGCCCTTCGGGAAAGCCACCTGAAAGTGGCTCAGCGGGGTGAGTTACCAAAGTGCGCAGATCAAAATGAAGAATCAATCGGAGAAAAACGCACTACTGAACCATATTGGCACTCATGTCCGGGCATTGCGGTTGGCTGAAAATTTGACGGTAAAACAGTTTGCCGCCAAATCGTCGTTGTCGCCCAGATTTATCAATCAACTGGAATCGGGGGAAGGGAATATTTCAATAGCCGGTTTGGCCAGGGTTGCCGCTGCGCTGTCGAAGCCATTGATAGAGATTATTCCGCCGCCTCCCGGCGATCACTCAGTTCGGGCAAGGACATGGCGACTGTTGTCCGAATGCGCCGATGACCAGTTACAGGAACTGAATCAATGGCTGGATGAAAGAAACCACAAAACAGCACTGCCGCGATTCATAGCCTTGATCGGTTTGCGCGGAGCAGGCAAATCGACTGTAGGTCCAATGCTGGCGAAAGGGCTCAAGACGGAATTTGTCGAATTGGACAAATGGATCGAAGAGGCTGCCACAATGCCGCTCGGCGAAATATTCACCACGCACGGAGAAGGTTACTATCGGCGGCTGGAACGGCAGGCTCTGTTGAAGTTGTTTTCATCTTCTGATGGTTGTGTGCTTGCTCCTGGTGGTTCGATTGTGACAGACCAGGAGAGTTGGGAAATGATCAAACAGCGGTGTTTTACCGTGTGGCTTCACGCTACGCCAGAAGAATTCATGCGGCGAATGCACAAACAGGGAGACACGCGCGCCATGCAGGGACGACCGCGAGCTATGGAGGAATTGAAGGATTTATTATCGCTTCGAGAGCCGCTGTACGCAGAATCACAGGTCTTTATAAAGACGACAAAAAAGTCGCCTGCGAAAATAGTCGAATTGATCATGCGTCAGGCAAAGCAGCGCTGATAACCGATGTTGATAACTCATGATTCGTTGACTTCAATCTTTGCCTATGTAAACTGTGCGAATCCCTGACGACAAGACGGAGGAATCGATGTCTATCAACTGGTCTGCAAATCAGCGTTACGCTAACAGTATTTTTGAAACGATCGGGCGGACGCCGCTAATTCGACTAAATCGCGTGGCTGGCAACGGCGCTGAGATTCTGGTTAAAGTCGAGTACTTCAGCCCGTCCGGCAGTCTCAAAGACCGAATTTATTACAACATGTTTACGCGCGCGGAAGAACGCGGCGATTTGCGACCGGGAATGACTGTGCTGGAATGCTCGACAGGCAACGCGGGTATAGCGTGTTCATTTGTGGCAGCCGTCAAGGGCTACAAATGCATCATCGTGATGCCAGAAGGTATGAGCGAAGAGCGCAAAAAGATGGATGTCGCCTACGGCACAGAGATGGCCTACACACCTGGCGGAGAATCGGACGTTGATCTTGCTCTGCAAAAACTGGAAGAGATTCGCAGCAAAGATCCGAGCAAATACTGGGTGCCTTCGCAATTTGACAACCCGGACAACATCGAAGCGCACTACCACACTACAGGTCCGGAAATCTGGGAGCAGACGTCGGGTGAACTGGATGCATATGTGGCGACTCAGGGAACGGGCGGTCAGTTGACGGGCATTGGCCGATACATCCGCGAGCACGACAAGAACGTGAAACTGTATGCGGCAGAACCGGCAGAGTGCCCATTGCTTTCGAGAAGAGAATGGGGCGAGCACAAGATCGAAGGGATTGGCGATGGATTTGTCCCGCGCGATCTGGATGTCAGCATATTGAACGGTGTTATTACTGTGACTTCAGACGAAGCCCTCTCAATGGCGCGACGACTAGCGAAAGAAGAGGGCATCTTTTGTGGGATCTCATCAGGAGCAAACGTTGTGGCTGCCCTGAAGCTGGCTAAGAGACACCCGGAGATGAAACTCATAGTAACGATGATCACAGATTCAGGCCAGCGGTATTTTTCGACGGAGCTTTGTGGTTCACCGAAACACGTTGAATCACCTGAGCGCGATCATCCGATGGATGAATATACGACGGAGCAGCTTAATAAATACCAGGGCAGTTGGGAAATCATCGATTAATTTCGACGGACGAAACGAATAAAGCTGTAGGGGCAGGGCTCGTCCCTGCCCGGATTGCCGCAGGCAATTAAACGTTTCATTACCGGCCGATTTCATCGTGCTTCGCACGATCCGGGCAGGGACGAGCCCTGCCCCTACATAATTAATGAACGCCACCGGTCTAAAATGTATAGAGTGTCTAAACGAGAGCGAGTTGAGTGCGACCGCGTACACTTGTCCAAAATGCGGCGGGAATCAAGATGTCGTATACGATTACGTTAAAATAAAAAATCTTTTCTCGCGCGAAACCCTTTCACAAAATCCTGATCGATCCATTTGGCGTTACAAAGCTCTCTTGCCGATTGATGAGAGTGTGGCGGTGCCACGTGTTCAAATTGGTTGGACTCCACTTTACTCCTATGAAGATTGGGCGAAAGATTTTGGAATCGGCAATCTGTTCATTAAAGACGACGGCCGAAATCCTTCCGCGTCTTTTAAAGATCGTGCAAGCGCCGTTGCAGTCGTCAAAGCTCAGGAAGCCAAAGCGAAATTCATCGCCTGCGCTTCAACCGGAAATGCCGCATCTTCGCTCGCATGCATATGCGCCAGCATTGGAATGCCGTCGTATATTTTCGTCCCGAAAACCGCGCCGGAAGCCAAGATTGCTCAACTGCTCGTCTTCGGAGCCAAAGTGCTGGCGATTGACGGGACTTACGACGAAGCGTTCGATCTTTGCATAAAAGCTTCAGAAGAGTTCGGCTGGTACTCGCGCAATACAGGTTTCAATCCATTTACTCGCGAGGGTAAGAAAACGGCCGCGTTTGAAATCGCTGAACAGTTGAATTGGTCCGTACCCGATTATGTGGTCGTTTCAATGGGCGACGGAAATATCGTCAGCGGTCTGCACAAAGGCTTTCGCGATTTGTTTGAGGTCGGGTTTATTGATCGAATTCCTAAATTGATCGGCGTGCAGGCGGAAGGAGCGATGCCTTTGGTAACTGCTTTCAATAACGCCTCGCCGATAAAGCCGGTGTCGACAAATACCTTTGCTGATAGCATTGCGGTTGGATTTCCGCGAGATGCAACGGCCGCGTTAAAAGCTCTGCGAGACTCCGACGGAAAAGCCATTGCGGTCAGCGACGATCAAATATCGGCTGCGCAAACTCTCCTGGCGCAACGCGGCGCAGTCTTTGCCGAGCCCGCCGCGGCAGCGGCATTCGCAGGATTTTTGAAGCTGGCGGACTCAGGGCAATTCAACTCTCGCGATAACGTCGCTATCGTAATTACGGGAAACGGTCTGAAAGATATTAAGAGCGTGCTGGGCCGAATTTCGCCTCTTCCTATAATCTCTCCTGACATCGAATCGGTAAAAGATTATATTAATCGATGATGAGAACCATAATAAAGAACGCTGCATCGATTCTAACGATGAACCCATCGTCAATGCGGATCGACGGCGGCTATGTTGTAATCAAAGATACACAAATTGCTGCGGTCGGCAGCGGCGACCCGGATAAAGACTTAATTGATGGCGCAAACGTTATAGATGCCAGCGGCAAAGTCCTTCTGCCGGGGTTGGTGAACACTCATCATCACATGTACCAGACACTTACTCGCGCAGTACCTTCGGTACAGAATGCAAAGCTGTTTGATTGGCTGAAACGTCTTTACCCCATCTGGGCGAAAATTGGCGATGAAGGGTTCTATTACGGCGCGCTGATCGCAATGTCAGAGATGATGCTGTCTGGATGCACGACCACAACGGATCATCAGTATTTGTTTCCTAAAGGGACAGGCAAGATACTGGACGCGCAGATCGAGGCTGGTCGTCAGATTGGAATGCGGTTTCATCCTACACGCGGCAGTATGAGTTTGAGTGAGAAGGATGGTGGACTGCCACCGGATTCCGTTGTTCAGGACGAAGACGAAATTCTCGCCGATTCAGAACGCGTGGTAAAGCAGTATCACGATCCGAATCCAGGAGCGATGACGCGAATCGCGCTTGCGCCGTGTTCGCCTTTTTCTGTGACTCAAGGATTAATGAAGAAGACGGCCGACCTTGCGCGGAAACTCGGTGTCCGGCTTCACACTCATCTGGCGGAAACGAAAGACGAGGAACAGTACTGTTTGGAGTTGTTCGGCCGAAGACCGGTCGATTATCTTGAAGACAATGATTGGATGTCAGGCGATGTTTGGCTTGGGCATGGAATATTTTTTGATGACGAAGAGGTGAAGCGGCTCGGGCATCACCACATGGGGATTGCACATTGTCCATCGTCGAACATGAGGCTGGGCTCTGGTTTCGCGCGAGTCAATGACTTATTTAAAGCTGGCGCATATGTCGGGCTTGGCGTTGACGGCAGCGCGTCAAACGATTCGTCGCATATGCTGGGCGAAGCACGCCAGGCAATGCTGCTGACGCGAGTCAAACACGGCGCAGATGCAATGACGGCGATCGATGCGCTGCGCCTCGCGACAGTAGGCGGCGCACAATGTCTCGGTCGAGATGATATCGGAAGCATCGAGGTCGGCAAAGCTGCGGACATAGCGATATTTGATCTCTCAGATGTTGGGTTCAGCGGTAATTGGGATCCTGTCGCGGCGTTGTTGTTTTGCCAGTCGACGCGAGTATCTACGTTGATCGTTAATGGCAGGGTGGTCGTTGACAACGGCCAGCTTCTGACGATTGATTTAGACGATGCGCAGCAAAAACATAGAAGCATTTCCGAAAAGCTGAGATAATCTGCGAATAGTATGCTGCTGAAAAACGCAACTTGTGTAACGTTCGATCCGCAGAAGGTATTCAAGGCCGATCTTCAGATCGAAGGTGGCAAGATCACGGCCGTTGCGCCGGCTATAAATGCAAAAAATCAAAAAGGGAATTACGATCTTAAAGGGAGACTGCTCCTTCCAGGATTTGTTTGTGCACATACCCATCTTTATTCAGCGCTGGCGCGAGGAATGCCGGGACCGGAAACGCCACCCACGGACTTTAAACAAATATTAGAAAAGGTCTGGTGGAAACTGGATGCGGCTCTTGACGAACCGATGATTCGGGCATCTGCCCTGGTCGGAGCTATAGAGGCGGTTAAAGCCGGAACTACGACTTTGATTGATCACCATTCGTCGCCCGGATTTATTCGTGGATCGCTCTCCGCAATCGACAATGTGTTGGAAAATGTCGGATTGCGACGAGTGGTCTGCTACGAGATCACGGATCGTGGTGGAGACCTTGCGCTCCACGAAATGTTGAAAGAGTCCAATGATTTTCTTGAAACGAAACGACCTCCTCTTTCAAAAGCTATGGTCGGTGCGCACGCTCCGTTTACATTGAGCGATCCGACAATGGAACGATGCGGCCACCTGGCCGCAAAGTTTGACTGTGGTGTGCACATTCATTTGGCAGAGGACGGAACCGATCCTTACGAATCGCAAATGTATTTCAGCGTGCTGGTGACAGAGCGACTTCGTCGCGCGGGATTGCTCAATTCAAAATCGATCCTGGCACATTGTGTTGGCCTGGGTGCGGTAGATCGCGCAGCTATTATAGAAGCAGGAGCGTGGATGGTTCATAACCCAAGATCGAATATGAACAACCGGGTTGGCCGGGCACAGGTCGAGGCTTTCAACAAATCCGCGACTCTGGGGACGGACGGCATCGGCGCTGATATGCTGGAGGAACTGAAAACTGCTTATTATCGTGGTCACGAGGAGACCGGTTCAGACGCGACAACTTATTTGCGAATACTTGCAAATAATCACAGACTGGCTGCGGCGATATTCGATCAGCCGATTGGAAAGATCGAGGTTGGCGCTCCTGCAGATTTGATTGTACTGGATTACGATTCGCCGACGCCGTTGACGTCTGAAAATCTGCCGTGGCACGTGGTTTTCGGCTGGTCGTCAGCTTTGATCGATTCAGTGATGATTGGTGGTAAATGGATAATGCGAAAACGGCGCTTCGTTTCCGTTGATGTCGAAAGGGCATACAGAGAGGCCAGAGAACAAGCGGATCGTCTTTGGTCAAAACTGTAGGGGCAGGGCTCGTCCCTGCCCGGATTGCCGCAGGCAATTAAATCGCTATTAGCCAAACATTTCATCGTGCTTCGCACGATCCGGGCAGGGACGAGCCCTGCCCCTACAATATGGGGAATATGGCCGAAAGAATTCTTTTGCGTGGCGGCGAAGTTATTGATGGCAGCGGTTCACCGGCCTTTAAGGCTGATTTGTTGATCGAAGGCGATAGGATCGCTGATGTTGGTCTCAATATCAGCAATGAAAGCAGTAGGGCGATCGATTGCTCTGGCAAAACCATCACCCCAGGCTTCATTGATATGCATAGCCACTCGGACCTGAAGCTGTTTGTCGATCCACAGATACCGCAGAAGATTCGACAAGGAGTAACAACAGAAGTTTTGGGACAAGATGGAATCTCTGTGGCTCCAGTTTTAAGCGACAGACGATTATCGCGGAGAGCAGCACTGGCCGGGCTTCTGGGCGATCCGCGGATTGAATGGCGTTGGAATTCGATTGGCGAATACCTTTCGGCTCTGGATGGAAAGACTGCAACCAACGTTATGACGTTGATCCCGCACGGCGCTGTCAGAGACTGCGTGATCGGACCTGACGACCGACCGGCAACGGAGTCCGAAGTCAAAGAGATGGTTAAGCTGGTCGAGAAATCCCTGGTAGAAGGAGCGGCCGGAATCTCTACCGGATTGATTTATCCGCCTTGTTGTTACGGCACAAAGGAAGAACTGATCGAGCTCTGCCGTCCGGTCGCCGCAGCCGGTCGATTCTTCGTCGTACATATGCGCAGCGAGAGCGATTTCATCGAACGCGGACTGGAAGAGGTAATGGACATATCCCGAGCTTCCGGCGTTCACCTGCATGTCTCGCATGTAAAGATTGCCGGACGAAATAACTGGTCAAAACTTAATGATATCGTTGCGCAAATGGAGCGCTTCGTCGATTCAGGCGGGAAATTGAGCTGCGATCAGTATCCGTATCTTGCTGGCAGTACTTTGTTGTCGGCCGTATTACCTCCTTGGGTACATTCAGGTGGCGTTGAAAAAGCGCTGGAAAGGCTCTCGTCAAAAACTCTGCGTCAGAAAATGCGCGAAGAGATGCTGGAAACCGGTCCTTGTGAATGGGACAACTTTTATAAGTTCTCCGGTCCGGAAGGCATCTTTATCACCGATGCCAAGCTGGATGAGCATCGTTCCTGCATTGGTAGAAACCTTTCCGATCTTGGCGCGGAATACAATGCCGAACCAATAGAGTTCGCCTTTGACTTTCTGCAAAAAGAAAAAATGGCGGGATCAATGGTAGCTTTCAGCCAGTGCGAAGAAGTTGTGCAGCGTTTCCTGCGAATGCCGTTCACATCGATCTGCACGGATGGTCTGCTGGGGGCGAAACCGCATCCTCGCGTCTATGGCGCATTTCCAAGAGTTTTGGGACGGTATGCTCGCGAGCTCAACACGATCACCTTTACAGATGCCGTTCATCGAATGACCGGATTGGCGGCGTCGTTGCTCGGGCTCAGCGACCGCGGACTCGTTCGCGCCGGAATGAAAGCCGATCTGGTGGTCCTGGATCCGAGGACCGTCATTGATAAGGCCACTTATGAGGAGCCTGCTCAATTCCCCGTCGGCATCGACTCTGTATTTGTTAATGGTCATCCAGCGTTTGAAAATCGGACTCAGTCAAATTCATTTTCTGGCAGGGCATTGCGCAACTAAGGGTATTCCCTTACTTTCCTTCCACTATCATGGCGGTTTATAATCGCTCTATCGATCAATCAGCTTGTGTCCGATACACTTGAAGATATGACCCCCGACGGAGCACAGGGCAGGTATGAGCGAATTGGAATTAACCTCGGAATCAGAGCGCCACGAGAAGGCTATAGGATATTTTGAATCGGCCTATAAACTTCAAATGGCCGGCCAATTAGATACGGCGGTGCTCTTGTACTCCAAATCGATTGACGCCTATCCTACTGCAGAGGCATATACCTTTCGGGGCTGGACATACAGCATGATGGGCCGGCTGGATGAAGCCATTCAGGAATGTTATAAGGCCATTGAGGTCGATCCCAGCTTTGGCAATCCATATAACGATATTGGCGCATATTTGATCGAAAAAGGTCAGCACGACGAGGCTATTCCGTGGCTGGAACGCGCAACGAAGGCCGAGCGTTATGATAACTATCACTTTGCCTACTTTAATCTGGGTCGCGTATTTGAACACAAGTATGACTTGCTGAAAGCAATTAAGTATTATTCGAAGGCAGCCGAAATCGAGCCTCGCTATACACTTGCCTTGAAAGGTATTCGGAGATTGCAGACGAAGCTCAATTGATTATTATGGCTTCCATGATTTCCGCAAAAGATGTCCTTGATCTCAATGAGCGGTTTTACCGCGCTCTTGAACAAAACGACCTCACCGCGATGGAAGCCATCTGGTCGCACGACGATCACGTCCGTTGCGTGCATCCTGGCTGGGCGATGCTGGTCGGCTGGGAGGAAGTGCGAAAGAGCTGGCGCGATATTTTTGAGACTGACACTACAATGAAGTTCGTAATCACCGACATTTCGTCATTTTCTGACGGAAATCTCGCCTGGGTTACGTGTACTGAGAATATTACCACCATCTCTGAAGCCGAAATGGGTGTGGCGGCGGCACAATCGACAAACATATTTCGGCGGATAGATGGCCAGTGGAAAATGGTGATCCATCACGCTTCGCCAGTCCCAACCACCGTGATCGACCACGAGGACTCGAGGATTGCGTGAATATTTTAAATGGCCATAGGTAAGTCAATCATCTGTTGTAGTTGTGGTATTTGTTGGAAAAATTCACGAAGGCAGGAAAAATCCACCACCAAAACTGTACTCTTAAGCATTTTGGTGTACGTATCGCAGACGTATACCGTCGTGCAGATTAGTACCACGACTTTCCCGGCCACTGGTGTAATCCTCTGAAACCCGTGCAGTTAACGCCTATCGGTGGATATGTTCTTTCGAACAGCTCTTGAACTCGAGAATTCGCTGAAAGAGTCCCTCAGTCACGAAAGATGGGTGACGCAGTGGAATAATCAGAATTAAAGTTGGTAAAACCTTTATAAACGCCGCTGACCCATAATATCCCACTCAGTTGTACCGAAATTGCAATTAAATGCTCTGCTCGTTTCTAAGATCACCAACGGTTCGGTCGTGGTCAGGGTTCGCTAAAGTCTTTGGCGAACAGGTTATTCCCCCATACGGGTATGGAATTTGCAACATTTAATCATTCGAGGGTTTTGCCCCAATGATTATTGTAACGAAACGTTAGGAGTTTTATGGAAAACGTTATTACCGATCATCAGGCAGCGGAAACCGATATGAGGGAGCAAAATTCTCCTTCGGACGCCCTTCAGGCACATCAGCAGAACACAATTGAATTGAAAGAACCGGAAACAGGGAATCTGCTTCGGGTTTTTGCAATTGATTGTTGTCCGCACGTGGTAAAAGCGCTGAGCGAAGCACCCCACGCGCAACTGATATCAGTCACTTCGCAGGAAAACGAAAAGCTGAATACGGGCAACGAGAAGATATCGTTGATAGTAGTCGGCATCAGTCGTTTTCCGGTTCGTCGCATGTTTATTAGCGAGCTCAGGCGAATATATCCCGAAACACCGATGCTGTTGTTACGCAAACAGCAGGTCGAAGGAATGGGTGAAAAGACAGAGAAAGTTCTGGGCGAATTCCTGTTGAGCAGTCAGGCGACTGAGCAGGACCTGGAAACAATCCGAACTGTTCGGGGGCTGCTGCCGATCGAACCGTGCGCCTGCATGGAAAAACCGCAAAATTCAGAGATAGTTAAAGAAGCGATCCGCGTAATAACGTCGCAATACTCTGATCCGGATCTCAATCTTGAAAAAGTAGCCGACCAATTGCCCGTCAGCGCGGCGCAGCTTTCCAGAATCCTTAATCATGAAGTGGGAATCAGCTTCAGACAGTTACTGCAGCAAACCAGAATTGAAGAAGCGAAACGCATGCTGGCTACACACAAATACAGTATTAAACAGGTTGCGTATTCGGTAGGGTTTTCAGACAGTCATTATTTTTCGCGTTGTTTTAAGAAAGTAACTGGTTACAAGGCCAGCGAATTCACGCAGCGCGTCAGCTCGCTGTAAATACTTCAAGAAGAAGCGGGGACACGGAGAAGCGGAGACTTTTCTCCGCTTCTCCGTGTCCCCGCTTCGCTGCGTCTTCTTTGGCTTCCTTCTAATTCCAACCTGATGAGTACGCCAAAAAACCGATCTACGCGATGGCGGAATATAGTTTGCACCTTCACCATTTAGCCGCGTCTGACCAGCTAAAACAGTGCGAAAATCGCACAGTGTTTTTCAGATCGCAGTTTGAAACAGAGCATACGGAGGGGTGTTATGTCTCCAATTACTGGCGCTGGGGCAGTCAGTTTGAATCCGGAAATGCGCAGTCCACGGACTGAAGCGTTTGAGCAGCAGCTTTTTGCCAGGATTGTTGGGCAGGATGATGCCGTGAGGCAAGTTGCTCGTTTCTACCAGATTCACCAGGCAGGTCTGTCGCAGGCGGGTCGGCCAGTGGGCGTCCTTCTATTTTTAGGACCGACCGGATCAGGAAAAACACGCGTCGTCGAGGCTGCCGCTGAGGTTCTGTTTCAAAATCCTCGAGCAATGATCAAAATCGATTGCGCTGAATACCAGCAAGGACACGAAATCGCTAAGTTGATCGGCTCGCCACCTGGCTATCTTGGCCACTCTGAAACGGCGCCGTTGTTAACCCAGGAAAACCTAAACCGATTTCACGCTCCGGAAACCAAACTGACACTGCTTCTCTTTGACGAAATAGAAAAATCCAGTGACACACTGTGGCAATTACTTCTTGGTATTTTTGACAAAGCAACGCTAACCCTCGGAACTAATCAGCGCGTCGATTTTTCGCGTTGCCTGATTTTTTTGACCAGCAATCTTGGTGCGCGGGAAATGGCCGAATTTGTGTCAAAGGGAATTGGTTTTTCGCCCGGGGCAATTAAGGGCGCATTGACGGCTAACGTACAAAAGAAACTTCAAAGTACTGCTGTGCAATCGGCGGCCAGAAAATTTACGCCTGAGTTCATGAACAGAATAGATCAAATAGTGGTTTTCAAATCGCTTCAGGAAAGCCAGCTCAGAGAAATCCTGGAGATAGAACTGCGTCTGCTGCAGATTCGCATCAATCGATCCAGCGAGTGTAAATTCTCTTTCCGGTGTACAGATTCGGCCAAGCGACTTTTATTGACTGATGGACTGGATATCAGATACGGCGCACGACATTTGAAGCGCAGCATCGAGCGGCATCTGGTGTTGCCGTTCGCAAATCTTATCGCGAGTAAGCAAATAAAGAGCGGCGATGCTCTTCTGGTAGATCAGGCGCACGACACTTCAGAGTTAGTTTTCTGTAAAGATAAAGATATGCCAGCCTATCGACGAGAGGAAAATTTCGGCTACGATCTGTTTTATAGGGGCTTGTCGTTTTAGATGTCAGTCAACCCAGTCGCCCACGATTTGGGAGCTGGAGGTGATACTGTGTACGACAAAAAACTAAAACATTTCGACGCAATACCAATCGAGCGAAGCTTCCGTTGTCATCCCATTTTTGACCGTGGGAAAGTCCATTGGAATTGGAATCCCTTTGTTCTTGGCCACGTTGCATAACCGATTCAGGATGTGCTCCCACATTCCCTGAGCCTCGTCGGTGATTGAATCCAGTTGCATCAACTCGTCTTCGATTTCGGTAATCATGCGGCGCTCCGTTGGGCTCAGGCACAATTTAGCTTCCGCGTAAAAATCGATAAAGTTGCTCGCCTTACTTATTGTTGTTGTTTGAAACGGGGACATGAAGATTTCCTTTCTAAGAATCTTTTACGTTTCTTCTGTTGTGTTATCGTCGTTATGAATTAGAAAAGCAGGGAGAAAAAGGTTTATCCACATAATTGCGACACAAGATCATTTAGAAGCAGATCTTTAAAGGCGTCAGCATCTTTCCTGAGTTGAAATTTATATCCTGGACGTTAGAAGCTTGCGCAGTATGCAGCAAAACTCTGGGTTATGATTTACCAAAGTGGCAGTCTGACTTGCAATAGGGTGTTTTCCCCTTGGCGGGAATACTTCACCAATTATGCGGAATTCCATCGAATTTGTTTCAATGTAGAACAGCGGAGCGGAAAGAGTGGGCGGCCAGATTGGCCGCCCGGATTGATCGGCTCTAGTTATTGTGATCAGTTTGATCGTTATTTTCCAACTCGCCATCCTGGCGTCTTTGAGGTCGCTCTGGTTGCCCTGCGCCAAGATTGTTGTAATTTAATGCAGCATTAAAGAGCAGGAAGAAGCTGCCCTGAGTCTGGTGTCGCCACATTGGATTATTGGCGAACATCACGACGTGACCTTGTCCAACAGGAACGTCGACCACTGCTGGTCGTCCGGCTAATTCATTTCCGCCCGCAAGCTCGCCGCTGATCAGCAGGTTATTCACGTCAGGCGAAAAACGCAGGACGACACGACTTCGAGGTGCGTTTGCTCCACCGCCAAATCCACCGTTTTCGTCGGGTGTCGGAAGTGCGCCGCCACCTCGACCACCGCCAGCTTGGGTACCTTGTGAAGTCGGGCGCTGTGGCATTGCCTGGACCGTGTCCGGATCGTTGAGCGAGCCGCGGCCTGACGGACGATTGGCGCTCCCACCGCCAGGACCACCTGCGGCACCACCGCCACCGCCTCGACCACCGCCACCACCTGCACCGCGGCCACCACCTCCGCCGAATCCGCCCGGACCTCCGGCCTGAAGCAACGGTGCCTGGCTGAAGTAGACTGGAACGGTCTCGTCATAACCGTAGGCTATTGGACTCTTCCTGTCGGCGAATACAGCATTAAAGACCGATCCCCGTGCCTGCAAGGCCTGTGATTGCTGAACGCTGACGCCGGCAGTGATGCCATAGTCAATCGGAATTTCAGCGATGTTTCCGATGGTGATGAATAACCCGCCGCTTTGGACAAATTTTTGGAGATTAGCGACGCCGGTCAATTCCATACCGCCGCGCATATCGTCAGTTTGATCGGGCGTTAACCCGTAATTCGGTGTCAGGTCTGACTGTTTCCACGGGATTGGGCTTCCTCCAACACGTGACGAACCATTGACGATTGTCTGCGCAGTGCCTCCCACGGGCGGAAAGATGATCACATCGAATTTGTCTCGAAGATTCGGCGTATCTCTGAGGGTGTGATCGGAGATATAAGTATATGGAATCTTGTAATGATCGAACTCGATTCGATACCAGCCTTCGTTCTGAGTGTTGGTCCAGGTATGGACGATAGCGATCCTTGGAACGGCCAGTTCGTGGGTTTTGACTTTCGGCAGATCGTCGACGGCCAGTGCCATAACTCCGGCCGCGGTCACTGCCTCATCGACTCTCTTTCTGACGTCTGAAGGATTACCTTCTGTCTTTATGATGAACGAACCCGCGTTGAATTGTTTGTCGCCGATCTTAAATGAATCTTCGGCCGCTTCAATCTTGAGATCTTTCAATTGGAATCGAAGAGGCATCAGCGTGTTATCGGTGTTGTGATTAATAATGTATCCAGCAGTTGACGCTGAGCCGGTGATGCCGCCTTTGATTACGACATCCTGAGCGATTAATGTCATCGGAACTTCGAGGATGCTTTGATCCGTTACGCGAACAGTCTTAACGTTGCGCATCGCGCCAATCGTCCAACCGGTATCGTCGTATGGTCGCGGATCGTTCGAATTGAAATACTGAGTGTCCATCAGCATGTCTGCCATGCGTGAATAAGGCTGATCCATCCTGATGATGTATGAGCCGGCCGGATATTTCGTACCGTTAGCAGTGAAT